>JBEEMZ010000071.1:0-33624 GCA_041192405.1 Bacteroidota bacterium | reverse complement strand
TAGGGGCCAAGGGCATCGGCGGATGAGGGTTCGGGGCTCATGCAGGCAACATGATATATCCAAGCCGCCAGGGAGGCGATGTGTTCTTGGGATTCCGCGCGATTCTTATAATGACCGGCTTGACACCTCTATTGCGGGGATTACACTTGGGCTAATGCGTGGTAGATTTGCCGGCGAGAGGCAGGCGCAATTGATTGGTGCAAAAAAGTTTAATGAAATGGATATCTATCCGATTGATGTGTTGTATGGTTGTTCGACGACAGGGATTGAGTGGCGTTTTTTAAAATACGTTGATAATCAAATTATTATAGATGAGAAAAGATATTTTATCAACGAATTGCCACAACTTTTAGGCGTATTGCAATGGATTATCAACACTTCTAAAACAGCAGATTTAATTCATCATCCAGAGTCACCTAATTTATTTTCGTAATACATAATCATTTGGTAAAGATAGGGCATTGCCCTATCTTTACACATTCATTTTATTCTTCATCTGGATATTTAACCTTGATATAGACCCATAATCCAAGCACAATCAAGCAGCCAAGTTCCAACAAAACTTCTTTCCAAGTCGAGCCTTTTTGAAGCGGTTGACTCGGAGCCTGCCCTGATGCGGCGAGTGCCTCCACATAATCTGGATATTCCTGTTGTAGCTTTTGTTGCTGTTTGATGAGACTGTCCGCCACTCGATTTGCACTATCCAGCGCAAATTGACGACGTGCTTTATCGGCGGCGCGTTGGTCGGCTTGCGATTTGGGTTCATCAAAAACCGCAAATGGGTCATCAAGATTTAACGAAAGGCTTGATTCTGAATGAGTTAAGTAATCCACAATGATTTTTTCCAAAACCTGTGTGGAACGAATTTGATATTTGGTTTCCTCAAAAACATCTTTATGAAACGCAAAAAGATTGAAAAGTTGAATGGAAACATGGGTTTTCCCACCTTGTTCATCCACTGAAAGCATTAATTCGCCATTCATCAATTGCGGATATTGCAAATATGCGCCTGCGGGAACGCGATTAAATAATGCCCAAGCGGTTGAATCGCCTTGCCCTTCGGCGTTGCAATGAGTCCCCAAACCTATTTTTTCAGATTGAATAATGCCACTATTTTTATCAACAACTTTGATAGAAATACCATTATGAGTGAAAAGTGTCACTATTTTGCGCCAAATCTGGTCTTTTGACAACGTTGTTGTGAACGTGTAGGGTGCGGGCGGTTGTAAAAAAGGCGTTGCAATTACGCAATAAACGATTAAAAGGATGTTGAAAAATCGCATGTGAAGGCTCATTTTAATAAAACAAATATTTGAAACCTATCATTTCATTAAGAAATGATAGGTTTCAAAATTACATTATGTTTTAAAACAAATACGATTTTTCTTGTTATGAAAAAGTTAAAAACGATTTAGCGATTTTTTATTTGGCTAATTTGCCATTTTGCCAACGAAGAATTTTATTTTCAATTTTAGGTTTATCATAATCTTTCTTTTTTTCATTAAATTGCCCTGTTTCGGTATTGACGACAATGCAATCTTTTTTACCACCTTTTTCTTTTGGGAACAATATTTTAACGGTACTATAAAAAGCCTCCGCACTCGACGCGCTTACACCGTCCGTTCCATAAACAAATTTTTTACCATCCCAAAACAAAATATATTCACCTTGTCCATAATCACAGGCTTCATAAATCATTTTGATACCCAAACACTCCTCAATACCCGCCAATCCGATATCGCCATGTGATTTGCCGCCAATATTATAGCCATAATCACCCACCGTTTTGAATTCAATTTTAGCTAATTCAACACCATTTTTAAGGGCGCGTAATTGAATCAGCATATCCATTTTTTCGTAATTAAATTTTGAAATACCCGCAATAAACAAAATATTTTTATCTTTTTTGGACACAAAACAACATCTTGTAAGGAAACCGCCCCAAATAAAACCTTTTTTTGCCGTCGCGCCTGTACCTGTTTTGACTTGATACCAAGGACTTTTAAAACCATTTAAACTCAAACTATCTGTTAATTCTTTTTCGATTACAACTTTGGTTGCAATCGGTAATTTCGCAACCACTTTACCTTGAACCGTTGCTTTTTCACGCAAATTCACATCCGCGCCGAGCGTGTAAGCAGCCGAATCCTGCTCAAAACGAAACAAGTTACTGTAATTTAATCCAGCATATTTGCCACTTTCTTCTTGTGCGTGTAGCATTGATGCAATACATAAAAAATTGATAATCAATAAATAATACGTTTTCATTCAGAAAATTTTAAGAAATGAGAGATATGAATTTTAACAAATTTTATTTAAATTAGAAACAAAGTTCCTAATTTAAATGAATTACTTAACACAAATTTACAAAAAATAATGCTCAAAATTGCTTTTCATTTTTAAGGAATTGATTCAATGGAACGCCAAAATGTGGCACTCGAATCATCGCTTCTGACATCCAATATAAAAATTTCATCATACCTAAATCCCATTGCACATACGCGTAAGGACGCGCCACCGTCGTCAAAAATCCCCAAATCACGCAATAAATGAATCCCACGCGCCTCGTTTTTGGAAAAAAAAGAAAAATACTGGCTATAAAATCTAAAATCCCCATGATTTTTAAGAAAATTTTAGCATTCGTTTCGGTACAATTAAAAACATTTAGTGTCATTTCAATAAACGTAACAGGCACTGGGTAATACCCGATTGCATATAATCCGTGACACGAAAAAGCCAATGTAATTGCAATATTTACAAATGTATTAGAGATGCGATTTTCCATCATTTGGATAAAAATTATTGGTGTAACAATTTGAAGTGTGTATTCCAATAATTGACCAAGTTGATAAAAATGGTCTTTTTGGTACAAAAATGCCAATAAAAAGAGCCATCCTGCTGCGATTTGGCATACAATTCGAGTCGAACGCGGCATTTTTTCTGCAAAAATAATAACAATGCCACTTATCAAGAAAAAGATACCAACGATTTTTTGCAACCAAATCACAAATAGATTGACATAAAAAGTATATGTATTCCATTTTATATCAAAAAAATGTGTGACGCACTGTAATAAGTTTTCATCCCAAACTAAGACACGATAAGGCGCGTCTGCGAACAAGTGTTGATAAGCTCGTCCGAAAAATAAAAAACAAACAGATAATTTTAAAATTGTTTTCATCAGAGCAAAGATAATAGGTTTTCTGAAAAATTCATCATTCATCATTCATCATTCATCATTACTTACAGTACATTTGCATCATTTTTGACTCTAAACCATGCATTCATGCGCAATCCTTCACTATATATTGCACCGAGTAAATTAGGCGGGCGCGGCGTTTTTGCTGGCACGTCCATTAAAAAAGGTGATTTAATCGAAATCTGTCCTGTGATTCTGCTCAAAGAAGGCGAAACCGCTATCTTGGATACAACCACTTTATATGATTATTATTTTTTATGGGGCGACGATAGCGAACGGTCTGCTATCGCACTTGGGTATGGCTCCTTGTATAATCATTTCTGCCCATCGAATGCCGATTATTTTATGGATTTTGAAGCAGAAACCATTGATATTGTGGCAGTTAGATATATTGAGGCGGGCGATGAAATTACAATTAATTATAATGGAGACCCCAGAAATGCAGAGCCAACTTGGTTTATGACCGACGGTAAAAAACGAGATTAAATGATTATCAACTATGAAAAAGTATAAATTAGAAATCACTTGTTTCAATGAAGCGTTGGCAATCTATCGTTCATCTCCTATTGTTGATGAGACGGAAATCACTGATAAACAAGCAGTTTACGCATTAAGAAAAAATCTAACTTGATACTTTTAATACTTTATTATAATCCATTTTTATTATATTTGTTTTTTTAAATCACCATTCTGTATGAATATTTTAAAAATACACCCTTTGGATAATATTATAGTCGCATTACAAAATATTACCAAAGATACATCATTAAAGATTGATAATCAAACGATTATTTTGAAATCTGATGTGACGGCGAAACATAAATTTGCTGCACAAGATTTTAACATAGGTGAATCTATCATCATGTATGGCGCGTTGATGGGCAAAGCGACACGCCCGATTGCGCAAGGTGAAGTCATTACAATTCACAATGTCACACATGATGCAGCTGATTTCACAACCAAACAAAAAGTTTATAATTGGTCTCCACCAGACTTAACCGCGTTCAAAGATAAAACTTTTTTAGGTTATCATCGCGCTGATGGGCAAGTTGGAACGATGAATATTTGGTTAATCATCCCATTAGTTTTTTGCGAAAATCGCAATGTGACGGTGCTACATGATGCTTTAATTCAAGAATTGGGCTATGCGCGAGCCAATTTATATCAAAATTTGGTTCGAAATCTTAAAAACAATACACTTACAAATATTTCGACTCCTACAACACATAGCGATTTATTATATCCAAATCGGCATTTTAAAAACATTGATGGCATTAAAGTATTGACACATCAAGGCGGTTGTGGCGGGATTCGCCAAGATTCTGAAACACTTTGTGGTTTATTGGCGGGTTATGTGAATCATCCGAATTGCGCGGGCGCGACGATTTTAAGTTTGGGTTGCCAGAATGCCCAAGTGGATATTTTTAAACGCGAGTTGGCGCGACGCAATCCACATTTTAATAAACCATTAATTATGGTGGATCAACAAGCCAGTGGTACAGAAGAAAATTTGCTACAAGAGGCAATTAACGAAACATTTAAAGGTTTGGCGCAAGCCGATAACATTACACGCACGCCCGCGCCTGTTGCAAAACTAAATATTGGGGTAAAATGTGGCGGTTCAGATGGTTTTTCGGGCATTTCGGCAAATCCTGCGATGGGCTTTACGGCAGATTTGTTATGTGGATTGGGTGGTTCAGTGGTTTTGGCAGAGTTTCCAGAATTGTGTGGGCAGGAGCAAGAATTGTTAAATCGGTGTGTGAACCATGATATTGCGGATAAATTTGCCATTTTACAACGCACGTATGCGCAGCGAGCGCGGGCAGTTGGTTCGGGTTTCGACATGAATCCGAGTCCAGGCAACATTCGAGATGGGCTGATTACAGATGCCATGAAATCGGCGGGCGCAGCCAAAAAAGGGGGCACTTCTCCCGTAAATGATGTGTTAGATTATCCTGAATGGGTTCAAAAGGCAGGTTTGAACCTTTTATGTACCCCTGGAAATGATGTCGAATGCACGACAGCGATGACAGCGGCATATACAAATTTAATAATATTTTCAACAGGTTTGGGTACGCCAACGGGCAATCCGTTGTGTCCAGTTATTAAAGTTTCTACAAATACGACTTTAGCACAACACATGGCAGATATTATTGATTTCAACACAGGTAAAATCATCACGGGCGAAAAAAATATTGAAGAAATGGGTAGTGATTTGTTGGATTATTGCATAGATGTAGCATCTGGCGTTGCCATTCCCAAAGCCGTTTTATTAGAGCAGGACGATTTTATACCTTGGAAACGAGGTGTTTCGCTTTAACTTTTTTGAAACAGATAGGTAAATAGGAAACATAGAGTGTTGATAATCAATGTTCTATGTTTCCTACATATCTATATGTTTCAAAAAAAGTTACTCACTCATTTCTAACCATTTCAATTCTTTCTCCTCCAATAAAGCCTTTACTTCACCCAATTCTTTAGAAAATTTTGCAATATCTTCAGGTTTAATTTTAGGGTCATTAAACTTCTCAGTCAATTCTTTTTCTCGTTTTTCTAACTTAGCAATATCCTTTTCCAAATTTTGAAGGGCGCGTTTATCAACATTTCGCGTATTTTGTGGGACATTTGCTCCTATTTTATCTACTTTTTGCGCACTTTGCGCGGCGCGTTCATCCAATTTTCGTTGTTCGCGGTACTCCGTATAATTGCCGTTATAATCCTTAATCTTGCCATCGCCCTCAAAAATAAACAAATGATCCACCAATTTATCCATAAAATAACGGTCATGCGTCACAATCACGAGGCAACCTTGATAATCCTCCAAAAAATCCTCCAAAACATTCAATGTCACAATATCCAAATCATTTGTTGGCTCATCAAGAATCAAAAAATTCGGATTTTTCATCAAAACCGTCATCAAATACAAACGCCGTTTTTCACCACCACTCAATTGCGATACATACACCTGTTGATGTTCACGCGGAAACAAAAACCGTTCTAACAATGCACTTGCAGTCAATTTCAAGCCTTTTTCAAGCGGAATGAACTCCGCAATATCCGTAATCACCTCAATCACGCGTTTATCCACTTTCATATCCATGCCGCTTTGGTCATAATGCCCAAAAACAACGGTTTCACCAATCACGACTTTGCCCGTATCGCTCTGCAACGCCCCCGTAAGAATGTTCAAAATGGTAGATTTCCCCGCGCCATTTCTCCCAACAATGCCCACCCGTTCTTTTCGTTTAAACTTATAAGAAAAATTCTCAATTAAATTTAAATTACCATATTTCTTAGAAACGTTATGTAATTCGACAATTTTACCACCCAACCAAGCATTTTTAATATCCATTTTAACCGTATCGGTATCCAAACGCTTCGCGGCTTTCTCTTTTATATCAAAAAAATCATCAATACGACTTTTCGCTTTCGTCGTCCGTGCCTGTGGTTGACGGCGCATCCAATCCAATTCTTTTCGATATAATTTCTTGGTTCGGTCTAAATTTGCGGCTTCATTTTCGAGTCTTGCGGCTTTTTGCTCCAAAAACGCAGCATAATTGCCTTTATAACGGTGAAATTTGCCGCCGTCGAGTTCAATAATCGTATTACAAACCGCATCCAAAAAATATCTATCATGCGAAACCATGAAAATCGTCCGATTCGATTGCGTCAAATACGCTTCCAACCATTCAATCATTTCCAAATCCAAATGATTTGTCGGCTCATCGAGAATCAAAAAATCAGGTTCATCCAACAATAATTTGGCTAAAGCCAATCTTTTTTGTTGCCCGCCCGACAGTACACCGACCCGTTCTTGCAAGCGGTCAATCTTCAATTTCGACAAAATTTCACGCATTTTTGCCTCCATTTCCCACGCTTTGAAATCGTCCATGCGCTGCATCGCAGTTTCAATCCGCTTGTCGTCGCCCAATAAAAGAGCTGCTTCATAATCTTTAATCGCTTGAATGACATGATTTTGAGAATCAAAAACCGCCGCTTCGACCGTCATACGCGGGTCAAATTTGGGTTCCTGCACCAACACGCCAGTACGTATCTCCTTGCTAATCAATATTTTAGATTGTTCGCCTTCCACACCTTCCTCGCCCGCGAGGACGCGCAACAAGGTGGTTTTGCCTGTGCCATTTTTGGCGACGAGCGCGATTTTTTGTCCTTTATCAATGTGCAACGTCACGTCTTTGAATAGCAATTTACTGCCATACGTTTTAGTCACATTTTCTAAGGTCAGATAATTCATAAAAACAATATTTAGGCTTGAAAAGGTGCAAAAATATAAAAAAATTACCGAAATCCGATAAATCAATTTGACGAAGTTCTAATTTTGGTGTTACTTTGCACAAAAGATTTTTACGAAATCATTGATAATGAACTCTTTGCGCTGTTAGAAGTTCGCAAATTTACTACTGTTTACAAGGACAGGTTTATCCGTTCCAGTATATTGAATAATCATCATAGATAATTGATTATCAACGATTTGTGACGATTCAAACTTCGTAAAATCAAAATGAAGCGGCAACACGATAAACCGATATTTTTGATGATTCAAACGCAAATCATTCAATAACGTATTTTTTTCAACCTTTTCGACTTCCTCTAAAAACGCCGTTTTAGGTTTCATTTTATGGAACAAATAATAATCAATCGCTATCAATTCGTGTAAAACTACATCCTTTTCATAATTTTCACGAGCATAATCTGATAAAATTTCAAAAACATCCAACAAATTATATTGATGAAACGGTTTTCGTTCCACAAAATGAACGCCAAGCCCGCACAAAAAATCAAAAATACTATATTTTTGCGTTACGTATTTGAGCGTGTTCGGAGTCCGTTTTTTATTCCAATAAATCTCTAATGCCCCTTCTAACAACTCCATTTGATGTAATTCAGCCCGTGATAAATAATTACTTTCAATAATTTGATACGGTGGATTCGGGTCATAAATGAAACCATGTTGTTCCGATTTATGGCGAACGGGTGTGCCTTTCAAGAATTTTAAGAAACCAAGTTGCAATTCGGGGGCGAAAAGTTTGAAAACTTCTTCAAAACTATATTTAATATCTTCCCAATAATCCAACGCCAAACCAACAATTAAATCCAAGTGCATTTCGACTTTATGTTCCAATTGTTTGATAATCGCTTTGGTTTTATCAAAACTTTGCTTGCGACTGACTTGCAAATTCGCTTTTTGATTGACGGTTTGAATCCCGATTTCAAACCGAAATAAGTTTTTCGGCACCTGCTCATTAATAAATTTGATAATATCAGGATGCAAAATATCGGCTGTGATTTCAAATTGAAATACATTTTCGGGGCGGTGATGCGCTAAAATAAATTTGAATATATCAATCGTGAAATCGCGTTTAATATTGAATGTCCTATCTAAAAATTTTATCACGCGTCCATGCGTCATCAAGTGCAAAAGGTGCATTTTAATAGTATCATTCGGCAGATAACGCACTTTATTATCCAAACTCGCCAAACAAAATTCGCATTTATACGGGCAGCCGCGAGACGTTTCGATATAACACACCTTATTATACAGTTCTTCGGGCGAATCATTTTGGTAGGGATTAATGTTTTTGTATTGCGATAAATCAAACATTTGTGTTGTTTGAAAATATCTAACTTCTTGATTATCAACTTTTTGAACAATATTTGGAACATCCTTTACATTCGGATACAAATCCAAAAAGGCTTTAAATGGTACTTCACCTTCACCTGTGATGATGAAATCCACTTGCGGCAATGCAATCACATCTTGCCAATCATAGCTCACTTCGGGGCCGCCTAAGAGAATTTTAGCATGCGGATTCAATATTTTAATAAGTCGAGCGACTTCCAACGTCTGAGTAATATTCCAAATATAACAGCTAAATGCGATCACTTCAAAGCGAGCGCATTGTTCAGCAATGCCATTTTTATCCTCTTTGATGGTGAATTCTTGCCAAGATAAGCCCGTGTGTTCCTTGTTAAGTTCGTATAAGAGCCGAATTGCAAGGTTAATGTGGATATATTTGGCATTAAGCGTGGTCAGTAGAATCGTCATAATCTTATATATTTTAAAAAAAAACCGCAAACCGATAAGCCGGATTCTGTCCTATTTTAACAAAAATAGTCTCCATCATTTATCTACGTCTTGAATCACTTCAAAACTCTATCTGCCTACCCCTCACGCGGGTCGAGCCGACCCGTTATGCGGCATTGCTGCACGCAAATCGTGATGTACATGGCATTTCAACCCGCAAGGTTTACCCACAACCCGTTTACACGTGGTCGCCGTGCGCTTTTACCGCCCATTTTCACCCTTACCTTTCTTGCGAAAGGCGGTTATTTTCTGTGACCCTCTCTGTTACCGCGCCCTTTTGAGGTGCGGCACCCACCCGTTAGGTGGTGCGGCTGCTCTGCGTTGTCCAGACTTTCCTCATTTTTGGCTTGCGCCAAAACCGCGATGGAGTGGTTTGCGATTCTCGAGGTGCAAAAATACATTTTTTTCGGAACAAAACGAATTAAAAATGAAAAGGTGTATAACAAATTTGAAAGTCACATCGTAGTCGGGGAATAAAACTTGTTTTTTATGAATTAATTGTATTAAAATTAAGGGGTGACATTCAAAATCACCATATTAACTTAAAAAATATTTAATTTTTCAAAAAATAAAATACCATAGAATCAGTTTTAAGATTGCGGAGTGTTGTGATAAGATACAAAATCAAATTATAACATTCCGAAATCTACTGCTTCATTAAAGAATCGCATGAACTCAAACCGTTATCCAATTTTGTAGCCATAGATGGCAGGCGCGTAAAAAAATTGAAATAAAATAATTCCTTTTTCTGAAAAATCAGTTTTTTTTATTTTCCAATTTCAACTTTTTTTACGCGCTTCAAAAAAAACGTTAAAACACATTTTCGCACGTGTAAATCTTGTTTTTCAATTCAAAAAAGCACCCAAACTGCCTACTTTTTTTTTCGGTATAAAACATTTTTTTAATCTCTTTTCGACCTCTTCATCAACCATTCATCCCGTTCCCTTTTCTAAAAAGACCGTTTACCCTAAATCAAGTACAAATTTGCCATTGCTAACATAATAAAAAAAATGGCATGTATTTTGCTGTGTGCAATCATAAACTTTAATTTTGTTGTTTTTTTGGGCTTAAAAAATTGAATTTCAGAGCTTTATGTTTTTATATTTAACAAATATTTGAAAAAAATATTTGTTAATTCACGATAAAAAATTGACAATCTCATAAAAAAACTACTAAACTTGTGGGATATTTGGAATTTTTTTGAGCCAAATTTGTTAAATTTGCCTCCCCATTGCAGATTTCGAACTGGACTGACGAAACCAAATCAACGGATACAACCAAATTTTTATTAAAAAAAACAAGCGTGCAAAAAGAATGTGTTTTCACGGTGAAATTTCCATCATTTATTATCAAAAAGTCGTAATCATACCATGTTAAAACAAACTCAAAGTTTAAAAATGTTGCAAAAGTTGTCGCCGCAGCAAATTCAGTTGATGAAACTGCTGCAAATCCCGACCGCAACATTAGAACAACGCATCAAAGAGGAATTGGAAGCCAATCCTGCTTTGGAAGAAGGCGATGAATTTGAAGAAGGTTTCTCTGCTTCCGAAGAGGAGGCGTATCGAGAAGAGTCGTCCGCCGACGATTATGCGGAGGAGGAAGCACCTTTGCGCGAAGATCAATATGAATTGGACGATTATTTGAACCAATATATTGAGGATGACCCGTCTTCGTATAAGACAAAAGGCGAATCTTATCAGCCCGATGAGGAGGAAAAAACCATTCCGATTGCCGTTGAAAGCTCATTTCATGAGTATTTGGCGCAACAATTAGGGCTTTTGAAGTTGGAAGAACGCCAAGTTCGGATTGCAATTCAGATTATTGGCAGCATTGATGATGATGGTTATTTGCGTCGGCAACCCGAAAATATTGCAGATGATTTGCTTTTTTCGCAAAATATTGAGACCGATGAACGTGAAATCAACTTTTTGTTAGGCAAAATTCAACGGTTTGACCCGCCTGGGATTGGTTCGCGGGATTTGCGCGAGTGCCTTTTGTTGCAAATCGTGCATAAAATGGAATCGGATGAGGTGTCGGATGAAGATAAAGTTTGTTTGAAAATCGCTTCTAAATTGTTGACCGACTATTTTGAAGAGTTTTCTAAAAAGCATTATCCCAAATTGCAACGTCAATTAAATGTAACGGAAGATATTTTAAAAGGTGCGATTGATGAGATTTTGAAGTTGAACCCGAAACCTGCAAGTGGTCACGCGGGCAATGCTGAACGAAATATGCAATATATTGTCCCTGATTTTGCGATTGAAAATTCAGAAGGCGTGTTAGAATTGCATGTGGACAGTCGCAATGTGCCTGATTTGCGCATCAGCGAGCATTACAAAGAAATGTTGAAAGCCTATAAGTATAATCGGGCGTTGAATCGTTCCGACCGTTTGCAGAAAGAAGCCGTGATGTTTATCAAACAAAAAATTGATTCTGCAAAGTGGTTTATTGACGCGATTCGGCAACGGGAGCAAACGATGTTCAAGACCATGTATGCTATTATGCAATATCAATACCAATTTTTCTTGACGGGCGATGAAAAATTATTGCGCCCGATGATTCTGAAAGATGTGGCGGATGTGACGGGTTTGGATATTTCTACGGTGTCGCGGGTGGCGAATAGCAAGTTTGTTCAAACGGAATATGGAACAAAACGGTTGAAAGATTTTTTCTCTGAATCGTTGCAGACGAGCGAAGGCGATGAGGTTTCGACGCTTGAAGTGAAAAAGATTTTGACCGATATTATCGGCGAGGAAAATAAACGAAAACCACTTTCCGATGAAAAATTGAAAAGTATTTTGTTGAAAAAAGGCTATAATATTGCGCGGCGGACGGTGGCGAAATATCGAGAACAATTGAATATTCCTGTGGCGCGCTTGCGGAAAGAACTTTAGAAAGTGTAATGTCTTGAAAGCGTAAAATTTAAGGTAATGGCGAAATATTATTTGGCGATGATGGAATGGTAAAACGGATACAACAGATCAAACGATTTAAACGGATTTTTTTTAGCTTCGTGCACAGCTTTTGAGCAAAAATCAAAAAAAATCTGTTTAAATCTGTTTTACCCTCACCGAATAATATTTTGCGCTTTTCCCTTTTTTCCGCCTCGGTTAGAGGTTTGGCAACAGCTTCTTCTACCCTGCTGACACGCACATAACCCAATGTTTTTAAAAATGCCACCAAGGTTCCAACGTAATCGTTGTCAACGGTCAATGTGATTTCTTTCATCTTTTTAAAGTTTTAACAAATGTAAACTATTTTAGTTCAAAGCAAAAAATAGTCCATTTTTAAAATATTATTTTACTAAAATCATATTTTTTAAAATAATATTTTAAATTAGTGCATAAACAAAGACTTTTTCTGTGGTACGGCGAAAAAAGTTAAAACTTAATATACAATTTCGGATTCATCGGTGCGCCATTTTGCCATAATTCAAAATGCAAATGTGGACCCGAAGTTTGTTCTCCCGTATTGCCAATCACTGCGATTGGCTCACCGACTTTCACTTTATCGCCCACTTTTTTCAAATTTTTATCATTATGCTTGTAAAATGTCACCATATTGTTGACATGTTGAATACAAATGGTATTGCCTGTTTCCTGCGTCCAATCCGACAGCACCACAAAGCCATCCGCCGCCGCCAAGACAGGCGTATTTTTCGGCGCGACAATATCAACCCCAAAATGTTTTTGATTTAAATCAAATGCTAAACTAATCGTTCCAATGACAGGCACATTAAAAACAATTGGTTTAGAATCCGCTTTATCATTGGCGATAAAACCTGCTAATTGACCTGCGGACGGTGTATCTTTGGGGTCTTTCGGGAAGAAACTCCCTGCGGAAACCTTTTTACGCAATGCCAATTCTGATTCTGACGGGTCAATTTCCATTAAACTATCTGGAATTTTATCAAAATCCATCGGCACTTTATCAATCGCTTCGACTTCGCCGACTAATAATTTTTTAAATTGCTTATTGTATGTATCTTGCGCCTTTGTTTTGCGTTCGAGAGCATCTAACTGGTCGGAAAGCGCGTAAATGGCTCGCCCACTCGCGCCGCCGTAACCAGGCAGATATTTTTTCAAGGGCGTAAGCACAATCGCCGCCGAAACGAGTAGCGTCAACCCAACTAAAATCGAACTCGTCCATACATATACATTCATCAACGATAACCGATAGGCTTTGATTTCTTCAAAGGTATCGTTATTCATAATCGTAACTCTGTAATATGTATGTTTCGCTTTTTCAATGACTTGTCGTGTACGAGCGATGCTGTGTTCAAAAAATTCGACGACTTCTTTCGCCGTAATCATCCGAAAATGGATTTTAGATTGTATAGATTTCCAATCCATAGGTAATGATGAATGATGAATGATGAATTTTGCAATAAATTGTTTATCAATTAGTTGCAAAAATTAATATTGAGCATTGACTTTTTATTCAACGACTTCGCTTGTTAAAATTGGAGTACCGTAAAATAATTTTGTCCTTCTAAAAGTCTTAGAAAAACAATGAATCGTAAGTGACAATTATACAACATATTAATAATCAATGTTTTGTGTAATCATCCTTTATTATCCATCATTTGCGCTAAATTTGGCTTAATTTTGTAGTCAATAACATTGTTTAAATCTTTATAAATAATAATCCATAAGCAATGGTGAATCATTCATAATCCATGACAAATTTTACAATTAAATGATTATCAATGAATTATAAAATTCATCATTCATCATTCATCATTTATCATTATAATGAATATGCGTCTTGTAACACTGATTTTACTGTTTTTGACGGTCTCTGCGTGCGTTTCGACCCGCAAAAAAGGCGAAGCCTCTAAATTATCGAAAGGCTATCACAATGTCACGGGCAAATATAATGGTTTTTTTAATGCCAATATACTTTTGCAGGAAAGCATTGATAAATTGAATGCACAACATCGGGATAATTACAACAAATTATTGGATATTTACCCGTACTCGGTCGTGGATAATCCCAAAGCGGTATCGCCTGATTTGGATAAAGCCATTGAAAAAGTGGCGGTCGTTGCAAGCGTGCATCGCGTCGGTCATTGGACGGATGATTCTTACTTATTGTTGGGTAAAGCACAGTTTTTAAAACAAGATTTTGAGTCTGCTGAGGAAACATTTGGATTTTTGACGGAGGAATACAATCCAAGTAACAAAGCGGTCAAAACGCCTGAGGACCGCAAAAAAACGGCTGCCGAAACCAAAAAAACAAAGGAAAAAGAGGCAAAAACCGCCGCGCAAGAGAAAAAAGCGGCGCAAAAATTAAAAGAGAAAGAGCGCGAAGAACGCCTCAAATTGCGCAAACGGGAGGCGGAACAACGCGCAAAAGACCGCAAAGAAAAAGGCAAAAAGTCGAGTTTGCCCAAAACGGAGCTTGACAATTCTAAAGAATCGAAGGTCAAAAAAACGACTGAAAATGGTACGCCGATCTTAACGCCGACCGAAAAAACGGCAAAAGTGATGAATCCAGACAACTATTTGTTTAGACATCGCCCGTCATATCAAGAGGGCATGTTGTGGACGGCGCGAACCCTCATTGAACGCCAAAAATATGAGGATGCGCTTTTTGTTTTGGAGGATTTGGACAAAAATACGAAGACTTTTAAAGATGTTCGAGGGCAATTATCATTGGCTTTCGCGCACTTATACTTGAAACAAAATTTATATGAAGAAGCGGTGCCACACTTGACCGATGCGTTAAAAGCCAAATTGTCAAAGAAAGAAAAAGTGCGTGCTGCTTACATTTTGGCGCAATTGCATCAACGGGCGAATCGAAATGAACAGGCTTTTGCCGCTTTTGACAAGGTTTTGGATTACAATCCCCTCTATGAAATGGAATTTAATGCTCGTTTAAATATGGCGGTTAATGGTAATACGACAAATGAAGTAGCCGTCGCAGGTTTGAATCGGATGTCGAAAGATTTCAAAAATCAGGAATATTTAGACCAAATTTATTTCGCATTAGGGCAGTTGTCGCTCAAAAATGGCAAAAAAGCAGATGGCATTCAATATTTGGAAAAAGCGTTGGCAACAGGTGGCAGTAATCCTTCGGTGAAGGCGGAAGCGTATTACACGTTGGCAAAATCGTATTATGAATCAGAGAACTATGTTAAAGCAAAAATGTATTACGATAGTACCTCTACTGCCTTAGATAAAAATGACAAACGCAAAGAGGAAGTTAAAAATTACGCGGAGAATTTGACGGAAATTGCTCAGAATATTGCCTTGATTGAATTGAAAGACAGCCTTTTACGTATTAGCGATATGCCATTTAAAGCTCAAAAAGCCTTAGCTGCCAAAATTAAAAAAGAACGGGATGAAGCCGCTTTAGCGAATCTAATGAAAGCATCCGCGCCAGAAGTGGGTGCCAAAACGTTTGATAAAACGGGGGCGAGTGCGATTAGTTCAGTTGCTTCGGAACCTGGTGGTTATTCGGCGCAATCTACTTTTTTTGCATATAATCCAGAAAATGTCCGAAAAGGCAAGCGGGAATTTGATAAAAGATGGGGTGCAGACCGCAAATTGGAAGATAATTGGCGGCGTTCTAACCGCAGAAGTGCGAGTGCCGCCACGATTGCAGAAACGAATGATGCGGGTTCGAATGAGATTTCTGAAAAAGAAGTGAATGCGATTTTGAAAGAGGTGCCGCGTAGTCAAGGCGATATTGAAACGGCAAAAAATCAAGTGGCAGATGCCATGTTGCAATTGGGGATTTTATACCGTGATAAATTGAAAAATCATCAAAAATCAATTGATATATTAGAAAAATATAACCAACGTTTCCCTGCTGCGAAAGATGAATTGGCATCTTGGTATTATCTTTATTTGTCCTACATAGACGCAAAGGATAAAGCAAAAGCAAGAGTTTATTACGATAAAATTCAAGAGAAATATCCAGATTCTAATTATGCGAAAGTCTTGCGCGACCCGAATGCGCTGAAAAATCAGGATGAAAAGAAATTAGAACGATATTACGATTCTACGTATGTGATTTTTTCAAAAGGGCAGTATAAAGAAGCAGCCGAAAAAATTAATGCAGCCGAAAAATTGTTTAGTGGTGGTCATGCGTTTAAAGCCAAATTTGCGTTGATGAATGCGATGTGTTCGGGCAATTTGAAAGGTAAAACCGAGTATATCAATGCTTTACGTGAAGTGGTCGGCAGATTCGGCGAGCAGCCTGAAGGCAAAAAAGCAACTGAAATTTTGCGCATTTTGTCAAGCGCAGGCGGCGAACCCGCACCTGAAACGCCTGTTCCAACAACGGATTCACCGTTTAAAACAATGGATGATGCCCCTCATTTTGTAATGGTTTTGGCAGAAAAAACGATTTCGTTGGAAGATGCAAAAGTGGCGGTTTCGGATTACAATAGCAAATATCATCGTTTGGATGATTTGCGTTTATCGAGCATTTTCTTGGATACGGATGCGGAAATCTCGGTTTTATTGGTGCGCAAATTCACTAATAAAGCGGCAGCATTAGCTTATACGGATGCGGTTGGGAAAAATCGGGTTGATTTTTTGCCCGCGAATATCAAATTTCAAATTTTTGCGATTCATCAAGATAATTATCGGGAAGTGATTAAGCAAAAATCGGTGGTTGATTATGCGAAGTTTTATGAAAAAGCCTATCAAAAATAATGAATCATTAGGTTGTCTGAAAATAAAAAATATCAAAATAGGATTTTGTTTAAAAAATATTACACTACTGAGTTGTTAAAGATTAAATGCGTAAACGATTCATTATCAATCTATTTTGCCCGCAGATTTCGCTGATTTTCTTTTGGAGTCTTTTCTGCGAAAATGGCGGGCAAAAAACATATTATAACTTTAACAACTCAATAGCATAACGTGCGTCAAGTTGAATGTGTAATAGTTTTATGTAAATGTGGATTTATTGGATTTTGTGGATTTTTTTAATTGAAATCCAATAAATCTACATTCAGACAGCAGCAATATGCACTAACACATTACTAAATGCTGCATTCCCCGTCAAATCATCCAAAAGTTGTTCATCGGTAAGGTCATTCACGCTCACGCCCGCATGTTTGCGCGCCACGTCCAACTGCACATTTGCGCGCCCATGCCCGTATCCATGCGGCATACACACGACACCGCGCATCATATCCGTACACCATTCCGCAGGCAATTCCACCGTTCCAACACGCGAGGTTACTTTTACAACTTGTTGATTATCAATCTTTAACACATTTGCATCCACAGGATGTATCAACAACGTACAACGATTTCGCCCTTTAATCAATCGTTCCGAATTGTGCAACCATGAATTATTATCGCGCAAATGCCGACGACCTATCAACGCATAAGGAAAATCTATAGATTGTTGTTTCGATTGTTGCCAAAACGCATGAGCGCGTTTCAAATCTTGAAGCAATAATTCAGGTGCTAATTGAATTTTTTTATCCGCCGTGAACAATCGTGCGGGAAAACAAGATTCCAATGCACCCAAATCAATTCCATGTGGTGCATTCATAAGTTGTTGTAAATCAATAGAATAGCGTCCTGTTTTCAAACCATGATTTAAAATCGCTTCAGGCGGCACGGGTTTGAAATCAGCCGTTTCGCCTTTGAAATGATGTGCTAATTCTTGGAAAATCTCCCAATCATATTTAGCATTTTCCGATTTTGGAAACAATGGTGGACTATATTTTGCCGTATTGCGAATCGCTAAAACATGAAATGTAATATCATAATGTGAAGTTTCGAGTCCAGTCGCGGGCGGCAGAATAATATTTGCATGACGGGTCGTTTCGTTGATGTAAATATCAATACTGACCATAAAATCCAATTTTTCAAGGGCAGCATCCATTTTTTGACCATTCGGAACGGATAAAACAGGATTGCCACAACTCGTTATCAAGGCGCGAATTTGACCTTGACCTTCGGTTAAAATCTCCTCCGCCATCGCCGCAACAGGCAATTCACTCATGAATTCGGGCAAACCGCGCACCCGACTTTGCCAACGATTGAAAATATTAGGGTCTTTGCGCTGCCGCAAAATTTCAAAAGCAGGCGCAGTGAACATCACGCCACCAACCGAATCACAATTTCCCGTCAAAATATTCAAAACATTAATGAGCCATTGACTCAATGTCCCGAAACCTTGCGTCGAAACGCCTACACGCCCATAACAAATAGCCGTTTTCGCCGCCATGAAATCTTGCGCCAAACGTTGAATTTCGCTTGCCGCAATACCCGTAATTTCAGCAACCGCTTCGGGCGAAAAATCTGAAACGGCTGCTTTCATGGTATCAACACCTTCCGTAAAAGCATTGTTATTACCTAATTGAACCCCATTTTCCGCAAAAACCGTGTGAATTAACGCCAAAAGTAGATAAACATCTGTATTTGGGCGAATGAAAAAATGTTCAGATGCTTTGTCCGCCGTTTCAGTTCGGCGCGGATCCACGACGACAACTTTTCCGCCGCGTTGCTGAATCGCCTTCAAACGGTGCGCAACATCGGGCGCGGACATCATACTACCATTCGATGCAATCGGGTTTCCACCCAAAATCAACCAAAAATCAGTGCGGTCAATGTCTGGAATCGGCAATAACATCGGATGTCCAAACATTTGCCAAGCCGCAAAATGATGTGGTAATTGATCCGTCGAAGTCGCGGAAAATAGGTTTTTACTCTTTAACAATCGAACAAAATTGCCAGAATTCAACGTCGTCCCCAAGTTGTGAATGGACGGATTACCTTGATATACGCCAACCGCATTGTTGCCATGTTGCGCTTGAATGGCTTTTAATTTTTCCACAATTTCCGCATAAGCTGACTCCCAACTAATTGATTCCCAACCCGTTGCAGTTCGGCGCATCGGTGTTTTAATGCGATTTGGGTCGTTGTAAACGTCCTTCAATGCAAGTGCTTTCGGGCAGATGTGACCGCGACTTAATGGGTCTTTTTGGTCGCCCGTGATGGTTTTTACTTGATTATCCGCAACTTCGATTTTGAGACCACAAAGGGCTTCACATAAGTTGCAGGTTCTTTTGCCAACGCAAACGGCTCTTCTTGATTTTTGTTTAGCGTCCGAGTCGGTTCCCGACACAGACTTGCAGATTAGACATCCTCACGGTCGCTTCTGCGCGGCAAAGGTAATCCTTTTTTTGAATTCTACCTTAAAAGGTAGCGGTTTTTACCGAATTTTTTTTTGATAAAATTTTTATTATTGCAAACACATATGAACATAGTGAACGTTCGGTTTTGATATTATTTGAATCGGTTCGTAATGATATATTTTTGTAAGTAGTTGATAATCAATTTATTACATCATTCATCATTACTTACAAAACTATTTTTTTCAATTGTGCATAAAATCGCCAACCTAATAATGCCGCCAAAAGTGTTAAACTCGCCGTCAAACCAAGCCAAACCCCTCGACTTTCCATCCCAAATTGCTCCGCAAATACCCACCCTAACGGTAATCCAACGACCCAATAGGCGAAAATACTTAAAATCGTCGGTTGATTCACATCCGCAATGCCGCGCAAAATCCCCATTGACGTTGCTTGAAAACCGTCTGAAAGTTGGAAAAAACTGCCAATGATTAACAATTCGACTGCTATAGATACCACTTTTACATCGTCCGTGTATAAATGAACCAATTGTTTTGGCATCATAAAAAACAAGATTGCGGAGCAACTCATTACACAAGTTGATAATATCAAGGCAGCGGTACCCGCGCAGCGCATCGCCTCTTTGTCTTTCAAACCCCAAAAATGACCCACCCGAATGCTGCCCGCAACCGCAACGCCTGTCACCATCATATAACTCACCGAACACATATTTAAAGCAATTTGATGTGCGGCTTGTTGATATTTGCCATACGCGCCGATGAGCAAAACCGCCGCCCCAAAAACCGCTACTTCAAAAAAGCCTTGCATGCCTGATGGCAATCCTGTGGTCAAAATACGCGTGATATAAGGTTTTAAATTATTTTTTGATTTATCTATAAAAGATTTATAATCAAGTTTTTGTCGAATAAATAGCCATAATCCCAATGCCATAAAACTCCTACTTATCAAGGTCGCAAAGCCTGAACCGACCAAACCAAAATGGGGTATCAACACCCAATTTAAAAAAATATTCAAACCCAATGCCGTCAATGTAACCAGCATTGCCATGCGCGTATCGCCGCAACCGTCCGTCAATTGTCGCATCGCGCTGAACAAAAAAAGAGGCAAAATGGAAATTGAAATCACCCCTGTAAACGGTATTGCTAACGCGACCACATCGGCATCTTGCTTTAAAAAAGGGAGGCAAAATGCCATTCCGATACAAATCATTGCCGAAATCGGTGCCATCAACCATGCCACCCGCATCGAAGCTTGATACAAATCCCGCACTTCATTGGGTTTATCTTCGGCAATCGCTTTGGAAATCATCGGCGCAATCACGCTCAACGCCAAAATACCAATAATCGCTATCGTGAAAACCAACACATTTGACAAACCTGCCGCCGCAACTGCATCCGCACTTTTATTGGGTATCTGCCCGACTTGAATCGTATCCGCAACACCCATCGCAACCGTCCCTAATTGACTGACGATAATGGGCAAACCCAGTTGGAATAAGGCTCTAATTTCTTGTTTATATTGATTTATTTTCATACTTTTATTGATGTCGTTGAAAACGATTGAAATACGGCGCAAGTTAAGTATAAAAAATTTTAAAATCTGCGTTTAATGATTTACCTTTATCGGTTTAAAAGTAAGTAAAAATTAGTTGGTTGGTTGGTTGGTTCGTTGATTAATTAAACTATTGATAATCAATGGTTTAACCAATCAACGAACGAACTAACGAACGAACTAACGAACGAACTAAAAATTGTGTCGCAAAAGTCAGCCATAAATTATGTTTTCAAAAAAAGTATTCAAAAAAATGCTCCAAATATCGTTTCTTGCAAGCGGTATTTTTGGATTGGGTTGCAAAACGCCTAAAATAGTTGACCGTTTCGCTACCCTCAAACCGATCGAAAACAGTGATGCTGATTCGATTACACTTACAAATTCTTTATTATGGGAAATTTCAGGAAATGGTTTAACGCAGAAATCGTATCTCTATGGCACGATTCACATGATTGCAAAAACGGATTTTTTCATCACCACACCAACGCAATTAGCATTGGAAAGCAGTGAAAAAGTGGTTTTTGAAATCAATCTTCGCAAAATGAAAAATCCAATGGCAATGCTTTCGATTTTCTCAAAAGCGATGATGAAAGATGGAAAAAGACTCCGAGATTTGATTTCGCCCGAAGATTATGCCCTCGTTAAACGCAAATTTGAAGCAATTGGATTACCTTTGACCATGTTGGAGCGTGTAAAACCATTGTTTTTAGCAAGTTTCGCAGATGGAGACGGGATGCCAAACCGAGAATCAAGTACTTCGTATGAAATGGAATTTTTAGAAATCGCTGAAAAAAATAATAAATTATTGGATGGTTTAGAGACGGTTGAGTTCCAAATGGGCATTTTTGATAGCATTCCGTATCGGGCGCAGGCAGAAATGTTGGTGGCTAATTTAAAATCGGATAAAAAAGAGGATAATGAATTCAAAAAAATGGTAAATTTGTACAAAAGTCAAGATATTGAGGCGTTGTGCAAAACGATTCAAGCGGATACGACCACTTCAAAAGGCGGCGAAGGGTTGGGTTCGTATGAAGATATGTTGTTGGTGAATCGCAATCGCAATTGGATTCCAATTATGGGGCGCATGATGCGTGAAAAAAAGACTTTTTTTGCGGTGGGCGCGGGGCATTTGGCGGGGACGTATGGGGTGATTCGGTTGTTGCGGCGCGAAGGTTATAAGGTGCGGGCAGTGAAATAATTTTTGAATGAAGATGCTTATGATATGAAGGATTGTAAGAATGTTTTGAGTTTAAAATCCCTTATTTTTACTAAAAAACCTTTTCAATCCTTCATATCATCAACATCCTACTTCAAAAATACTTCTTTTGGCAAGATATTGTTTATACAAATTGTGATTATACATATATATTTGCTGAATCTTTTAAAACCCACTTATTGGGGTTCACCATAATGAATTTTCTAAAAAAAATACTCCTTTCAATGTTCGGAAGCAAGAAAAGTACTCCTGAAGAAAAACAAATGGTCGCCGTCGGCAAACCGACGCTCCCTGGTAGCGACCCAAATGCCTTAAATAGTTTGGTCAAAGGCACGTTAGTCGAAGGTTCCGTCATCGCCGAAAACGATATTCGAGTGGATGGGATTATTAAAGGCATTTTAGTGTGCGCGGCGAAAGTCATTATCGGACCTTCGGGACTGATTGATGGTGAAGTGCGTTGCACAAATGCGGTGATTGAAGGCAAATTCACAGGCAAAATCATTGTAAGTGAATTGTTAAGCGTCAAAGAAACCGCAGAAGTCGTCGGCGATGTGCGCACAAACAAACTTTTGGTTCAACCTGGAGCCATTTTTAATGTCACTTGTCAGATGGATGATGTCATCGAAGCAGTGGATATTTCCAAACCAATTCAAATGTTGCCGCCTTCACCTTCCAAAAAAGTCGCTAATGGATGAACAAAAACCTAAAAAATTAGTCCAACAATCGTCTAATTTAGTCGGCATGGCTGATGTCGGCTTCCGCATGGCGATTATGATTGGACTCGGAACGTATGCGGGACACTGGCTGGACGCTCGAATGGGCAATGCGAAACCGTATTGTTCTATCATCGGGGCATTGCTATCCATTTTTGGGAGTCTTTATATGGTGTATCGCGCCGTTACTGTAAAGTAGTTGGTTAGTTGGTTAGTTGGTTAGCGAAACCATTGATAATCAATACTTTAACGAACCAACTAAACTAACTAACCACCTAACTAACCACCTAACTAACTAATTTCATATTAAAACTTGTGAATCTATTTCGTTTCTATACACTGCTAATCTTTACTACCGTTATCGCCACTAGCGTTGCGTATTATGTAGGCATGCGCGCACAGTTGCAACCTGTTGAACAACAATTTGTTTGGTGGGCAGTTGGCTTCTTAGTGCCATTGAGCATGGTCATGTATCATCTCGGCGTACAAGCTGTAAAAAGTCCTAATCGGTTCATTTTCAGTCAGTTAAGTATGTTTTTCACGGTGAGTAAATTAATTATTTCAATGATATTAATCATCGTTTTTTGGCAGAAAATGCAACCTGTTTCTAAATATTTTGTAGTGCCTTTTTTGATAGAATATTTCTTTTTTGTTGCGTTTGAGACGTACTTCATGGTCAAAATTGCAAACACATAGGGGCATTTGTTGAGTGGGTCGAAAATTAGAAAGCCGTTTCCTCAATAATCAGCAATTTCCGCTTTGAAAAAAGCAATACAAATGGTAAAACGGATTGAACGGATTTCAAGGATTGAAACGGATTTTTTTTGATTTTTTTGCTTAAAATTCGTGCCTTTTAACAAAAAAATCCGTTTTAATCCTTGAATCTGTTCAATCCGCTAAATCATTCATCATTCATTACGGTTTTTTCAAAAGTGGTTTCAATTCTGACCAACTAAATTTTAATCGAATCGCACTTGGCAAACCACTTGAAAAACCGCCGCCTGAACGTGTAATATAACATTCAATCCCCGTTTCCAAGACCAAAAAAGCGGTTTGCACCGTTTCAAAATAAGCACTTGGATTAGAACAATCAATATCTTCATCCTGCAAACCACTCAATTTTTGACTAAACAAATATGTAAAATAACCTATATTTGACGGGTTCAAATCCAAAATATCTTCCATTTCTGGTCTCATCAATCGCCAACCGCGCATCGTATCCAAGATATATTGTTCAGAAATATTTCGATGAAAAGGAATTTTGAATTTTCTGCAAAGTATCAAACGCGGTTGCATAACCATTTTGTACGGTTTGGATTTTGGTATGCGGCGGATTTAAAACTTTTAGTTTTCGATTGATTAAAACATCAGAACGGTCAAAAGCCTTGTAATGAAGTAAACAAAAGGCAAAACGGATTTCATTATTTTGACATCAACCATCGTTGTTTTGCCTGCTTTTTGCAACAATTTGTATTCATAATTGTATTCAATTCTATCTAAATCTTTGTAAATCCAACCGCTTCCAGTATGAAAAATACTCATTTTTCCTCGATTATATCGCTTATCTACAGGTGTGACGCTAAAAAATCCATGACTTAGCTCACTTATATCTTGAAAATCAAGTGGTAAAAGAACTTGCCCATAAAAAAGTGTCGCGTCCGTTGATATGCCAAATCGTATCGGGCATACCATTGTAATATTTTTTGACAAAAGTAGTCTGAGCTTGGAGCGCGAACGCACTCATACAAGCCAATAAAACGAGATATTTCATGTGCTGAATGACTTTATGAAGTGTCAAAAGTACACATTTTGAATGATGAATGATGAATTTATATAAATTCATCATTCATCATTCATCATTTAAAATGCATAACTCATCAAACAATTCTTACACAAACAGCCGCGATATTGGCTTTTCAACATTTCGAGCGTGCGCGTCGGCACTCGTGCACCTGCATCGTTGCACCAACAAGTTTTGTCGCCGTAACAAAACAAAGGTGTTTTGCATTTGCTGCAACCCGACGTAAAAGTATCGGTCGTTTCAAAAACAGCCCAATCTACCAAACCGCCCAAAGGTGGATTTTGTTTGTGAACGCGCACCCGAACGCTTTTGATGCCTCCAAATTGCCGCTTACAACCAACAATCATTTTGTACGCAAGGGTTTCCAACAATTTATTGGGTTTGCGCATCTCAATGGCAACGATTTCATAAACGGTTTCGTAATTAATGGTTTTCGCAATATTATCAGTGGCGGCGGCGGCATTAGAATCTTTGCCATCGGTATCAATTTCCACATCCACCATATAATTCGTACCAATAATTTGTTCTTCTGGATGGACTCCGTGATATGCGTAAAAACGCATGCCTTGTAATGTTAACATAATTTTACTTTTAAGGATGATTAACGCCTGTTAGTAACCTAAGTTGCGTGGTACGAAAAGAGGAAGGTCTTTTGCTGTCCAAAACAGTATCACCAACTACTTAAAAACTTATCGAAGCAACAAAAAGGTGCCTTTTTCTTCCACAGGCGAACCATTTCGTTGCGTCAACTGAATCAAATACGTATAAATGCCTTGCGGCAATCCCGAACCGTCCCAACCCGTCGAAGGGTTTGTTGTCTCAAAAAGGCGGTGTCCCCATCTATCAAAAATGCGCATTTGATAGGTCATAATATTCCCTTCATACGCCGTCAATGGCTTGAATTCTGGATTCTTTCCATTGGGTGTGAACGCATTAGGTATGAAAATATGTACATATTGGTTCACACAAATCCGATTCGATTTTGAAGCCGCTTGCTCCATTGTGCCGTCGGAAGCCTTATACTCATATTGCGCCGAAATCGTATAACAAACTTCGGCTTCATCTGGTTTAGCCAAATCTTCATATTCCAATTTATCAGCAGATAAAATACCCGCAGCAAGCGTCGTGATACCATTTACAGTGCGATGCACTTGATAACCTGTTACGCGCCCGCCTTCCAAATCAAAAGGTGTCCAAGTCAATTTATTAATGCTTTTTGGCAATGGCGCACCACTTAAATGAATGGTTGTGGCGTAATTAGACATCTTTAAAGTATTACATTCGTCTTGAGATTGGACTTTGTATGTATATGATTTTTTGCTTGCATCCACCGATGTATCAATCAAAGTGCCATCATCATCTAACGGTCGCGCCTGTTTGCGCCGAAACGCTATCGCACCATCTCGCCATACGCGAATGGTATCTACTTTAGCATCATTATTCCAAGACCAAACCAATTCTATATAATTATTTTGTGTAACATTTATATTCTTCAAATACAGTCGTTTAATAGGTTGTATCACCGAAGCCGTCAAAGAAAAATCATTGGATTTAACCGTCAAATTCGTGAAATTTTGAACGGCTTTGACCGAAAATTGAAGTCGTTCGCCATTATTCACACCTGTATAAGTGAAAGTCGTATCTGTCGCGCCAACGCTGCGGTACAAATAGGGCAATCGCCCATTTACACTCAACCAAATTTCATGTCGTTCAATCGGGTTTGACCAATTTTTATATAATTGCCACTTTAATTGAACCGTTTGTTCACATTTTTGCTGCGTTCCCGTGAGGAAAATCGTACTATGCGGCACATCAAACAAACTTGTTGACCCACAAGCATCCATCGCCAACACTTGATAACTTTCCGATTTCGTCAACGGAGTCGCTCGCAAATCCACATACCGCACCGAATCTCGATGCCGAATCGTATCTACTGGAATCCAACCTATATTTGTATTTCGATATATGATATAACCCGCGACTTGTGGCGAAGTGTTGCGTCGCCAGCGAATCTCTACTTGATTGCCCGTCAAAACCGAAACCGCCGCTATGGGCGTAATGCTTGGTGAAAAATTGGTAACGGTATCGGATTGACGGCGCGTTTGTCCTGCACAATTATAATTGCTTTCCATGTAAAAATACCATTGCCCACCCAACACATTGTTGAAAAAATACCGATTTTGTGTTGCAGAACTGATGGAAGCGAGGATTGTATATGGACCCGCAATGTTGCGTGAGTAGTAAATGAGATGGCTCACGAACGGTCCGCACGAATTAATAGGCGGTGTCCAAAGCAACGTATCTTGCTTGACGCAACGCAAAACGGGTGGCGCAATTTGAGCCTTTGCGACAGACACGCAAAACAAACAAAGGAGGAGCGTTCGTAACATATTGATTTTCAATTTTTTATAAGGTGGATTCGCTGGTTAGCCTAAACAATTAGGAAAATTTAGCGCGCTCTAAAAGATATTTTTCTTTAATTGTTTAAAACTTAATGAACTACTTACATCGCAAAACGCCGCCGCCGCCACCAAAAGTATATCATTCCAAAAATTCCCAACATCGCCAATGGCAACACAATATTTACAAATTGATAAAACAAACCATCTTTTTTTGCCCGCACGACATCCAACATCCGCAATTTAATATCTTTAGTACGCGCTTGAATAATGCCTTTATCATCAGACATATATTCAATGGCGTTCAATAAAAAATCTTTATTGGCAAATCTGAAATTT
This sequence comes from Bacteroidota bacterium, assembly GCA_041192405.1. Lineage (GTDB taxonomy): Bacteria > Bacteroidota > Bacteroidia > Chitinophagales > Saprospiraceae > JAAFJT01. Next base: position 6,171 of record JBEEMZ010000071.1, on the reverse strand, counting down.
TCTATCTTAGAATAGCCCAATGGCATAATTTTATTTGTTCTTGGGTCGAATTCATTGCGTGCAATATCGCCGTCCGCGACCACTAACATTTTTGTTGGAACACTCGACGGTTTAAAATCCGTTTTCAATTGTTGCAAACCTGCTGCCATTTCCTGCGAAACCCGATTTTCATACAAGGACGGAAATTGTCCTTCCAATATTATCGCCAAAGGTTGATTACCTTGATTAAATTTTTCAGGTTGTTCCTGCTGCTGATAGCGCAAAATATCAAAAGTCAACTCAGTCGGCGCGAATTGCAAACGGCTGTGCGCCGACGAACGCAACAACACTTGTCGCGTAACAGGCGTTTTAACGCGAGACGTGGTATCAATGTTAGATGGATATTGTAATTGCAACGCACTCAATCCTTTAACAACAGGATGCGCCTCATTTGGAGCAACCACGGGCAAATAATACCAACGAAATTTCTCTCGTTGATCCACATTGCCTTCCCGCCCAATCGCTAATTCAATCTTGCCACATTGCATATCGGCAACCAAATTAGAATTGATTTTAAAACCATATTTAAAGAATTGATCTTCAAGGTTTAATGGATATTCGACAGGGATTTGTTTGCCCGTTTGTTGCATCGCATCCGTTGACGCATTCAATTTATCTATCAACCAAATCACGCGCCCACCATTCATTACATATTGGTCTATTAAAAATTTATGTTTTTCGGAAAAAGCGGTTTTGGGTTTTGCAACAATAAGCACATCAATTTTTGCGCCGCGCAATGAATCGCCTGTCTTATTAGCAGGCAACATATAAGTCGAATCCAAATCTATGCGCCCTGTATCGTAAAACTGTCTAAGATTTTGTTCCAAATCAGCCGTTTCGCCTGGTATTAATTCGCCGTGACCTTTTGTAAATACAATGTTAGGTTTGTCGTTAGACAACAATTTTTGAATTGCATTAGAAAATTTGTATTCCAAAAGACTCACTGAATTATTCAAAATGACTTCTTTCGGCATCCCTGGCACGTCACTTTCGAGCAAATTGACGGTCATCGTGCGATTTTTGTAATTCAAAACAGCGAAAGGATAGATTAAACGCTCACTTTTTTGGTCATTGTCCATCAAGCGCAAATTCACAGGGCGAATCCCAATTTCAGATAATGCCTTCCGACGGTCATTGATTTCAGTAACCGTTCCCACCGCAGGGTCTTCAAATTGGAAATCCAATTTTGGATTGATATTATGAAAATCCGTCAATAGTTCTTGCGTTGCATTGCGCAAACGTTTGAAACTCGCGGGAAATTTGCCTTCTAACAAGATACGCACGAATACCGTTTCGTCCAAACCTTTGAGTTGTTGAACAGTTGGCGGCGTTAAAGTGAACCGTTTTTCTTCGGTTAAGTCAACGTGCATATTGAAAAAAGTTGCTAAAACATTGATTATCAATAAGATAGCAGCTACTAAAACAATCGTTAGCCAAGATTGATATTTTCCCATTAGTTGGTTGGTTAGTTAGTTAGTTGGTTAGTTGATTGGTTAATTAGGTTAAGAAATTGATTATCAATGGCTTAACCAACCAACTAACCAACCAACTACTTTTTAATTGCTGAAGATGAAACTGATTTGAATACCCATATTTTTATCATTCGAGTCGCGCAAAATAAATTTTTTATCCGCGCTTAATCCAGATTGCATCGCATGAACCGCATTATTCGTCACATCAGCCATCCCATAATTGAATCGCGCTACCGCAGTCAACCCCGACCGCATTCGATAGCTCACCCCCGCAACCAATCCATAATCTACTTTATTCCACAAATAACCAGTCGCCGTCCCGCGTCCGTAATACGCGCCCATCGAAACAGGACTTTTCACAATCCGTCCTGCTTCTGTAAACAATGTTTGATTATTACTGACATCCGCTTTATCGTCATCACTCAAAAAATTGTAATCTAAGGAGCCTTTGTATTCAGAAACTGAGGTGCCGAGCAACGTTTTAGCATTCGACAATTTTAACTCTCCATCTGCCGCAGACTTCACCAAATACGATACATAGCCACCACCGTGTATTTCCAACTTGTCACCGAGCCGTGCATACACTGTTAAAGGCAATTCGATATAACTATTTGTTAGATTTAAATTGTATTTTAACGTGCCTGTTGTCAAGACAGCAGCCCCATTATCTTCTCTAAATGGTTGAATACCAATGCCTTCGTAGGTGTACTTCATGCCCCGTTGAGCATAATTTGTTTCCAAACGAAAACCAATCAAATCCGTTATCCCATAACGAACCAATAAACCACCTTGCAATCCCGAATTGTAATTAAACGTTTCTGGATTGGTGGTTGTGCCTGCGACGACTTCGGACGTGCCACGAATCGTTGAATAATTCATACCGATGTGCATGCCAAAACCAAAACCTTCTTGCGCAAAGGTCGGACTCGCCGCGAAACAAATTGTCAATAAAAAAACAAGTATATGTTTCATTAATGAATGCTATTTTTTTTAGAATATGAAAGCGCAAAGATAACTGGCTCTTTCCAAATTTCCAAATCACAAGATTTTAATTAAAATATTTTATTATATGATATAAAATCATTTGAATCTAATAGATAGCTTTAAAAATAGGATGTCACAAAACGACCTATTCGCAAATTTCACCTATTTAAAAACCATTTACACTTGTATAACATAAATTTAACAAAAAAAGTGTAACACAAATTCAAATATAAACTCAATCTCAATCTTTTACAATGAAATATTGTATTTCCATCATCAAAATAACTTTTTTTTTGATGTGTACACGCTTTTGCGTGAGTGCGCATCCATATATGCATGCCGCGCCTACAAAAGAAACAAATTGTTCTGGCTCTCATTACATTCGATGGGCGAATCAAGGTTGGCAGGCAAATGAATTTGTTAAAATCATTCATTTGAATCATGGTTTAACGATGACTACTTTGATTGATGACCCTTCCAATATTTTATTACCAATGTATCCAAAATTGTATCAAGAATTACCTGCATTATTTATTTCAAGTAATAGTAGTTCAAAATCAATGAGTTGGAGTTCAGAATTCAATCAACCTATCGCAGGTTGTCATTTCAGTCTTTACGAAATGGCATCATTTGATATGCAAGGCATTGAAGTAAAAGGTTATAAAGGTTTGACGGAAGTGGCACCGATTCTTAGTAAGTCAACACAGAATGTTGATAAAAATAATTTCAACGCACCTTTTTCAGCCCATCCTAAAATCAATGTATTATTTGCACAATCCATTGATAGATTTGTCATTACGTATCGAAAAAATAAAAACTCATTGAATCCCAAAAATTCGATGTTAATTGTGGGCGATATTGCGATATTTTGTCCTCAGCCTGCGGTCGCACCTGAATTATTGAAAAAAGTGAGTTTATTGAAAATTGCGCCGACAGGTAACGTGCATCAAGGCGATATCATATCGTATTTATTCCAATTTCATAATCGTGAAAAAACACCTCAATTCATAAGCCTTTCGGATCTATTGCCCACTAATTTCTCATGGTGTCCACAATCTTTTGTTGGGAATTTCAAGGTTGAAACCAATGATTATGGCGGCAAACAACAACTTTTAATAAATAAAATTTTGATACCGTCAGGCGTAAGTGCGTTTACAATGGATGCTTATGTGGGTGCAACGGCGGGACAATATGCACATCAATCGTTGTTTTATGTTGAAAATGAATCGTACTTATCAGATGATCCGAATCAAAAAGACGCTATGGGTTTGAGTAATCAAACGCCGATTAAAGTCGTTGCTACGCCAAAATGCATTGCGCCGTTGAATGTTATTAAAACCGTTTCTGCGCCAACAGCTATCAATACAGACGTTTTAACTTTTACTTATACGTTTCAAAATGCAGGTGTCAAAACCATTGTAGCCGATTTCAGAGACGAAATCCAACCCGATACAGCGCATTATAAAATGAGTTCATTGGCTTTTGAAGGTGGGATTATGGGCATCGAAAATCTTTATGGGCAATCCAGTTCATTGTATATCAATGATTTACATATTCCTGTTGGTACCTCTTCGATAAAAGTGCAAGTGGTTTTGAATGGTTGTGCGCGAGGTTTTTATAAAAATGCGGCAGTTCTTACGCCTGTTGCGTCCTCAGGTTATCGGACGATTGAAATGCCTTCTAATGAAGCACTGTGGGCAGTCGTTTCCAATAATGAATTAGAATTTGTAGCAGATTGCAAAAGTGTAAAAATTGAAAATAATTTTGTTGCCAATGAATTAAAAAATCAGTCTGGATTTATTCAATTGAAAATCAATACTTTAAATACAGGTAAAACAACTTTTAAAATCAATGGCATAGGTATTACAGGTCATCTGACGACTACAATAGGTGCAGGAACCCCGCTTGTGAAGATTCCGATTCAGTATGATGGTTCGGGAAAAGATGGGTTACGGGCGGTTACGATTACATCGGAATTGGGTGCGAAAGTGTGTACTGTAAATACGTTTGTGGAACCCGCGACTCAAACCGAAGTGGCGCGAGTGAAAACTCGAAAATAATCTTATCCGTTTCAGAAAATTTAAAGTTTTCCGAAACGGATTTTTGTAACAGAATACATTCGTCTCCGATTCCAAAAATTTTCTGACGCATGTGCTAAAAAAAAAGTACATTTGCAACCAAATATCAAGGAAAAGGAATATGATTTTATCAATGACTGGCTACGGTCGGGCTACTAAAACGTTTGGCGACAAGACTTTGACGGTTGAAATCCGCGCCCTCAATAGCAAATTGACCGATGTGCGGTTCAAAATGCCGCCTTCCTATAAGGAAAAAGAATTGGATTTGCGCAGAATCCTCAACGAACACACCGAAAGAGGCAAAGTGGATGTTTCTATCACCTTAAAAACGCTGTCGGGAGACGACGAATATGCTTTTAATCACGATTTGTTTGAAAAGTATCTCAAAGAATTGCGTGCTTTGTCGCATAAATTGCATTTGAAAAATAGTGATGGCGATTTTATTCATGCCATTTTGCGCTTGCCAAACATTGTCGGTGGCGAACCTGAAACCCTTACAGATTCGGAATGGCAAATGGCGCAAGCAACCGTTCGGGAAGCGGTCACGGAATTCAATAAATATCGCCGCATTGAAGGCGAATCTATGGAACGCGACCTTAAAGAACGCGTTGAACAAATTGCGCAAAATTTAACGGCGATTGAGCCTTTTGAAGCCGAACGGGTTACGAAATTACGCGCTCGTTTGAAACAAAATTTGGATGAATTCTTAGGTCGTGAGAATATTGATGAAAACCGTTTTGAACAAGAAGTATTATTTTATTTGGAAAAAATAGATGTTTCCGAAGAAAAAGTTCGTTTAGCGCAACATTGTCGCTATTTTTTAGACCAGATGGCTGAAAAAACAGGCAATTCCAAAGGGCGTACTTTAAATTTTATTACGCAGGAAATCGGGCGTGAAATCAATACATTGGGTTCCAAAGCCTATTCGCATGATATTCAAAAATTGGTCGTTCGCATGAAGGATGAGTTGGAAAAAATGAAAGAATTTTGACTTTTTTGTTAAGAATGCTCTCTATTACCAACCTCCACTGGGTAAAACTAACTCTATTTGTCCGTTCCCTATACCCACTGTTAATAGTTGCAGCAAACTTATCTTTTAATACTATGGGTAACCCATTATTGAAATAATTATGATAATCATCATATGTTTCCTCATATTCTTCTTCAAAGAAAGGAAACTGCTTTGCAATATTGGGAAATTTATAATTGTCTAAATATTGATTGGTACTCCTTGTTGTTAATTCAGTTAAGAAAAAAAGAGGATGAAATGTAAATAAAATATAGTGAATCCCAATAGCCACAGACCACATATCTGCAAATAAATCAACACTTACAGTAATAGGTTTATTTGTATTAAGTTGCTGTTGTTTTGCTAAACTAATTTGGTCAAAAAGTTCAGGTGCAAGCCAGTCTTGCTCTGTTCCAAGTGTAGTTGGTCGGTCGGTCGGGTTTAATACAACAACTCCACTATCATAGTCAATAATAGCACATAGTGAATTAACTGAATCTATAAATAAGGCATCGGGTTTTATATCTGCGTGAATATACGAGCAATCTCTGAATAATTCAAAAGCCGACACAAAGCGATACGAAATTAG
>JBEEMZ010000070.1:0-19719 GCA_041192405.1 Bacteroidota bacterium | reverse complement strand
CGCGAGAATCTGCGGGAAAATCTGCGAAATCTGCGGGGAAAAATAGATTGATAATCAATTATTTACATATTAAATCTTTAACAACTCAGTAGTGTAATGAATGATTATTGATAACTTATTTCTTAGTACCTGACAAAAGCAGGAGTTGGGTTGATGGATATACGGATTTCAACCCAATTCTAATTTTTGTCAGGTCTAAGAACTTATTTATATTCAAGCATTTAACAAAAAAAATATTATCTAAGTTTATTTGAATTTTAAGTTAAAAATATTCATCATTCAAAAAGTTTGGTAGATTCAAAAAAAAGTATTACTATTGTCTCATTGCGATACAATAACCAATCTTCGCATAAAATTCTTAATTTATCATGAAAAAAAACTTGTTGTTTTTAGTTTTTTTTGGGGCATTCGCGGCGCAAATTTTTGCACAATCGCCTGTGTATCAAATACTTGTGTTTAGCAAGACGGAAGGTTTTCGACACGCTTCTATCGCCGCAGGTAAAACGGCTTTGACTAAAATGGCAGCCGAAAAAGGTTTCAAAGTGCAGTTCACCGAAGATGCAAATCTTTTCCAAGAGGCAACTTTGAAGCCATTTCACGCGGTGCTTTTCCTCAGCACGACGGGCAATGTCCTCAATCCTGCACAACAAATTGCGTTTGAACGCTATATTCAAGGCGGTGGTGGTTATGTCGGTATTCACGCGGCAACGGATACCGAATATGATTGGCATTGGTACGGGCAATTGGCGGGTGCGTACTTTTTAGACCATCCAAATCCTGATAACGTCCAAAAAGGGAAGTTCAATGTGGTGGAAAAAAATCATTGGGCGACGCAAGGGATGCCCGATTCATTTGAAAAAACAGATGAATTTTACAGTTTCAAAAACATTTCGCCTAAAATCAATGTCGTTTTGAAAATTGATGAAGCTTCTTATCGCGGCGGCAAAAATGGCGCGAATCATCCGATGAGTTGGTATCAGGCATTTGATGGGGGGCGTTCGTTTTATACGGCGATGGGGCACACCGATGAAACTTTTGCGGAACCCTTGTTTCTCAATCATTTATACGCGGGGATTCGGTACGCGGCGGGTGGCGATGCGCCGAAATTGGTAGATTTTTCCAAATCGCGCCCCGAAGAAAACCGTTTTACGAAAGTCATATTACAAGAAAAATTAAATGAACCGATTGAAATAAGTGTTTTGAATGATGGGCGCATTCTTTTTATTGAGCGTCACGGCGCGGTACGCCTGTATAACCTCCAAACCAAAATCTTGAAAACCATTGCGAATATTCCTGTCAGCACCAAATATAATCCTAAAGATGGCAAATCGGATGAAGCGGAAGATGGATTAATGGGTTTGAATAAAGACCCTAATTTTGCGCAAAATCATTGGATTTATTTATTTTATTCCGCGCCCGAAGCGTCTAAAAATGTCTTAGCACGATTTGAACTCATTGGGGATGAATTCGTTATGAATTCAAAAAAAGTGTTATTGGAAGTACCTGTTCAACGCGATGAGTGTTGTCACACGGGCGGTTCGATTGCTTGGGACAAGGCGGGAAATCTCTATCTTTCGACGGGCGATAACACGAATCCACATGCGTCAAATGGTTTCAGTCCTTCTGACGAACGCGCCAATCGGAGTCCGTGGGACGCGCAAAAATCGTCTGCCAATACGAATGATTTGCGGGGTAAAATTATTCGCATCAAACCAAACGCGGATGGCACCTATTCCATACCCGACGGGAATTTATTTCCGCAAGGAACGCCGAAAACACGCCCTGAAATTTATACGATGGGGCATCGGAATCCATATAGAATTTCGATAGATTCAAAAACAGGTTATGTTTATTGGGGAGAAGTCGGTCCAGACGCAAGTAAATCGGATAGCAGTCGCGGGCCCGCAGGACATGATGAAGTTGGGCAAGCAAAAAAAGCGGGTAATTTTGGTTGGCCCCATTTTGTGGGTGATAACAAGGCTTACAACAAATATGATTTTGCAGTTCAAAAAGCGGGTGAAAAGTGGTCGGCTGAAAAACCAATCAACACTTCGCCAAATAATACAGGTTTAACGGAGTTGCCGTCTGCGCAAAAAGCAATGATTTGGTATCCTTATGGCGATTCGCCAGAATTTCCTTTGGTTGGAAGTGGCGGACGCAATGCGATGGCGGGGCCCATTTTTTATAGCGACGAATTTTCAAAGGCAGAACGCGCTTTTCCGAACTATTATAATGGTAAATTTTTAATATACGATTGGATGCGTGGTTGGATTATGTCGGTTACATTTGATAAAGATGGCAATTTTGGACAGATGGAACGGTTCATGCCGAGTTACAAATTTAGCAATCCGATGGATATGGAATTTGCACAAAATGGTGATTTATACATGTTGGAATACGGTTCGGGCTGGTTTTCGGCGAATGATGATGCGCGTTTGATTCGGATTGAGTACAATGGCGGCAATCGCAAACCCAATCTTCAATTGAGCGCGGATAAATTGAGTGGTTCGGTTCCGTTTCAGGTGAAATTGAATGCCAATGGAACAATAGATGCAGATGGTGATTTATTACAATATGTTTGGACGGTGACAAGCAAAAATGGTTTTTCTAAAACGTTTAAAACCGCCAATCCAATGGTGACATTGAAAAAAGTGGGCGTTTACACAGCCACTTTGACCGTAACGGACAACAAAGGCGCGTCCAGTACGCAATCTTTAGAATTGACGGCGGGCAATGAACCACCTGTTTTAACGATTGATATGCCAAAAAGTAATAAATCGTTTTATTTTGCAAATCAATCATTTGCGTATAAAATCAATGTTTCTGACAAAGAAGATGGTAGTCTTGTAGATGGCAGGATTCAAAAAGAACAAGTGGCTGTTACCGTAGATTATTTGGCGGAAGGTTTTGACAAAGTGGCGATTGCACAAGGGCATCGTTCGGCGGATGCGACTACAAAAGGTTTGAAATTGATAGCGAGTAATGATTGTAAATCGTGTCATAAGGCGGAAGGAAAATCTATCGGGCCCGCCTATTTTGAAATTGCGACTAAATATAAAGGTGATAAAACAGCCTTAGAAAATTTGACGAAAAAAGTGATTTCTGGGACAAGTGGCGTGTGGGGCGAAACCGCAATGGCAGCGCATCCGCAACTTTCTACGGAAGATGCGGCATCTATGGTAGAATATATTTTGGGATTGTCGGAATCTGCCAAATTAAATCGTTTGCCAATGGAAGGTTCTTATACACCCAAATTGGCGGCGGATGATAAAGGCGTTGGTGTCTTCCTGTTGCGGGCAGCTTATGCCGATCAAGGCGCGAATGGGTTGCCGTCTTGTTTGTCAGAACAGACGATTGCCCTGCGGAATGCCAAATTGGGTGCACATGATTTTGACCGTTATGACGAAATGACCAAAATGAGTTTTGGTGGGCAAGCCTTGATAATTGCCTCAAAATCAGATTGTTATGCAGTATTGCAACAGATAGATTTGACGAGTTTGACGGCGATTGAAGTGAATGCGGCAGCACCAAAACCTGCACTCAATGCGGCAGGCGGCGATATTGAAATTCATTTAGATGCGCCGACGGGCAAATTAATTGGTGCTGTTACCGTTCCGCTTGCCGAAAAAATGGATATGGTATTTCCAAAGGTTTCGATTGCGCTCGCGCCTACGTCGGGTGTGCATGACATCTATATGGTGTTCAAAAATCCGAAAGCCGAAGGGCGTTCGTTGATGGTGGTAACTGGAGCGTTGTTTAAAAATTAGAAAGAAAGCGCACGGGCATCTAAAATAAAAGGTCATCATTGAAGTAATGATGACCTTTTTTTATTTCAAAACAATTGAAAATCAATAACTTAACCCATCAAGCAACTTCTTACGCGTTCGCAACCTTTATATAATGTTCCAATGCCATCGGCATCGAAGGAATATCAGGCGTAGGTGCTTGAATATTAATCGTCAAACCTTTTTCATTAACTGCTTGTGCGGTGCTATTGCCAAAAGCCGCAATCCGCGTTTCATTTTGTTTGAAATCAGGAAAATTATCAAACAAAGATTTGATTGCTTGCGGTCCGAAAAACACCAATACATCGTATGTAATGTCGCTCAAATCGCTCAAATCGCTACTCACCGTCTCATACATAATGGCTTCTTGATATTTGACCCCAATTTCTTGTAAATAATTGGTCACATCTTTCGCACCGAGGTTCGAGCAAGGCAACAAAAAGGTTTCTTTATCGCGGTGCTTGACTAAGGGCGCACGCAATTCTTCAATGCTGCGCGTCCCAAAAAACACTTTTCGTTTGCGATAAACAATGAATTTCTGTAAATAATTCGCAATGGTCTCTGTTAGACAAAAATATTTCGTTTCTTCAGACATTTTGACCCGCATCTCCGTGCAACACCTAAAAAAATGATCTACTGCATTTTTACTGTTGAGGATAATAGACGAATACTCGCCTGGATTCACTTTTTGCCGCCGCACCTCCTTTACGTTCACGGGTGCGACATGTGTAAACTCTCTAAAGTCTATAGTCAGCCCATATTTTTGTTCTAAATCGTAGTACGGTGACTTTTGCACGGGCTTTGGCTGTGAAATCAGTATACTTTTTACCTTTTTGTACGTTGCTTGACTTGATGTGGTCATTCAAAAATGCTTTTTTGGATACAGACTGCTTGGATTTCGGATGGTGGATTTCGGATTTTGGAATGAGTAAATTCCTAAATTCAAAATTCAAAGCGATTTTAGATGGCGGATTTTGGATGGCGCAAGGTGAGGTTTTTGAATGATAAGTGATTCAAAAAACCATCTTCCGCAATCCATCTTCTGCAATCCAAAATCGCCTTTGTCTTGTACGCAAATCTATATCGTTTAGATTCCGGATTTTAACAAAACAAGTTTTGCCAATACTGCCAATGGCGCAATTTCGGCGGTGCAAAGATACAACAAAAAATGAAATGGATGCGTAGTTAAATAATTTGCGCCCACAAATAATCCACGAAAGGCACGCAACAGAAAAATAATCACAAACGAGGCGATGCCCATATACATAAAGGTCGTACTCAAAGGGGCAGGCGAATACGCCATAAAAATATTCAAGGGAGTCAATACTAAACCCGTTAAGATGCCCGCACTCATTACAATAAAATTGTATAATCTTATTTCCTTTTCCAATGGAAAAACGGTTGATAAAACATATAAGAAAAAATGTTTTATCATAAAGAATGCAGCAACACCCGCAAAACAGACTAAAAAAGTCATTCCTGGACTCAATCCGAGACTGCCATGATAGCGGTGCAACATTAAATAAGCAAAAATCGCTAAATTCATCCAACAAATAAAATACAAAGTGATATAAGCAAAATTGCCCCAACCACTATATCCTTTGTAAATCAATCGCAAGGAGCTATCATTCGCCAAGGAGCGATAGACCTGTGAAATGATGTGTCCACTCGTGATGGAAACCAATGCCAACAATAAAAATACGACTAACCATAACCAAAATACCAATCTTATTGGGTCATTTCCACTATTTGCGCTATTAGATGTGGCGGCTTCTGCTCTGGAAGCTGAATCGGTCTTGGTACCAGCACGCAAAACATCCAGTGGATTGTCCGACGCGGAAAGCGCGGGAACTGTTGGATCAGGTACTTTCGGCGTATCAATATTAACAGCTGTTGCGGTTGTCAAAGTTCTTGCGGTGTCTGTCAGTGGCGCACCTAAGGCAGTTGCGGGTGTCGCCACACGAGCCGTGTCGGTCTTGCGCGGAGTCGGTTTGCGGCGTGGTGCAGCAGGCGGATCCACCAAAATAGCACCTTCAGGGATGCCCTGTGCCGTTAATCTCGGCGGCGCGGGTGTTGACGCTGCGGGTTGTGTCGTACTCGGAGTCGGTTGAGCAGCAGGTTGCGTTGCGGGCGCGGCAGGTTGCGTTGCGGGCGCGGCAGGTTGTGTTGCGGGCTGAGTCGTCGGCGGTTGTGCGAGCGCGACCGTTCCAAAAGTCAAACTCGCTATGAGCAAAAGCCAGAAGAAGCGCGTTCGTTTGAATGATGTTGTCAAGGTTGTTTTCGTCATCTTGGCACTGATATCTATTTTTTTGTTGCTATTTTAATGATTATAAATCAATTAGTTGTGCTTGAAAATGATAGTGTAATGGGAGAACGGATAGAACGGATTAAGCAGATTAGCACGGATTTTTTTTTGAACAATAGTTCAAAATTTGAGTGAAAATAAATAAAAATCCGTTCAAATCTGCTCAATTCGTTGTATTCGTTTTTCCATCGCATCGTCATTTTCCTGTGAAGTGCTTCAACATAATGATTTCACGCGGTTTCAATACTCGATAATGGCTGCGCGGCAAATCTTTTTTTGTCAAACCTCCATAATAAATACGGTCTAATTTTTCCACTTCATAGCCCAACGATTCAAAAATGCGTCGAACAATTCTATTTTTTCCGACATGCAGTTCTATCAAAACTTCTGTTTTCGCGCCGCCTTCGGGCGATGAAAGATTATCAATTTCGGCTTTGCCATCTTCAAGTTCCACGCCTGCCTTAATTTTTTCAAAATCGGGAACCGACAAATTTTTATTTAAAATAACATGATAAATTTTCTTAATACGATAACTCGGATGAGACATTTTTTGTGCCAAATCGCCATCATTCGTCAATAAAAGTAACCCTGTGGTTTCGCGGTCGAGCCTTCCGACGGGGTAAATGCGCGTTTTAACCGTTTTGCCCACAATATCCAGCACCGTTTTCCTGCCTCTTTCGTCGTTGACGGTCGTAATCACGTCTTTCGGTTTATTCATTAAAATATACACCATATCTTCGACAGGTTCAACGATTTTGCCTTGATACGCCACTTTATCGGTCGGCAACACGCGATGACCGATTTCCACCACCACCACACCATTCACGGTAACGGTTCCTTTTTGAATCAATTCGGCGGCAGCTCGACGCGAAGCAATCCCACAATGCGCTAAATATTTATTTAAACGCATATCTGTATCAGCTTCATTATCAAGCTCTTGTGCAGGTTTTGCATTAAACCCTTTTTTAGCTTCAATCTGCGGCGGGCGAAACGGCGACCGATGTTCTTTGGGCAACGCCCGATGAAAAGGATTTTCTTTGTCTGATGCGCCCGCTTTTGGCTTATGCGGATACACTTTTTTGTGAGGCGTGTCCGCTTTTTTAGCAGGTTCAGATGAGTTTGCTTTATCCTTCGGCACTGTTTTTTTAAAAACCTTTTTCATATTTAGAAGCTATTTTAACAAGTCGGTCACATCTTTTTTGCGAATTCTTTCGGGCGGCTTGCTCGAAATGGCGTAAAATTAAAATAAAATTATGGGAAAAAAAAGTTTTCGCTTAAAGATTGCTTCAATTTTTGGATTATCTTTGCAACGCACTATTGCATTTTGAGTTATATATGCAAATAAATAAAATGTGTTGTGTTTATAAAATCTGTTTATTATCTTTGAATTTTTTTTTTTAAAATGAATAAATTCACCTTTATATTATTGAGTATCTTCTTTTCGGGATTGTCAATAGGCATTATTTCGGCGATACTTTCGGAAAATTTTTAATTTTCTGAAACGGAATCATTTGATTATCAATAATTTGTATTTAAATATGCCTTTAACGCATCAATTTTATATTTCATCTGAAATCTGCATAATGGTATGGCGCGTTACCGAAACGCCTGCCTATTTTTTAAAACGCTTGCCGCCTCAAAATGTAGCCGAACAAGCCTTACTCGCCCGCCTGCAGCCCAAATCGCAAGCCGAAAGATTGGCAAGTCGCTATCTTTTGCACTTGTTAAAAGGCAATGATTATACGTTTCAAAAAGACACTTTTGGAAAACCTTTTCTGCATAATTCGTTGAATATCAAAGCGTTTGAAATTTCATTATCGCATTCAAACGGGCGCGTTTCGGTGATGTGTGCACCACAATTATGTGGCATTGACATTCAAAAAGAAGACCCACGTTTAACAAAATTGCAATCTAAATTTTTATCCGAATCAGAGCGCAACGCCTTGAATCCACAATATGAATTATCCGATTTGCATGTTTATTGGGGCGCGAAGGAGGCTTTGTATAAGGCGTATGGCGAGCGCGGCGTGGATTTTAAAACACAACTTTTTGTTGCGCCGTTGCGTGTTAAAGCACATCGGAATCTTGTTGAAACAAGTGGTTATTTGCAAAAAGGCGATTTTAAACAAAATTATAAAATATATTATAAGAAAATATCAAACTATTATTTGGTATTTGTGCTTTTGAGCAATACAGCATAATGTTCATTATTTGGTATTTGGTTTATTAAGACGAAAGACCCGATAAATGATAAACATCTATCGGGTCTTTGAGGTTGCGAGCGGATTCGAACCGCTGTACGAGGTTTTGCAGACCACTGCCCAACCACTTGGCTACGCAACCATCTTAAATCGCCGCAAAGATAACATCGTTTTTTTGAACAATGCAAATTTATTTTCAAAAAATAATCAAAAAAAGGTAAAAAAGTTTGAAAAAAATTTCAGATTTGCAAGGCGGCGTAATGATGAATGATGAATGATGAATGATAAAATTTGTAATCATTTGATTTTCAATTGGTTGTAAAAATGATTCAATCCGTTCTTTCATCGTATCACCTGTTTCCAAAGTGGTACGATGGATTCATCATTCATCATTCATCATCATCATTAATAATATTGATTTGAAAAACCTACTTATTCTTAGTTTTTTGTTGTCCTTTAAGGTTGGTTTCGCACAAAGTGCTGATAATCAAAGCCTTGCAGGTAAATTTTATTTTTATTGGGGCTACAATCGCTCCATTTTTGGCGCGTCTGACCTGCATTTGAAAGGCGCGAATTACAATTTTACCCTTCAAAAAATAAAAGCATCCGACCGCCCTTCACCCTTTTCGGCGGAATTGTATTTCAGCCCAACCACGATTACGATTCCTCAATACGATTATCGAATTGGTTATAATTTCAAAAAAAATTGGAATTTTTCGTTGGGTGTTGACCACATGAAATATGTAGTGGAGCAAGAACAATCTGTTTTGATTAATGGAACGATTTCATCTACCGCGTCCGCGAAATACGCAGGCACATACACGAATCAACCCATCGTTATCAAAGATGATTTTTTGTTATTTGAGCATACAGATGGTTTAAATTTAGTTTCATTAGATGTTGGTTATCAACGAGATATGATTCATTTTGATAAAACCAATATTACATTGAGCAGTCATGCGAGTGTGGGTGCGGGCTTGATGGTTCCGCGCACGGATTCACATGTTTTTGGGGTTGGGCAAAACAATCGGTTTCATATTGCGGGTTATGGCTTGTCTGCGACGGCGGGTTTTGAAGCGCGGTGGTGGAAAAACATCTTTTTTCGGGCGCAAATTCGGACAGGGTGGATTAGTATGCCTGATATTTTGTTGAACAATGACGCGCCTGAACGCGCCAATCAAAATATTCGTTTTATGGAATTTTATGGCGTGATTGGACGCTATTTTGGATTCTGATTGTCATGCCACAGGTATCTTTGTCATTCCGCAGGAATCAAGGTTTCTACGGAATGACAAAAAATGCTTTTTTCAGAACTCTTTATCTGTCAACCATTTTTATATTCCAATTTAAAATATTTGCGAAACCTTTTGTTCGTACCTAATTTTATCTTACCTTTACGTTAGGAATCCACCATTTTTGAGTTAAAAAATGGGATTGGATCATCATCTTGCTCAATGATTTAAACTATTTAACGCTGTGGATCTTTTTAAAAATGTTGCCAAACCTGTGGCAGAGATGTTTGTGGTGGTCGTGTTGCCGATTGCGGTGCCGAAAGCGTACACTTATCACGTACCGCAAGAAATGGAGCGATTGGTTCAATTTGGGATTCGAGTGGAAGTGCAATTCGGGCCTGGCGCGGATTTATATGCGGGGCTTGTCATCGAAGTGCATTATCATAAACCCGACCATGATACCAAACCCATTCATCAAGTTATTGATAATCAACCAATTATACTTGAACAACAAATAAAATTTTGGCAATGGATTTCCAATTACTATTCGTGTACGATAGGCGAGGTGATGAATGCGGCGATGCCCGCAAATATGAAATTGGTGAGCGAAACCAAAATTTGTATTCGCCCCGATTTTGCAAGTGATGGCTCTCAATTGGATGATAATGAATTTTTGGTTACAGAGGCATTAAGTATGCAGAATGAATTGACTGTCAGCGATATACAAAAGATAATTAATCGTAAATCGGTCTATCCTGTCATCAATCAACTCTTGTTGAAAGACGTTTTATATATTAAAGAAGAATTGCAAGAGCGTTACAAACCGCGAACGGTTGCTTGCGTACAATTGAAAGAACCGTATTCGGAACCTGGCGGCATCGGGCAAGCCTTCGCGCTCGTCACGCGGCACGATAAACAGACTTCGGCACTTTTGGCGTTTACGGAATTGGTGCGCAAACAAAAAGATGGCAACCCGATTCGCGGCAAAGAGATTTGTGACCGCGCTAATATTGAAATGTCGGTGTTGCGGGCGATGGAAAAAAAGGGCGTTTTTGAGATTATTGACCAAGAAGTGAGTCGCATTGCGGGTTATGAAGACGATTTAATCGAAGCGCAAACCCTTTCTGACCAACAAATTGCAGCAATTACGACGCTGAAAAAAGAATTTGAAACAAAAAATGTTGTTTTATTACATGGCGTAACGGGCAGTGGAAAAACGCGCGTTTATACGGAATTGATTGAAGAAGCGATTATAAAAGGTGAACAAATCTTATTTTTATTGCCCGAAATCGCATTGACGACTCAAATTATTGCGCGGTTGCAAAAGATTTTTGGCACTCATATATCGGTTTATCATTCTAAGTTGAATAATCAAGAGCGCGTTGAGCTTTGGAAATCGGCTTTGACGGGCAAATCTGTGATTTTGGGAGCGCGTTCTTCGCTTTTTTTGCCCTATCGGAATCTGAAATTAATCATTATAGATGAGGAACACGACCCTTCCTTCAAACAGCAAGACCCAAATCCGCGTTACAATGCACGGGATTCATCGGTTTATTTGGCGCAATTGTACGGCGCAAAAGTATTGTTAGGGACGGCAACGCCTTCGGTTGAGACGTATCAGAATGTTAAATTGGGCAAATATGGCTTGGTTGAAATGTTGCATCGGCACGGCGGGATGGAAATGCCCGAAGTTTTCATTGTGGATATTCGAGAGGATTTGAAACGCAAAAGCATGATGGCGAATTTCACAAGCAAATTAATTGAGGAATTAAAAGGCGTGTTGGAACGCAAAGAACAAGCGATTTTATTTCAGAATCGGCGGGGCTATTCGCCTGCGTTACAATGTTCTACATGTGGTTGGAATTCGCAATGTAAGAATTGTGATGTAACACTTACGTATCATAAATTTTCAAATTCATTGAATTGCCATTATTGTGGTTATCATCGGAATTTGCCCAAAGCCTGCCCTGCATGTGCATCTAATGCATTGATAGTCAAAGGTTTCGGTACAGAACGCATTGAAGATGAATTACAAACGATTTTGCCTGAAGCGCGGATTGCGCGGATGGATTTGGATTCGGTGAAATCGCGTTCGGCGCATTCAAAATTGATTCACGAGTTTGAAGAACGGCGATTGGATATTTTGGTGGGGACGCAAATGGTGACAAAAGGGTTGGATTTTGATAATGTTTCATTGGTTGGCGTGTTGAGCGCGGATAATTTATTGCGATTCCCCGATTTTCGGGCGGTGGAACGAGCGTTTCAATTGATGACGCAGGTAAGCGGTCGTGCAGGGCGCAAAAATAAACGCGGAAAAGTGTTGATTCAAGCGTTTAATATTGGGCATCCTGTGTTGCAAGATATTATTAATGCGGATTATGTGAGTTTTTTCAATCGTGAAATTCAAGAGCGTAAAAACTTTATGTATCCGCCTTATTATCGGTTGATTGGGGTTTCGTTGAAACACAAAAAACATGATGTGTTGCAAGATGGCGCAAGGATTTTTACTCGGATTCTGCAAGAAAAGTTGGGCGAACGCGTTAAAGGACCCGCTTTGCCGCAAATTCCGCGTGTGAATACGTTTTATATGTTGGATTATCTGATAAAAATTGAGAAAAATGCAAGTTCAATTCGCCTTGTGAAAGATGCGATTGCGGAAGCGACTTACCAAATGCAGCATACGGAAGGTTATAGCACGATGCGCGTGAGTGTGAATGTTGACCCATATTAAGTAATGATGAATGATAATATAATTTTCATGAAAACAGGTTTTATTTTAGGGAAATTTCATCCGTTACATCGCGGACATCTCGGATTGATGGCGTTTGCATTGAAGCATTGTGACAAACTAATTGTTTTAATTTGCGCTTCCGATAAAGAACCGATTTCTGGCAAAACCCGCCTTGAATGGTTAGAACAATCGTTTTTAAATCAATCGAATATTGAATTTATTTTATTTGATTATTTGGAATCTATGTTGCCGAATACGTCGGTTTCGTCGAGAATCGTCTCCAGAATCTGGGCAACTAAAATACAATCCATTGTAAATCAAATAGATGTGATTTTTACATCAGAACGTTATGGGGATTATCTCGCTGAATATTTGAATTGTAAACACATCTCGTATGAATTTGACCGTACTTCTAATCCAATTGCTGCAAGTCAAATATTAACCAATCCATTGGCACATTGGGACGACATTGCGCCTGCGGCACGACCGTTTTTTGTTAAAAAAATCTGTATTTGTGGCACGGAATCTACTGGAAAATCTATTTTGACGGAACGATTAGCGAAATATTATAATACGAATTTTGTTGCGGAAGTCGGTAGAACTATCGTTCCACATACGGAAGTTACTACGGAACAGCATCTTGACCGCATCGCGCACCTACATGCACAAGCGATTTTGCAGCAACAAAAAAAGGCTTATAAATGGCTTTTCGTGGATACCGATGTGCGTACAACGCAAGGATATTCAACGTTTTTATTTGGTAAACCATTGATTATCAATGAGATGATTCAAAAAGCAAATCAATTTGATGGACATTTGTTTTTGGATAAAGACGCGCCTTTTGTGCAAGATGGGACTCGGTTGAGTCACCGAAAACGCAATCAATTACATGTTGTGCATCGTCAAATTTTGGATGAAAATCAGATTCCGTATCAAGTTATTGGTGGTGATTGGGAAAATCGTTTTATAAAAGCAGTTGAATGGATTGGTTTAAACATATAAAGACTTTTTTGAACGCATACGGACATAGGAGACATAGTGTGTTGATTTTCAATGGATTATGATTTGCGAATTTCTATGTTCCCTATGTCACTATGTGTTTGCAAAGATTCAAAACAAGCCCAAGCCCAGCACCAACGCCCACATCAATACAAAACTAACGATTAAAGATAAATTCACCAGTAATCCTGCAATCCGAGTATCATAACCAAACTCGTCCGAAAAGGGTAAAACCGTCAATCCGACGGGTGCGACCACTAAAACAATTAAGACACTGCGTTCTACGCATGGCAACATAAACGTATATAAAAGCAATATTGCCGTTAAACCTGCTGCATAACGAATCATCAAAACGTTGCTAACATCCCAAAATTGCTTTTTTTCAAAGACGAAATTTAAATAAATACCCATTAGGATTAAAACAATTGGTTTATTCGCTTTGGCAATCGTTTCTAAACAATCTGTTATAACTATTGGAATTGGAATATGTAAAATATTGATTATCAATCCAATGGTTAAGGCTTGCAAGGCGGGCAAGCGACTTACCTTTTTCAAAACCAAGCTCGCACTGGACTTGCCCGACATCGAAAAATAGCTTCCGATGGAATAGACGAATCCAAATACGACTATCGTATTGCCTAAATCAAACATGATTGCAAACGTTAATGCGTCGCGCCCCCAGATGCCTTCCACAATTGGAAATGCAAACATGATCGTATTCAAACCGCCCGAACCCATCATCAGGATGCCGCGCAATGGATTTGGGTACGATTTGAATACAAACCATGCAATCGTTAGCATAGTACTTCCAAATAAAAAGGAGATTAATGGCAGCAAAAAAAGGTGTGCCTCGAAATGTAAACGCATGAAGGACAGCAACACAATCGCGGGGAAAGTGGTGTGCATGACAAATTTGGATAATGTTTTACCCTCATTTTCAGTAATAAAACCGCCTTTTTTTATCGCGTACCCAAACGCTACTAAGGCAAGTGTGACTAAAAAAGCATGGTTCGCTTGATTCATAAGATTAAGTAATGATGAATGGTGAATAATGAATAATGATGATGAATGATGTAACTTATTGATTATCAACGAATTGAAAAACTTATCATTCATCATTAAAGCAAAAGGAATCAAAAACATTTCGTTTTTGATTCCTTTTTAAACCTCATCGTTTATTTAATATCAATTAAATTCTAATATGACCATAAATCATGCTCATAATTGAAAATATCTTGTTTAATCTTCTCGCCTTCCAACAAAATATCAATCCCACTCAAATACTGTTGTAAACGACGGTCATATACATTCGATTCTTTGAATATATAACTTGAAAAACGGCGTTGTTCAAATAAATCTTCCCAAGAAATTGGGTTTGCATCATTGCCTTCCATGAAAACGCGATGTTTCGCAAAGTATTCCCGACAATCTGGATAATAGATCCAAAATAACGGTTGTTCATACAAAAAGTTGCCCATTTCATCGGTTTGGTCTTTCAATGGCGCGATGCCGAGAATCCGCACTTTCAAAACAGAGGATTCTTTGTCAAAAAACCAAACTTCTTTCAATCGAAACCGTTTGACCGACTCTGGGTCCATCTGATTTTTAACAATTCTAAATTTTTGCTCATACGTAATAGGGTCAAAATACGGAATCGTATCAATGCTGCTCCCCAATGCCATCACTTCTTTTGCTGATAATTTATGATGAAATTTGTCGTCCTCAATACTATACGCTTTCAAAACCGTGTCTTGAACGCCTTTCATGAGGATGCCAATGAACGGTTCTTCAGGATAACTGAATGGCAAATTCATTTTTTCGCGCACATCTAACACGCGCCAAACCCGTTTTTCCCACATTACATCCGCTTCCCGAATGGTTTCATACGGCAAAATTTGTTTTTCAATAATCGTACTTTTCTGCACAATCCCGTCTAATGGCGCATCCGCATCGGGTTTGGAGAGCGTATTGACTTTCATTTCTTCGATTTTAGCACCTGCGGGTGCTTTGCCGCCGCCCCCTGCGGGTTTGGTTGTGGTCGTCGGAGTCGTCGTCGGACGGGTCGTCGTCGTCGTATTACCTGCGGGTTTGGATGCGGGTGTACCTGGTGCGGGCATGGTCGAGTAATCTGGAAACGACTCATCGGGCGTTTCAGGAGTCTGCGCCGCAATTGTCGCCGACCATGTTACCAACGCTGTAAAACCAACTAATTTAAGAGCAAACTTCATGACGCTCGTATTTTTTAAGATAGGTGATGACAAAGATTATTTCGTAACTTTCATTGCAAAACGTTTGGACTTGGGTTTTAGTATTCAGACCTTGAATTTTGAGATTTCATTGTTAAATCTAAAGTTATAATAGGTGTTTTCCGCCGATTCTCGCTGATTTCTTTTTGGGGTCTTTTCTACGAAATCTGTGGAAAAAAAATATATTATACTTTTAACAACTCAGGAGTGTAAATTTTCAGTACACTTCTTGTAAATCATCGCCGCAAAATTATGAAATCTGTCAAAAAAGACCTTGTTTTGCACTCAAAATCCATTCGTTATGACCTATATCGCAATATTCGCATCTGGCACGGGCAGCAATGCGCGCCGCATTTTAGAACATTTTGAAAATCATCCAACGATTCGCGTCGCACTGGTCGCGTCGAATCGAAAAGCAGCAGGTGTCTTAGACATTGCTGCGGCATTTGGGGTGGAAACCTTCGTCATCACCAAAAATATGCTCACGCAAATCGAAACATACCCCGATTTGCTCGAAAAATTAACTAAATTGGGTATTGACTATATCGTTTTGGCAGGTTTTTTGGTTTTGATGCCTCAGCAATTGGTGCATCACTACAATGGACGCATTTTCAACATTCACCCCGCCCTATTGCCCAAGTTTGGTGGGCAAGGGATGTATGGAAAGCATGTTCACGAAGCGGTTCATGCGGCTGCCGAAACGGAAACGGGCATTACGATTCATTTAGTGAACGAATTTTATGATAAAGGGGCGATTCTTTTTCAAGCGAAAACCCCGATAAAGGCAGTGGATACGCCCGCCGAAATCGCTCGAAAAGTCCTACTGTTAGAGCATCATTATTATCCACAAGTCATTGAAAGACAAATTATAATGAATGATGAATAATCCGCTAAAACGTGTACATATTATGAGAACATCTATTTCAATACTTGCCTTTGGCATCCTCTGGTTGACTCCTACGACTCAATTCGCCCACCCATTTCCTGACGATAAGGAAAATCCGCGCCTCACGTGGAAAGAACATCGCCGAAAAGCCGAAAAATCTATCGAAACGGGCAAAACATTAGAAGCTGCTTTTCACTTCGAAGCCGCTTGGAAACAAAAACGCACTCAAAAAGAATTGGTGTATCAAGCGGGTGTGTTATATGCACAAGCGCGGGATTATGCAAAGGCGGTGCAACTCTTGGCATATACCAAAGATGATATAAAAGCCTTTCCCTCAGCGCGTTATAAATATGCTTTAGCTTTAAAGCAATCGGGGCAATACGACGAAGCAGCGCGTGAATTGGTCATCGCAATCAATACTTACATGGGCAAAGATAGGAATGAAGTGATTGAAAAATTACAATATGAGTTATCGGGATGCAGTTTGGGCATTCAAATGGAGGCGGCAGCAAGTGCTGAAATGGCGGGCAGACCGAAAATTAAATTGGATCATTTGAATGAAAATATTAATTCGACGGGGGCAGATTTCGCGCCTGTGTTGTTCGGGAATGACATTTTATACTTCACTTCGGATAAAAAAGGTGGTTTAGGCATTCATCGCAGTCAACAAATTGGTGGTGAGTGGCGGGCTTCGGATATGCCAAAATTCCCATTAGACCAAACTTTGCCGTTTGGAAATGGTTGTTTCGCGCCCGATGCGAGCCGTTTTTACTATTCTCAACAGGAAGTGGACAAAAAAGGCAATAAGTTTTCAGCGATTTATGTCATCAAACGTGGCACGGGCAATGTGGGTTGGGCGCAACCGATGCGCTTGCGCAACTACATCAATGCCGACGGCGCGACCACAACGCATCCGTTTGTGACGCATCAAGATGGGATTGAAACGCTCTATTTTTCGAGCAATCGCAGGAATGGACAAGGCGGTATGGATTTGTGGGCAGCAACGCGGGAGATTAGCAGTCCCGATATTGATTTTACCGTGCCGCGCAATTTGGGCAAAACGGTGAATTCTTCGGCGGATGAAGTGACTCCGTTTTATGATGTGGAAACTGAAATGTTGTATTTTGCCTCAAATGGCAAACAAAGTATTGGCGGATTAGATATTTTCAAAACTAAAAATATAGGTAATAAGAATTGGAACACGCCTGAAAATATGGGTTTGCCTTACAATTCTGCTGCCGATGATTACTATTTCATTCAAAATAAAACAAAAAATGGTGGATTTTTCACTTCGAATCGCCGTTTTGCGGGTGAAAAAGTAACAACGGTAGATGATGATATTTTTGGATTTTCGATTGAAAGCAGTCAGCCGCTTCAAATTAAAGGAACGATTGTTGCAAAAAAAGGTGTTAATCAATCGAATACAAATACAACAATTTCATTATATGAAAAAAGAAGCAAAGATGATTATCGTTTGTTGACCGCAGAAACGGTTGAAAAGGAGGCGTATCAAATGATGATTATGCCGAATAAAATGTATCGTTTAGAAATTGAAAGTGAAAGTTATGCAACATTGACATTTGATTTCGCAACAAATGATACGTCAAAAATGATTTTGAAAAATTTTATTTTGGAACCTACGCCAACTTTGGCGGCGAAATCAGCAGAAAAACCAATGGGTCCCGCAGGAGATTGGATGGTGGACGTGACGGATGCGGATGGCATTACCAATAAAGGTACGCCAAAAATGGGTACGTATTATCGAGTACAGTTGGCAACGACCAAAAATTTGGATGCATCGTATCGTCGGCGATTGGAACGCGTGGAATCTTTTGGGCGTTTCGACATCGAATGGGCAGGAAATGAGGAGAAAAAATTGATGATTGGCGAGTTTGAAAACCTCGCAAAAGCAAATCAGGCGTGTAAAACCATTCAAAGCAAGAGTTTTAAAACGGCTTTTGTGGTGAAATATGAAAATGGAAAGCGGGTTAAATAATGAATGATGAATGATGAATGATGAATTTACAAATGCATCATTCATCATTACGTATTGATTATCAATGAATTACACGCCGATTCATATACCAACTCAATATTCCTATAATCGCTAATTCCACCACAAACCAGTATCCATAAACAGGTATTTGTGTTAAAATTTTTGTAATTGAGTTTTCGGATTGACTCACGCGTTCCATCATCCAAGCAATTGCCGCTATCATCCCGCAAACCGCCCCAAGCAACCGAAACAATTGATACCAGCCCAGCCGATGCCTACAAATCAGCAATAAAGAAGGGAGTATCGCCGCCATGATGCCAAATTGCATCCATTCAATCCCCAAATTAAACCCTAAAATACTTAATCCTGTCTGAAAATTGGATAATTGTAAGTTGGACAACGTGTTGGAAAACGCTAATCCGTGTATTAAACCAAAAATCCCTGCAATATAGGTTTCTCGGCGATAGAAAATGGGCAAAATGGCGTGAATACTGGAACAAAATATCGAAAAAGCAATTAAAATCTCAATCCATCGGCTCGAAAAGGGAATCCAACCCAACGTTCCAAAGACTAATGTGATGGAATGACCTATCGTAAATGCCGTAATAATGCGCAATAATTTCCAAAAACTGTATTTCAAACCGCCATAATTTGTCCAGCGTTTGTCCTCCACGAGCAAGGGCGCGGGGATTAATAACATTAATAAAAATAATAAATGGTCGGTTCCTTCTGAAATATGTGTCATCCCCAAACGGAACATTGCCCGAAAACCGCGCCCTAAACTGCCTTCAGCTTGTTGCACACGCATCGGCAAGACGGTATTTGTTCGGATATCGGTCGCTATGACACCGATTTGAACCTCATTTTCGGCGATAATGCCTGTTTGCCAATCTTGCCGAATGCGAATCAAGGTGCTATGCGTTGTCACTTGATGCGTAATCACGTCGTAGTGCATCGTGAAAACCCGATTCGAAGCATCGGTCGGTGGTGTGAGTAATAATTTTATTTGGAGTTCGTGGTAGGGACCGCTTAGACTTTCTAAAACGCTGTCCACATGCATCGTTTGAAGTTCGATTTTCCAAAATTGTTTTGAATCATTCTCAATTTTCCAATGATTTAAAATATATTGTTTTATTGAAGCTTCAAAACAATCGTTTAAAATTAAAGGTTGTCCCAAAGCTAATCCTAATTCTGAAAGCGGTAATTGTAATTCAGCCACAACGTTTTTTTCGCGGATGCTTAATAACATTACAGAATTAGGCATCGGATGCGCCCAAACTGCCAAATGCAAACAAATTAAAAAAATAAAGAATAGGAACCTTTTCAATTTTGGAAGGC
>JBEEMZ010000069.1:0-19848 GCA_041192405.1 Bacteroidota bacterium | reverse complement strand
GAATTGCAAAATTAAATATTGATTTGCCAACGGCGTAGGATGCTTGCCGACGTGCAAATCACCAAACAATTGTTGGAAATCGGAGGCTTTATCCACATCGTAATAATGCGCTAAAAGACTGATTATCAATGATTTCCCAAAACGGCGTGGTCGTAAAAACATGGCATAGGAAGTCCCATACAATTCCAGCAGTTCGATGTAATTCGTGCGATCTACATAAAAAAATTGTTCGCGGCGCAACCGCCCATAATCCGCAAGGGCATAAGGTATTTTTAGCATAATATTCGATTTTGGATGGTGGATTGCGGAATGATGCAATACGGATAGTCGTATCACGACATTCCGAAATCCACAATCCGAAATCACAAGGCAAATGTAAGGGATTTTGCGCAAGCACACAAAAAAAATCTAATTTTCAAATTAATGAACTTGCCCGTCGTTTAGCGGTGTCGGCGATTGGAAATAGTGCGTATCTTGTTCATATTCAATTAGTTGGAGACAATTCTGTCATTCGTCAATTGCATGTTATGCATTAGAAACGAAGGAATTCAAAGGAATGAAGGATGCAGAAGTGCCTTCATTCCTCCTGCAACCTAACGCATGCCGACTCCTGCAATGGCAACGCCTATCAAACTAAAAACAATGAGCACTGCGTAAAAACCAAGTACAATTGCCGTCAAGATGCCCGAAAATCGAAACATTGATTTTAAATTTTTAAAACCTTCTGTTAATAATTCGGAATCATTGGAAAGGATAGCCGCTTTGGTTTTCGTACCAAAGTTATACATGTACGAAGCGTAAAGAATGCCAAGCACCGCAAAGCCCAAGTAAAATATCGTGATAAAAGCACCCGCCGCGCTGCCAATACTTGCCGCGCCTCTACTGCCTTGCATCGCAGCCATACCACCAAAGGCATTCATCAAACTACTGATGAAAAACGCTGCAACAGCGAGTAATCCTGACATCACAAAACCGACAATGCCCAAAAAACCAGCCCATTTCGCGGCGGTGAACAAATAGTCTTTGTCCATGTTGCTCAAGCCGTTTTGATTCGTGGCATTGTAACTGTCGTCCAAAATTCTGTTTTCCATTTTGATAGATTGTATTTTAGGAGATGAATGAAGAAAAGAGCTAATTTGAATTAACGCGCTCAAAATACAAACTTTTTTAATAAATAAAAAGAATGAAGGATTATTTTGTTGAAGGAAAATATATTTTTATTTTCGTACTTTATATAAAATTCATTTTCAATAATTTATAATAAAAAACGGTGGTACGATGCTTTAAAACCGTACCACCGTTGTAACACCCTATGTTCCCTATGTGTTTGCCATTTTAGCAAACAATATTCTCATGTCCGTTTTCTCCAAAACAATCCGTTCAATATCTTTAATATGAATGCGATCTTGTTTCAAAGTATCTCTATCTCGAATCGTAACCGTTTGATTTTCAAGGGTTTCAAAATCAACGGTGATACAAAACGGGGTGCCAATCGCATCTTGACGGCGATACCGACGACCAATCGCATCTTTATCATCGTACTGACAATCCACCGAAAACTTTAAATGATTAAATATTTCTAATGCTGTTTTAGTCAATTCGTCTTTATTTTTCAACAAAGGCAAAATCGCACATTTAATCGGCGCAATCGCAGGATGTATTTTCAAAACAATCCGTGTTGAATCTTCACCTTGCGCATCAGGAACGGTTTCCTCGACCAACGCCCGTGAAAGCGTTGCCAAAAACATCCTATCACAACCCACCGACGTTTCTACGACATAAGGCGTATAACTTTCATTCAATTCTGGGTCAAAATAATTCATTTTTTTGCCCGAAAGCGTCGCATGTGCAGTCAAATCGAAATCGGTTCGAGAGTGAATGCCTTCCAATTCCTTGAAACCAAATGGAAATTCGTATTGAATATCCACCGCCGCATCCGCATAATGTGCCAAATTGTCATGGTCTTTAAACCGCAATTTTTCTTGTGGTGCGCCGAGAGCCAAATGCCAATTCATGCGCGCTTGCTTCCATTTGGCGTACCATTCCTTCTGCGTGCCAGGACGAACGAAAAATTGCATTTCCATTTGTTCAAATTCGCGCATACGAAAAATGAATTGTCTCGCCACAATTTCATTCCGAAAAGCCTTACCAATTTGTGCGATTCCAAACGGAATCTTTTGACGGGTGGACTTTTGTACATTTAAAAAATTAACAAATATCCCTTGCGCCGTCTCAGGACGCAAATATAATTTGCCTTCCTCGCCCGCGATATTGCCCAATTGCGTATAAAACATTAAGTTGAATTGGCGCACATCCGTCCAGTTGCGCGAACCCGTTTCAGGGTCGGCAATTTCCAATTCCTCCAACATCGCTTTCAAATCGGACATATTGGCAGTTCGCATCGCTTCGCCCAAACGCTTGGAAAGCGCATCATATTTTTGCTGATTTTCCAACACACGCGGATTCGTAGCACGAAATTGCGCTTCATCGAAGGTATCGCCGAAACGTTTAGCTGCTTTTTCGACTTCTTTTTTGACCTTTTCCTCAATCTTATCTAATTGATTTTCAATCAAAACGTCTGCCCGATAGCGTTTTTTAGAATCTTTATTGTCCACCAACGGGTCATTAAAAGCGTCAACGTGTCCCGACGCTTTCCAAGTTTTGGGGTGCATGAAAATCGCACAATCCAATCCAACAATATTTTCATGGAGTTGCACCATGCTTTTCCACCAATACGTTTTAAGATTGTTTTTCAACAAAACGCCATACGGACCGTAATCATAAACCGCGCTCAAACCATCATATACTTCGCTCGAAGGATAGATAAAACCATATTCTTTACAATGCGCAACGAGTTTTTTAAAAACATCATCTTGGCTTTGG
Organism: Bacteroidota bacterium; assembly: GCA_041192405.1. GTDB lineage: Bacteria > Bacteroidota > Bacteroidia > Chitinophagales > Saprospiraceae > JAAFJT01. Next base: position 16,965 of record JBEEMZ010000069.1, on the reverse strand, counting down.
GATTTCACTTTGGTACTCATAATCAATTGGATATTAATTAGTTACGAAACAGCAGCGCGGTTTAACCTTGCTGATGTTATGCTAAAAAATTATAATAAATCTGTTAATTCGTGCAAATTAATCATTTGCATTGTTTTACTATCCACGATAGCGATAAAATGCACTTGTCCGCCATCGCCTTGCCGCGCTTCTACGACAAATTGATTCGGTTTTGACTTGTCCTCGACCACAGAATAGGTCAAACTTTGACCTTTTTTCTGCAAAATCTGCTCCACAGCCAACACATGTGGGCTGACACTGACCATTTTAACTATCTTTTTTTGCGTATCCGCAGGCAATTTTCGCGCAGAATCCAACGCGCCAACCATCGAACCTGCTGCGTTTTTGACTTTTGCACTGGTTTCGATGGTTGCAACAGGAGTTTGCGAAGTTTCGCCACTGTTTCCATTATCGTTCGTACACGCGGCTAATAACCAAACACTGACGAACATTATTTTTGAAATTTGTTTCATTGCAGAATAAAGTTTTTTGTTTTAAGATTTTGGAAAAACAACTTTATCAATTTTGATAAATGTATCTTGTAAATGGTCGAAATCATTATCGGTTGTCAATAAGGTAACATCCAAAACATGTGCAGTAGCAGCTATCCACAAATCATTTTTACCCATATTTCGAGCAGACATCCCTTGAGGCAAAGGATTATGCCATAATTTCCCTTGACTATAAGAGTCAATCGTGCCATAAGTGCGAATGATTTCTTCTACGTTAATGTCTGCTACTATAAAATGCCTATCTAATTGCTCAATTACCTTCATTCGTTGGGTATGCCAATGATTGCGCAGTCCAAGCGAGTAGATTTCGCCCCACGAAACAACAGACATAGTATTATCCAGTTGATTAGATATGTCAAATTTATCTTGGATATAATTCCATCTGGTATCTTGGCGCAAATAGTGAAGTAGTATGTTTGTATCGAATAAATAAAGATTCATTTTTTATTTTGTTAATTGTTTTATTAAATCTTCAGCCGATTCCTGAATATCCAATGATTTTGCCCACTTATTAGCCGCCTCCCAATTTGTACCTTTGAAATTTTGCGCTTTTTTTAAATCCTCTACCGTTACCGTTTTGGGAATGCGCCGAAAATGCGGCGGTGTTAACTGCACAGGTCGCTGCAAATTATCCCACAACATCCAAATCTGGATTAATTCTTTTACATCTGTTGTAGATTGAATCTTATTAATGAGATGCTCTTGAATATGAGCAAGGATATCGTTATTCATTTTTCTTGATTTTTTTAAATGATTGAAATTAAGACGTTTTTTAACTTTAAAGATACGTTTTTAAAATTTGGATTTTGTGGATTCTAAGCCACTAAAAAAATAAATCGTAACAAACGTTTGGAAGGTTTGAAACCTTCCAAACATTTGATAATCAATTAGTTGTAACAAATATTCACAATTTATTTTCCAGTTATTTAAAATCCACAAAATCCAAATTTACATTTCAGAAGTCATATAAAATTGCACTTTCGGATGATTTTCCTGTGCCACCTGCATTGCCCAAGCCGATTCTGCGAGAAAAACCAATTTCCCTTCTTTATCTTTCGCCATGTCTCGACGACGGCGTTCATACATCTCATCTAACGCTTTTTTATCATTTGAATGCACCCAATACGCTTTATGCAATTGCACAGGTTCATATTCAAAACTTGCACCATATTCATGTTTCAAACGGTACTGAATCACCTCAAATTGCAACGCCCCAACGGTGCCAATAATTTTCCGACCATTAATCTCTTTCGTAAACAATTGCGCAACACCTTCATCCATTAATTGTTCCAAACCTTTATGTAACTGTTTGGTTTTCAATGGGTCTGTGTTTTGAACATAGCGAAATTGTTCAGGTGAAAATCGCGGAATGCCTTTAAAATGCAACACTTCCCCTTCCGTAATCGCGTCTCCAATTTTGAAATTGCCCGAATCATAAAGCCCCACAATATCGCCAGGGAAGGCTTCATCTATAACCGATTTTTTATCTGCCATAAACGCTGTCGGGTTTGAAAAACGCATTTTTTTATTCTGGCGGACGTGCAAATAATTGACATTTCGTTCAAATTTGCCCGAACATATTCTTAAAAAAGCAATTCTATCTCGATGATTTGGATCCATATTCGCATGGATTTTGAAAATAAATCCCGTAAATTTTGTTTCATCGGGTTCCACATAACGTTCTTCGGTTTCCCGCGCTAACGGAGTCGGCGCGATTTGCGTAAAGCAATCTAACAATTCTTTTACACCAAAATTATTGACCGCCGAACCAAAAAAGACAGGTGAAATCTTGCCCGTGCGATAATCTTCGGGGTCAAACGGTTCATAAACCGATTCCACCATTTCGACATCATCGCGCAAGGTTTTAGCAGCGCGTTCATTAATAAGTTCGTCTAAACGCGGGTCAGCCAAATCTTCAATAATCGTGGTTTCATCTGCAAACTGTTTAGAATGAGCGCGAAACAAAGATAATTTTTGCTCATACATATTGTAAACGCCTTGAAAACTCTGTCCCATTCCGACAGGCCAACTCAAAGGACGCACTTTCAAACCCAATTTTTGTTCGACTTCATCCAACAAATCAAAAGCATCTTTGCCTTCTCGGTCTAACTTATTGATGAAAACGATAATCGGCGTATTGCGTCTGCGGGAGACGGCGACCAACTTTTCGGTCTGACTCTCAACGCCTTTTGCAACGTCAATGACGACGATAACACTATCCACTGCGGTCAACGTTCGATAGGTATCTTCTGCAAAATCTTGGTGACCTGGCGTATCTAAGATATTGATTTTCAAATCATTATAATCAAAAGCCATCACCGAAGTCGCAACGGAAATACCTCTTTGGCGTTCAATTTCCATGAAATCGGAAGTGGCATGTTTTTTAATTTTGTTACTTTTGACGGCACCTGCAATTTGAATCGCGCCGCCGAAAAGCAATAATTTTTCGGTCAACGTGGTTTTGCCCGCATCGGGATGACTGATAATGCCAAAAGTACGGCGTTTATTGATTTCGGTAGAGATTGACATGATATTTTTTAAATTTGTGCGGCGAAAGTACGTTTTTTTTATGACTTCTGAACCGAAAATTCATTTGTTGTATAACTTTGCCGCACAATATTCAAGGCAATTCGTTAAAAAAATTTAAAAATCATTGAAAATGAACGAGTTAGAGACATCCTATATTAACAAAATCAGTCTCAAAAATTATAAAAGCATTCGAGATTTGACGATTGATTTGCATCCTGGACTCAATATTATGATTGGGCAGAATGGTAGTGGGAAAACCAATTTTGTACAAGCGATTCATAGTATTTTTTCGGAAGAATTACATCATATCCTACCGATTGATTTTGAATTTGCTTTTGAAATTACAAATAAAAACAATCCGTTGATAAAATGGACAGGAAAAATTAAAGAAATGGTGTTGGAAAACAAAAAAAATAGAATCCGCAAAATTTATGAATCCAATATTGAATCGCCTGCTATTCATGCAGATAATTTTTTACACCCTACTATTTTAAACTTTTTTGATACAGCAAAAATAAATTTGATAGAACATGAATTTATTAAATTTGGATTAGATGCGAATATAGCCTATTTGGATAAAGCAAACGCGATAGAAGTAAAAGTACGTGGCACGACAACCTATTTGTATATGATAGATGACAATAACTTAGAAGCTATGTTTCACACCAGTTATTTTTTAACTATGTTTTTAGATACATTAACTCAGAAAAGTATTGAAAAAAATTTTAAAGTCAATGAGATATTAGTATCCAATTTAAAAAGGTTCTCGCCGATTAAAGATTGTCGTTTTGCCAAAGGTTACACTATTGAGAAGCAAAAAAATAGTTATATGATAAATCATATTATTCTTGAATTTTTTGTCAATAATAATTGGTGTTCATGGGCTCAACTCTCCGACGGCACCAAACGATTATTTTATATTATTTCACAAACGCTTAATAATCAATCACTTGTAATTATTGAAGAACCTGAAATCGGTTTGCATCCTGACCAATTATTCCGACTGATGAATTTTTTAAACGCACAGTCTAAGTCAAAACAAATTATTGTAACAACGCATTCGCCCGATGTTTTAAATATATTAGAAAAAGATGAATTAAACAAAATCATTGTAACGCGATTTGATACCGAAAAAGGAACTTTAATGCACCATTTATCGCCCAAAAAAGTGGAAAAAGCACTTCGTTATATCCATACGGAAGGGTTGGAATTAAAAGATTTTTGGTTACATTCAAATTTGGAGGAACTTGATGAAGCAAAATAAGAAAAAAACTAAAATTAAAATTGGGGTTGTGGGCGAAAATTCGATGAATGATTCCGAAGCATTGATTGCTTTATTGCGGAAAACTGCTTTGGAAGACATTGATTTTCAAGTTATTACGAAAAATTTAAAAGGTGGCGGGTTGGATAGCGTTAAATTTTTCAAATTATTGGAAGATGAAGCGAAAGATTTCAAATATATTATTTTCATTCGAGATTCGGATGAAGCAATGAATGAACAAATCTTCACTCACAAGCATATACGCGATGAATGGTTTCGCAAAGCCAATAAAATAAGTGATGGAAAAGGCATTTTTTTCTTGGCAATTGCCGAAATGGAAGCCTTAATTTTGGCAGATATAGAAACTTTTAATCATTTTTATGGCGTAACGGCACAATTTAGTGGGAATCCAATGATGATTCAAGACCCAAAGAAAAAGTTGGAAACATTCAGTAGCAAATCTCGAAAAGGCAAATATGATGAAACACACGCACCTGACATTTTTGAAAAATTGGAATTCAAAACGGTTTATGCGCGTCATAAAGGTGAGCGCAGTTTCCAAACTTTTGCAGATGAATTAAAAAAGTTAAATATTTTAAAATTTGACGTATCAAAATAAGTCAGAAAATATTTTATGCTAAATAATTGATTATCAATTATTTAGCATAAAATAAAATTTCAAATTATTTACTTTTTCAAACCAATTTCGCGTAATCGCTCATTCAAATATTCACCTGCGGTTATCGGCGGATACACAGCAGGATTTTCCGCGCTCACCAAACTCGGCAAACACGTCAAATCCATGTCGCTCGCGGGGTGCATGAAAAATGGAATAGACAATCGCGGCAAATGCCACTCCGTTTTTGGCGGATTAATGACGCGATGCGTGGTTGATTTCAAATAATTATTGGTCAATCGCTGTAACATATCGCCCACATTAATCACAATTTCATCGGCTTCGGGCAAAATATCTTCCCATTCATTATTTTTATTTAACAATTGTAACCCGCCCGCCGATGCGCCGACCAAAAGTGTAATCAAATTAATGTCTTCATGTTGTTCCGAACGCAAAGCGGTTTTAGGGTCTTTCGTAATCGGTGGATAATGAATTGCCCGCAAAATACTATTGCCATCTTTGATTTTGGGTTCAAAATAATCTTCCTCCAATTTCAAATGCAACGCAATGGCTCGCAATAATTGTGCACCTGTTTTTTCAAAAGCGCGGTATAATTCCAACCCTTTCGCTGAAAATTCGGGCAATTCTGTGACAACAATATTGTCAGGATACAAAATTTTATTGGGATGATTTATCGAAACGGTTTGTCCAATTTGGAAAAATTCTTTTAAATCAGGCACTTTTGAATGTTTCGCGTGCTCTTTGCCGAAGGTCGTGTAACCGCGTTGACCTGCGGAACCTGCTTTTTCAGCTTTGTTTTTGGCTTCTTGCGGGAGTGCGAAAAATTGTTTTGCCAATTTGTAGAAATCATCAATCAATATTTTGGAAATCCCGTGATTGACAATGCCGACAAAACCGACTTCGTGAAACGCTGTCCCTAATTTGGAAACAAAAGCAGTGCGTTTTGCGGACGTGCCTGCGGTGAACGACGCGACATCCACTAATGGAATCGCTCTTTTTTGTTTTACATTCATCCTATTTTGGTTCTGTTTAGATAGATGAAAAACCAAAAGTGAGCTATTTTTAGCACAAAAGCAACATTGTAACCAACATTTTTATGAAAACAAAAACGACTTTAAAGACGCTGCGAGGTTGTAATTAGAAGGTTTGAATGAAGTCACCATATAAAAGTTGTAAAAATTTAATTTTAAAAGCATTTTATTTTACAAAAGCAGTTCAAATTGCGATCGGGGATCGGCTTTAAAATGTTTTTTGCAAAATTTTATTGGGTTAAATTCCTTCAAACAGAACGAAGTAAAAAAAAAACAATTTAAGTTCTTGATTTCAATATTTAATTTTGAAATGCCATTTAAATTCAATTTAAAAAATGGTTTGTTGACCAAATTTTATTTAGCTCTTTTTTATCAAAAGAATCATTATGTTTGTGCCGAAATGTTTATTCTAAACAATATTCAAAAGGTTTCAATCCGTTAACTAACGAACCAGTTAATTACATAAATTCATCATTATGAAAATAGGCATTATTGGCAGTGGCGCAATGGGCAGTGGCATGGCGCAAGTGGCTGCAAAAAGTGGTTGCGAAATCCTGTTAATGGATGTGCAATCAGTAGCATTGTCGAAAGCAATGCACCTTATTTCTCAAAATCTTGACCGCGATATCGCCAAAAATCGTTGCTCAGAAGTTGAAAAAACAGCAATTTTGAATCGCATCACGCCTACGAGCGTTCTGCAAGATTTGGCAAATTGTGACTGGGTAATTGAAGCAATTATTGAAGATTTGAATATAAAAAAACAATTATTCCAAAATTTAGAATCCGTTGTTTCTAAAAACTGCATTTTGGCAACAAATACCTCCTCGCTTTCCGTGACTGCGCTCGCGTCCGCGTGTACATCGCCTGAACGTGTCATGGGCATTCACTTTTTCAATCCTGTGCCAATGATGGCATTAGTTGAAATTATTCCTGCCGTTCAAACCAAATCAGATTTGTTGCCAACCGTTTATAACGAAATTAAAAATTGGGGCAAAGTACCTGTTTTTGCACAAGATACGCCTGGATTCATCGTCAATCGAATTGCACGACCTTATTATAGTGAAGCATTGCGGATTTTGGACGAAGGCATCGCCGATATTCAAACGATTGATTGGGCAATGACGCATTTTGGCAAATTTAAAATGGGACCATTTGCGCTCATGGATTTCATTGGTCAAGATGTCAATTTTCGAGTCACGGAAAGTATGTATCAAAATTGTTATCACGAGCCGCGTTATAAACCGTCGTTTACACAAAAAAGATTATTTGAAGCAGGTTTTTATGGCAAAAAAGTGGGTAAAGGTTTCTATGATTATTCACAACTGTTGCCACAACATGCTGATAATCAATCACTTGGACAAAATGTTTTTAATCGAATTTTAATCATGCTCATCAATGAAGCGGCAGATGCGTTATTTTGGCGGGTTGCGACAGCGCGTGATATTGATTTGGCGATGACAAAAGGTGTCAATTATCCGAAAGGGTTGTTATCATGGGCAGATGAAATAGGTATTTCGTTGATTATCAAACAGTTAGATGATTTGTATGCACATTATCACGAAGAACGTTATCGGTGTTGCAGCCTTTTGAGGAACATGGCGAAAGAAAACAAAAAGTTTTTTCAATAGCTATTCAACTTTATATAATTTCAATAAAATCATTAAAACCAAATTTTAAATAAATAAATGTCATTTTTAGAAAATTATAGTTTAGGAAATTGGGTAAAAGGGGATGGCGATGGCAAAATCTTATTCGATGCGGTCACGGGCGAACCGATTACTGCCGCAAGTAGCAAAGGTTTAGATTTTGCGGCGATGCTGGATTACGGGCGCAAAGTCGGCAGTCCAAAACTCCGAAAAATGACTTTCCACGAGCGCGGGCAAATGTTACGGGCTTTAGCATTGCATCTTTTGTCGAAAAAAGAGCAATTTTATACATTAAGTTACCGCACGGGCGCGACGCGAGTGGATAGTTGGATTGATATTGAAGGTGGGATTGGCAATTTGTTTGCAAATGCGTCGTTGCGCCGACAATTTCCGAACTTGCCTTTTTGTCCCGATGGCGAATCCGTCAACCTTTCCAAAAACGGCACGTTCATGGGACACCATATATTAGTACCAAAACAAGGTGTTGCCGTTCACATCAACGCGTATAATTTTCCAATTTGGGGGATGTTGGAAAAAGTGGCGGTCAATTGGCTCGCGGGCGTACCTGCGATTGTCAAACCTGCGACGGTTACATCGTTTTTGACGGAAGCGGTGGTTCGTGAAATCATTGCATCGGGGATTTTGCCTGCGGGCGCGTTGCAATTGATATGCGGTTCTGCGGAAGGTATTTTAGATTTTGTGACATGGCAAGATGTGGTAACGTTCACAGGTTCGGCGAGTACGGGCAGGATGTTGAAGGCAAATAAAAACATTATTGAACAATCTGTACCGTTCAATATGGAAGCAGACTCTTTGAATTGCAGCATTTTAGGAGCAGATGCCGTTGTCGGAACGCCTGAATTTGACCTTTTTATCAAAGAAGTTTGCAAGGAAATGACCGTGAAATGTGGGCAAAAATGTACTGCGATTCGGCGCGTCATCGTGCCAGAAAATTTATTGGAAGATGTTCAAATTGCAATTGGGAAGGCTTTGTCCAAAATCAAAATAGGCAATCCGCAAATGGAAGGTGTTCGGATGGGCGCGTTAGCGAGTCGTGCGCAAGTGGCAGAAGTGGTCGAAAAAGTGCAATTTTTGTCCAAAAATACGCCAATTGTGTATGGAAATCTTGATAATTTTGAAATTTTGGGTGCAAATCGGGCAAAAGGTGCGTTTTTACCACCGATTTTGATGTTGAATCATGAACCGTTTCGATTTACAGAAACGCATGAAGTAGAAGCATTTGGACCTGTCAGTACGTTGATGCCGTATAAAAATTTGGATGAAGCCATTGAATTAGCGCGAATGGGCAAGGGGTCGCTTTGTTGTTCGATTGCGACGGCGAGCGAAACGATTGCAACCGAATTTACATTGGGTGCAGCGAGTCATCACGGTAGAATATTGGTTTTGAACCGAGATTGCGCCAAAGAAAGTACGGGACATGGTTCACCATTGCCACTATTAGTGCATGGCGGGCCAGGTCGGGCGGGCGGCGGCGAAGAAATGGGTGGTGTGCGCGGCGTGAAACATTATTTGCAACGCACGGCGATTCAAGGTTCGCCGACGATGATTACTGCGATTACGCAAACCTATCAGACGGGCGCGAAACAATTTGAAACCGATATTCATCCGTTCCGAAAACACTTTGAAGAAATTCAAATAGGTGAGACTCTTGTGACAGCGAAACATACCGTTACTGAAACCGATATTATTAATTTTGCGAATATCACGGGAGACCATTTTTACGCGCATACAGATGTAACATCGTTGGAAGGGACACTTTTCAAAGGTCGGGTTGCACATGGTTACTACTTGTTGTCAAAGGCGGCGGGTTTGTTTGTGGATGCGAAAAAAGGTCCCGTTTTGTTGAATTATGGATTGGATTTTTGTCGTTTTGTGAAACCTGTTTATGTCGGCATGACGATTGGCGTTCGGCTCACGGCGGCGGAAAAGATTGAACAAGAACGAAAAACACTTGATGATATTCCGAAAGGTGTTATAAAATGGCGTGTTGAGGTTTATGACGAGACGAATGAAACGGTTGCGTTAGCGATGATTTTGACGATGGTGAAAAAGAAATCTTGACTCATTTGAATTAGGAATGAAGGAATTTCAAAGAATTAAGGAGGCAAATTCATTGTTTTGCGTCCTTAATTCTTTGAAATTCCTTCATTCCTAATTCAAATGGGCAATTGTTCTTACATTCAACTCATTCTCTCACGCACTTCATCACAAAAATCTATAAATGTTTTAAAAGAAGCTAAATGTTTTGTTTTAAGAATTCTGTTTTGCAGTTGCTGCAAATACGCAGCTTCCATAACCGCCGTTGGTTTTTCTTTGGTATAACTCATTTTTCGTTCCACAAATAACGCCTTCAAATAGGCTTCATGGAATTGTGCACTTGTTTTAAAATCTCCAAATCGAGACATTTGTTCTGGGTCGTGTTTCGCAACATTGTAAAAATCCACATAATTTCTAAGTTCAAGGCTTTGCGGATTCCGTTTGAAAATCTTAGCATTGCCCAAAAACCAAGTTTCAATACATTTATTTTGAACAATAACCAGTAATTCGGTTTTTAAATTTAAAACAATTTTATTTTTATAAATAAAATTTAATACTTCTTGTTTCCTTTCGGCAACAGAAACTTCATCAGCATCTAAACAAACCACCAAATAATCAAAAACCGCCAACCGATTGACTTCCTCAACGGTATTTGCCAGATGATTCAACAACGCAGGATAACCTTGACCACTAAACAAATAGTAGTGATTATTCACCACTTGATGCTGGTATTTCACCCTTGTCACCTGCGGTAACAATATCGCTAACCATGCAGGATAAACTTTTACTTCGGTTCGTTTGCCTTCCACGAGGACATATAAATTCATGAATCTTCTCTGCCTGTTTTGTACTCATCCAGTTGAATGAGTTGCATGAATGCCTCATGTTTAGAATTGCCTAAATGAAAATCGGTTGCAGGATGCGTTTTCACCACACCCGCCTGCCGCGTGACCAATTTCCAATGTTCAAATGGAATATTATTAATGATGTACGGATGATGACTCGTCAAAATAAATTGCAATTTTCGTTGCGTCGTTTGAATTGCGCTTGTCAATTCGTTGATACAATTGATGCCCAAACTATTTTCAAACTCGTCAATTAAAAACACAGTACCTTCTGAACTTAAGTATAACTCACTGATTTGCAATAAAGTACGATACATGCCTGAAGACATAAAAGGTTGTGAAATCCATTTCTCAACACCGATTTCTTTAATTTGAATAAAAGGATATTCTTTCAAAAAATCAGGCATATCGGGCGTATATTCCAACGGCGCGATTTTCAAATCCTCTACCTGCGGGAAAATATCCATAAAACGAGTTTTAATGAGTTGGAACCATTTTTTATCCGTTTTTTTGGATACTTTGGAAATCAAAAATAATTTTAAAATCGTATTCAAATCACTTAATTGAATTTTTGAATATGTATCATATTGTTTAACAATTTTTTGCACCGCCAATAAAGGCAACGTAAAAATTTCAGCTGCTTGCGCAGCATTCGCTTGGTCGCTCCAAACAATTTGATTCAAACCTGCGTGTGCAGGCGCAATCAAATTTTCTGCATCCAATAAACTCAAAACGCTTTCAAATGGAGATAATTTGATAGTGGATTTCCCAAGAAACAAAATGTGATCTGCATCGCGCTCAACAATAAGTTTATCATTACAAAACAATTTTTCATATAAAATTTTGGCTTTGGGTTGAAACGTTGATTCGCCACCCCAGAAAACAGCATTTTCTATGGATTCAAATTGCCCTTCCCAAATATAATGTTGGTCTGTGGTTTGAAAATCAACATACCATTTTGCGCCATTGATGGATTTTCCAAGATTAATATCTTTGAGCGCGAGGATTGCTTTCAAAATTTGCGTTTTGCCTACGCCCGACGCACCGACTAATAAGGTCAGTTCATTCAACGCCAAGGTTTCTAAAGTCCAAGCGCGTACTTTGTTTTCAAATTTCAATAGATTAATTCTCATAATTGATGGATTTAAGAAATCGCAAAAGTAAGGAATCTATCTTATTTTTGAATGAAAATTCAAGATTCGAGTCTTAATCATCCGAGTTATACGGATTCAAAACGGGACACGAATTTTACGAATGGACACGAAGCCTATATCGCTATTCGTGTAAATTCGTAAAATTCGTGTCCCGTTTCAACACACTTTAAAATTTCAAATGCCTGACAGTCAATGAATTAGACATTAATTGTTTCAATGAATCAATACCTACATTCAAATGTAATTGGGAAAAACGAGCTGCATTCACTTTATCACCTTCATCCGTTTTCACGCCTTCGGGAATCATCGGAATATCCGAAACCAACAACAACGCACCCGCAGGAATATGATTTTTAAACGCAACCGTGAAAATCGTAGCCGTTTCCATATCAATCGCCATGCAACGCAACGCCCGCAAATAATCTTTAAAATCCTCTTTATGTTCCCACACGCGGCGGTTCGTCGTATAGACGGTTCCCGTCCAATAATCTTGCGCATAATCTCGAATTGTCGTCGAAATCGCTTTTTGCAAGGCGAAAGCGGGTAACGCAGGCACTTCGGGCGGCATATAATCATTGGAAGTACCTTCACCACGTATAGCAGCAATTGGTAATATGAAATCTCCAACTTTGTTTTTATCGTGCCTCAAACCGCCACATTTGCCCAAAAACAACACGGCTTTGACCTTAATCGCGGTCAATAAGTCCATAATTGTGGCAGCATTCGGGCTTCCCATGCCAAAATTGATGATAGAAATATTATTTGCCGTCGCGCTCAACATCGAACGGTCGCGCCCGCGCACCTCGACTTTGAACCGTTCGGCAAACATTTCGACATAATTCGAGAAATTGACTAAAATGATGTATTCACCAAACTCGGTCAATTTCGTGCCTGTGTAACGCGGCAACCAATTCTCTACAATTTGTTGTTTTGTTTTCATTGAAACTTGTTTAATTCAATGCAAGATAAAACCCTTTTGAATTTTTTTCTGAAAAAAAAAGAGAAAATAGGTTATTTTACTACTTTTGCAACACATAAGTAATGATGAATGATAAATGATGCATTTTACGGTGAATTGATTTGCAGTTCATTGTAAAATTCCTTATTCTTCATTTATCATTCTTCATTACTTATTCACATTTTTAAACAATCAAAACCAATGTATTCATTAAAGTATAAATTAATTTTACTTGTAAGTACTTTATTGACAATGAGTTGCAGGCACACTCCAAAAGAGGTGGAGCGAAAACCATTGTCTCCTTATCAGTCATTAAGCATTCTGACAAAAGCAGAAGCCGCCGATGCCATCGTAATAGATACGATTGAAAAATTTTTCGATTTGGTGAATCCGCTTGAAATGAGCATTCAAATGAAGCGCAATTATCCCGAAAACACCAAACGCGAAGTCATTTTGGCGGATTATAAACAATTTTTGCGCAACGATGTGGATAGTTTCACGACTCCCGAAGCCGAAAAAATGACGCGCATTTTGCGTGAAGCCTGTTTGCTTTACAACAAAATCGAACCAAAGGCTTTCCCTTTTCAACTCAAATTGATTAAAACACACGCCAAACATTACGGACAAGGCGTATATTATACGCGTCAAAATGCGATTATCATTCCCGAACAGGATTTGAAATTGCCTAATGAACAACTTTTGCAAACAATGTTGCATGAAATCGCACATATATATACGCGCCTGAATCCGAAAAAACAGGCTGAATTATTTAATTTATTGGGGTTCAAGCGACCGAAAGCGACAAATTTAGTCATTAGCGACTCGCTTTATAAACGTATTTTTTACAATCCTGATGGGATAGACTTAGCTTGGACAACTGATTTTACGATTGACGGCGGCAAAAATGCACAAGTGATTGCCTTAATTTATTCAAAAGTAAATGCGTATCAACCTGATTTACATGACTTTATGAATCACATGGGTTGGGGCTATTTTGAAACACAAGCTACTGATAAAGGTCTTGAAATCCTTACAATCGGGCAACGGCAACAAAGTACTTTGAATATGCGTGATTTGCCGATTTTGTTTTTGAAGAAATTCAACACCAATTATGTGATTCATCCGAATGAAATAATTGCGGATAATATTAAATTGTTAGTCTTGTCGCAGAAAGACCCGCAAGTTTTAACGCCGTTGACGAATGAAGGACGGGATTTATTGTTAAAAATCAAGAACGTATTAAATAAAAGCGAGTAATGATGAATGATGAATGATGAATTTTGTAATCAATTGATAATCAATTGATTACAAAATTCATCATTCATCATTATCTACTCCATTTACGAAGCGTTTTCTCGAATTTAAAAAAAAATAAAACCATTTATGGATAATAATAATCTGCTTGATACTAAAACAGTCAATAGCAATGAAGTTTTAGGGAATGGAAAAAAATATTTCGTACCGACTTATCAACGAGATTATTCTTGGAAACAAGATCATTGGGAAGATTTGTGGTCGGATATTTTGGTCGTCGCGGCGAGCGAAAGCGTTCATTATATGGGTGCAATCGTCCTTCAAAGTAAAGGCAATAAACAATTTGTGGTGATTGACGGACAACAACGTTTAACGACGATTACGATTATTGCGCTCGCCTGTATTCAAAAGATAAAAGCATTAGCAAGCCATTTTATCACGAAAGAAGCGAATGAAGAACGAGTTAAATTATTAAGTAGTAAATTTATTGGCGATAAAGACCCGTCTTCGCTCACCTATTTTAGCAAATTAAAATTGAATGAAAATAATGATAGTTTTTTTCAAACTTATATCTTGACCTTTCGTAAACCTGCAACCACACGCAATCTCAAAGATTCAGACAAATTATTATTGAAAGCATACGATTTTTTTTGTGAGAAAATCAATCAATATTTTGAAAAAGATATGAATGGAGCTTCTATTGCTCGATTTTTAAACGAAATTGTAGCCGAAAGATTGATGTTTATTCAAATTATTGTTGAGAATGAATTACGAGCTTATACCGTTTTTGAAACGCTCAACTCTCGCGGGGTGGGTTTAACCGTCACTGATTTATTAAAAAATTATTTATTTTCGTTATCGTCTCAAACCGATTTATATCATGTTCGGACGCAATGGGACAGGATTGTAGATACGGTTGGATTAGATCATTTTCCTACTTTTTTGAGACATTACTGGATTTCTCGAAACAAATTAGTGAGACAAGAATATCTTTATAAAAAGATTCGCGCTAAAATTCAAAATTATGATGATTTGTTTAATCTTTTAGAAGATTTAGAGCAAAATGCAGTGGTCTATGTTGCGTTAAATAATTCGGCAGATGAATTATGGCAAGGCAATAAAGAGTTAAAAAAGCGGGTGAAGGAATTAGAAATCTTTCAAGTCAAACAATGTTTGCCTTTATTGCTCATTACGTATGAAAAATTACCCAATTTTTTTGAAAAAGTAGCTAAAATGGCAACCGTTATCTCGTTTCGGGCAACGGTGATTGGTGGTTATCATAGTGGCAAATTAGAAGAAGCCTATAATAAAGCGGCGATGCAAATTGCTCAGGGAGCGATTCGTACTGCCGATGACATTGCAAAAGCGATAAAAGAATTATATTTAAGTGATACTGATTTCAAAAATGACTTTGCTACAATTGCTTTAAATACGCGGAGAAATAAAAAATTAATTCGTTATATTTTGTTTGAATTGGAAAATCAGCTCAATAATAGTGGTGCAGGTTACGATTTTGAAGAAAATCCTGCTACGATTGAACACATTTTGCCCGAAAATGCTTCTGTAGAATGGGAATCTTTTTTTCCTAAAAATAGGATGGAAAATTATGTGTTTAGAATTGGGAATTACACGCTTTTAGAGGCGGGTAAAAATAACGCGCTTGGAAATAAATCTTATGAAGAAAAATTAATTGTTTATAAAACAAGTCTTTTTAAATCCACTTCGGCGATTGATTATCCTGAATGGAATGCCAATAATTTAGATATAAGGCAAATAACCTTAGCGAAAATGGCAACTTCTATTTGGAAATTACCTTATTATTAGGCTCGTATTTGGAATCATTCATCTTGATGATAATTTCAAGAGCGTATCGCGTTTTAACAAAATAACATATCTTTGAGGTTGATAAACAATGTTTTATAAATTATTTATTTATTTAATCCAGTAATATACATTCATCATTCAAATATGACAGTTAACGACAAATTAGAATTGCTTCGTGCGGCGATGAAGGCGCACGGCATAGATGCGTATATCCTGCCTTCGAGCGACCCGCATCAATCCGAATATTTTGCAGACCGTTGGAAATCAAGGGCTTGGCTTTCTGGATTTACAGGTTCGATGGGTTATGCGGTGGTGACACAGGCGCATGCAGGCGTATGGACGGATTCACGCTATTTTTTGCAAGCCGAAACCGAACTCGCTGATAATCAATTTGTTTTGCATAAGCAAATATTACAAGGTGCGCCAGAACATCTTGGATGGTTGGGTCAAAACGTACCTGCGGGTAGCAAAATTGGCGTAGATGATTCACTGTTTTCGATAGATCAATATCGCAGCATGGAACGCGAATTGCATCCGAAAAAAATGAATTTAGTCAACATTGACCTCATTGAAGCGATTTGGACCGACCGACCTGCTGCTCCAAATACGCCTGTTTTTGAACATCCTACACACCTTTCGGGCAGAACTCGCGCTGAAAAATTGACCCAAATTCGTCAAAAAATGTGTGATAATCCTAAAAAAGTGACATGGCATTTAGTTGGTACATTAGACGATATTGGCTGGACGCTCAACATTCGCGGGCGCGATGTGGCGTGTAATCCTGTAACAATTGCTTATATGATGATTGGTTTGGAAAAAACATATTTGTTTATCGAACCATCTAAAATTTCAGATGAACTTAAAACGGATTTGAATAATGATGCTATTTTTGTAAAACCGTATTCTCAAATGGGTGCTTTTTTGGAAGGCATTCCTGCAACAGAACCCGTTTTAGTGGATAGTGCAAATGCGGCTCAAAATCTTTTGGCGCATTTAAAAAAAGCTACAATTGCTTATGGCTCAACGATTTCAATATTATTAAAAGCGTGCAAGAATGAAATTGAAATGCAACATATTCGCAATGTGATGGCGAAAGATGGTGCAGCAATGGTCAAAGCATGGCGTTGGTTGGAAGCGAAATTGAAAGCAAATGAGCCTGTTAAAGAATACGAATTTGCAAAAACGTTGGCGCGTTTTCGGGGGGAACAACCGTTATA
>JBEEMZ010000068.1:0-19960 GCA_041192405.1 Bacteroidota bacterium | reverse complement strand
TATGTAAATAATTGATTATCAATCTATTTTTCCCCGCAGATTTCGCAGATTTTCCCGCAGATTCTCGCCGATTTTCTTTTGGAGTCTCTTTCTGCGAAATTTGCGGGAAAAAAACATATTACAACTTTAACAACTCAGTAGTGTAACATTTTGTAGTTTGCAAGAAAGATAATAACTTTGTGTAAATTTTAGATTCATTCATAATTATTAAAAAAATATCAAATGAATAGTTTTAATATTTCGCCTCAGCTAATAGCGCACTATTTCGTTTGTACGATAGATAGGGAAGCAGGGGACTCCATTACCCATTTGAAACTTCAAAAACTGTTGTATTATGCACAAGCATGGACGATGGTGCTTTTTAATAAAACACTTTTTGAGGAAGATTTTCAAGCATGGATGCACGGTCCCGTATTACCTTCGATTTGGGAAAGCTATAAACATTATGGATTTGATAGTATTCCGATAAGCAATTTTGAGGATGCTTTACCGAATGAAGTAACTGAGTTATTAGCAGAAATTAAATCTGTATATGGCGAAAAATCAGCGAAATACTTAGAAGAGTTGACGCATTCTGAATTACCTTGGCGAGAAGCAAGAGCTCGTTTGCCCATTGAAGCCAGAAGTACAAAACCGATTTCGAAGCAAACCATGTTTGAATTTTATTTCGCTTTAAACCAGAAATTAGAAAATGCCTAAAATTAATAAAAATGTCGCCAAAATAGAAAAACCTTTACAATATCTTACCAATAAAGAAGCGGAACTCTTAGGATTCGAAAAAGAAGGTAATGATATTCCAGCGTATGTGTATTTGAAATATTATGATAACAAATATCAATGTTTTTCAGAATGGTCAACCGAAGAATTAAGGCAATTGAGTCTGTTCGTAGAGAAATTGAGGAGTACCACTTGGATCAATATTTATAAAAGTGGTGCGAGTTTAGGCAATAAGGCAGGTTTGGGCTATACGATTTGTAAAAATACAAAATTATTACCCAATCAATCCATTGTGAACTCATTAAGTCCTGATGTAACTTTTTTTGAGTTACGGGTATCCAGTGAAGCAAGAGTACATGGTTTTAGGTCTCGTGCTGCGTTTTGCTTGATTTGGTTAGACCGAAATCACGAAATATATAACTAAATATTTTGTATTTAAAAAGAAAAAAATCAACAAACATTTTGTAGTTTAAAAGCAGGTGATAGCTTTGCATTTTTAATTTACCTTTGTCTAAAAATTAGAATGATGCAAACAATTGAAGTTAAAAAAGGATTAAAAATAGAATTAGACGACTTGATTGTAGGTTTATCTAAATTAGACTTGCAAGAATTGACGGCTTTTTTTGAAAAACTCAATCAACAAATGGGTTTTTCCGAACCGCAAATCACGCGACCGAAACAAGAGATTTTGTTGTTGAAGCAAATCAAATCAATGATACCGCGTTCAATAGTACGTCGTTTCAAAGAGTTGCAACAAAAACAACACGTTCAACCACTGTCCATGCCTGAAGAAACCGAAGTTTTAGTGTTGATAGATTTTATAGAGCAAAAAAGTGCCGAACGCATTTTTTTATTGATTCACAATGACCTCAAAAAAAATTCATAATTCGCCTCCTTATTTTGACTTGAATTGTAAAATGAAATGAAACGCGGATAGCACGCCGTTTTAATAATTTTTTATGAGGTTTAAATCGGTAAAAATCTTGCTAAAATTTTGTGCTATCTGCATCTCACATTTAATAAAAAGTTAGTGTGTTACGTTTGGATCAAAGCCAAGTAATAAGGAGCTACAAAGTACAAAGATAGTGGTTTTTAGTTATTTTACAAATTAATTTTTAAATATATTTAAAAAAAACACGAATGAATTCATATTATATGTGATGAAAACACAAAAAATAAATATTTTGTATCATTTCTTTGAAAAATAAAAATATCAATAAATATTTTTTAGTTTAAAAATAAGATAATCGCTAAAAAAAGCAATATCCTAATTATTAGTTTTTTTTAGCTATTATTGGAAAAAGAATGATTGGAAGATCCTAATTATGAAGCAGCTATACAAAAATAAGCCTGAAATTCAACTATTGTTTGTGCAAGATATGGTCAATGGACATTTTTTAATTTTCACGGATGGCTGGAAAGTTTGGAACCGTGAATATGAGTGTTTTTGCCACATTGAAGTTAAAAAGGATGGCAAAATTGGGTTTCGTTCAACAAAAAATAGTTCAGCATGTAGATAACGGACTTCGGAATGCATTGATAGTCAACACATTCCCACAATGAATTTTAAAAATCCACTTTCCGAAATCCGCAATCCACATTCCGAAATTAGCCACCTGTTTCCGTTTTCATTTGCGCGATTTGGGATTGCCACAATTTTTTAGCATCCGCAACCGTACCGTTATCCGCAAAATCGGTAATAATTAAAATCGTCTCCTCGGTGACGGGCGATCTGCTAATGGAAAATTCCAAATATTCGTTCGGTAGAGCATCCTCCCACTCGAAACGCAATAACTCATCCTCAATATCCATGATAAGCGTTGCCTTTTCATCGTATCCGTCCCATGTGAACGTATATTCAGAATCATAAATATCCACCTCGTTACAAAACCAGCGCACCAAACACGCAGGCGCAGTCAGGAATTGATATACAATGGTCGGAGACGCACGGAAAATAAATTCCGTTTTAAACATGACGCGCTTTGCTGCCATAACTGATTTAAAATTGTGTAGTCGTTAAACAATCCGATTTCAAAATTTTATTTTTATTTTCCCCTACATTGGTTGATTGCGGAATCTGGATTTCGGAATTTATGGGTTATCCATCTTTTTTGAAACATTAAAATCCTACATTCAGTTCTTTTTTTAAAGCGTTGTTGATGCTGAATCCATTCCAAATCCAAAAAGTACTCATGCTCAATGAATTTCAAAGGGCACCTTCCGAAATCCTAAATCTACTTTCCGAAATCCAAAACGATTGATTATCAATAGATTCCGTAATCCGTAATCCACATTCCGCAATCTAAAAGTCGCATATTCCTTTACAGGGGCGAAGTAAAAGATTATTTTACAAATATTCCAAAAAACAGACCGTTATTTTGATATTTTTCGCTATAGCTTAGACGCGATTGTAAAACAAACGATACGAATAAAAATTTTCATCTTTTAAAAACATTTTATCTATAAAGATTGTTTTGTTTTATGTCTTGACAAAGGTGGTTAATTACCTTAACTTTGTGCCGCGAAACAAGCGTGACGCAACTCTAAAAAACCGTCTTAATATCGTCTTGATACACGTCATTATAACGTAATTCCCCTGTTTTTCTCGTAAAAACAGCACTATCTGAATCTTTTATAAATAAAAAAATTGAAACTTTTGCATGAGACAGCTAAAGATTACCAAGTCCATTACCAACCGTGAAAGTCAGTCGCTGGAGAAATATTTACAGGAAATTGGCAAAGTGGATTTGTTGACCCCTGAAGAAGAGGTTGAATTAGCCAAACGAATTAAACAAAATGATCAAGTTGCGTTAGAACGTCTCACCAAAGCCAATCTTCGGTTCGTCGTATCCGTTGCTAAACAATATCAAAATCAAGGTCTTTCCTTGTCAGACCTTATCAACGAAGGTAATTTGGGACTGATTAAAGCGGCTCAACGGTTTGATGAAACGCGTGGTTTTAAATTTATTTCGTATGCCGTTTGGTGGATTCGTCAATCTATTTTACAGGCTTTGGCGGAACAATCGCGGATTGTGCGCCTTCCTTTGAATAAAGTTGGCTCTTTGAATAAGATTAATAAGGCTTTTTCTGAACTGGAACAGGAATTTGAACGCGAACCAAGTGCCGAAGAATTAGCTACAATGCTCGAAATTACAACCGATGAAGTCGAAACGACGCTCGGGGTTGCTGCAAGACACGTTTCAATGGATGCGCCGTTTGTGGAAGGCGAAGACAACTCTTTATTAGATATTTTGGAAAACACGACGACTCCTGGTACCGATACGCGTTTGGAATACAACGAATCGTTGAGTCGTGAAATTGAACGCTCTCTGAGTACCCTCACCGATAGACAATACGATGTTATTAAACTTTATTTCGGCATCGGCATTGAACACCCTATGAGTTTGGAAGATATTGGCGATAAATTTGGTTTGACCCGCGAGCGCGTGCGGCAAATCAAGGATAAGGCTATCAATAAATTGCGTTCTACGTCGAAAAGTAAGTTATTGAAACATTATTTGGGTGCGTAAGGAAGGATGAATTTTTATAATTGATTGATTATCAATTAATTATTTATTACCGTCGGCGAAGTTGCAACCTCGCCGACGGTTTGCGTTATAAACGGCTTCTTAATGCCACCGTTTCCACACTTACGCGACACACGCACCTCAAAAGGTGGTTCAAATGTACGGAACAGGATTTTATCGCCCGTGCTTACAAAGAAGGTGAAATGAAGGCTCAAAAAGGAGCCGAAAAAGCCAAATTAGTGGCTATTCAACTGGAAAAGCGCACTACAATGAATTGTTGCAACAAATCGTTTAAAGCATTTTCATCCGCGATGTCAATTGCCGAAACCCGTTGTCCATCTTGATACAAGACCGCTTGAATACCATCTTCAAACAAAATATTGGATTTAGGATATTCTTTATTAAACTTTTTGCGCATCTCGTCTTCTAAATCCACTTTTGCTTTCGCCTCCCAATAGCCGAACGGGAAACCTAATTCGTTTTGCACGAATTTTAAGCAAACCGCCTTCTAAATTCGTGTCTAACCGAATTTGTTCCCTCTTTACTTATCTATTACGCATTATCTTCTGCATTAATATCAATCGGGCGATTGATACTCTCTTGAAGCGAAATAAACGTTTCTGTCCGTTGAATACCCGGAATTTTTTGAATTTTATCGTGTAACACTTCTTTCAAATGATTGGTGTCGCGGCAAATAATTTTTGCAAAAATACTATACAATCCTGTCGTATAATGCGCCGCAACAATTTCAGGAATGGTTTTTAACTCCTCCGCCACCTCGTCATATAAGGAACTTTTATCCAAGTGAATGCCCAAAAAGGCACTAATATCATAGCCTAATTTGGTATAATCAACCGACAAACTCGCCCCAACTACAATCCCCATTTGTTCCATCTTGCGCATTCTAACGTGTACAGTACCGCCAGACACATGAATATTTTTAGCAATATCTGTATAAGGCGTTTTCGCGTCTTTCATCAAGATTGCAAGGATTTGTTTATCCACCTCGTCGATGTCAACTGATTTTAACATGGCATCGTTTATTTTAATTTTTTATGAAAAAAGTACTCCGTGTATCGGAATATTGCGACAAATGTAAAAAAAGTATTTGATTTTTGCAAAAATCATTAAAAAAAGGGATGTTAAAAAGGTAACTTTAACTAAAAAAAAGGAAACAAATAATTATTTTTTATCTTTTGTTTAACTTTTTTTTTAAAAACAATGGGAATACTTACACAAGTTTTCTTAAAAAAAATGACCAAAAAATAACTTTTGGGTACTAAATTATGAAATAAACTTGCGTCAATTTTGGTTCTTCCACGTTTTTAGCGTAAATGCAGCGATACACACCGTTTGGAAGGTTTTAAACCTTCCAAACAGTTGATTATCAACGATTTAGAATATTTGCTCTTTTATTTTGCGCTAAAAATGCGGAAGAACCTCAATTTTAAAACTTGACGCAAGTTGTGCCCGAATTTATTTACAAATCATGTAGGAATTAAACATTACAACCACAAGCGATTTTATCTACTCGCGTTTGATGCCTGCCGCCTTCAAAAGGAGTGTCCAAAAAAAGTTGCACCATTTCCAACGCCGTTTCTAACGGAACGAATCGGGCAGGAACAGCTAAAATGTTGGCATCATTGTGTTGTCGCGCCAAAGCTGCCAAAGTCCCATTCCAACATAACGCCGCCCGAACGCCTTGATGTTTGTTCGCCGCAATCGCAACGCCGTTGCCACTACCGCAAACGACAATGCCGAAATCCGCTTTTCCCGACTCTACAGCGAGGGCTGTCGGGTGTGCAAAATCGGGATAATCCACAGAAGCACCATTATGCGTCCCAAAATCAAGGATTTTGTAATTTTTTTGAATCAAAAAATCAAGAATAGCTTTTTTAAAAGTAATGCCCGCATGGTCGCAACCGAAGGCAATGGTTCGAATATTCATTAGAAAATATGGGTGATTGAAATGAGATAATCTATTAAATCGCTTATAACTATAAAAATATTGTTTTAAATCGCCGCATTTACCAAAAATCAGTTATTTTTGTCGTCAAATATTGAAAATTCATTATCTATCATCATTTATTTGGAATGTTTAGTAAACAACAACTTTATATACTTTGGACGAGTCTTGCATTATTCGCACTCACGACCATTTCGGACCTTTTCTTTTCTATTGAAAATAATACGCATCGGTATCAAAACACGATTGAAAATTACTTGCATAGCCAAGAAAAAAAGGTTAAACGCTGGTTTGAGGAGAAAAATTTTATTGCAAAATATATTCATCCAGCTACCGATTCATCCAGTACCGCTATTGCGCAAATTGAGGCACTTTCTCAGGAAGCCTTCCATTTCTTTATCTATAAAGATAGTAGCTTATTATTTTGGTCTAATAAAAATGTGCAACCGTTGCCACTTGCCGATCTCCCTGACCTGAGTATGACCTTTGAACCAATTGATAATCATAGTTTTACAGTTATAAAAGAATCGCAATATGAACAATGTTCTCGAACTTATTGGACACCTGATTCACATCGGGTGACAATAGTAGGTTTGATTCCTATTAAGAAAATATATGCTTCGTTGGAAGGCGGTTATTTGGAAAACCATTTTCCTGCCTCCTCATGGATTCCGTCTCAATTGAAATTGGTGGCTGATTCTACGAATTTTCCTATCAAAACAGCGACTCAAAAAACACTTTGTTTTATTGACAACAAAGAAGCGACTGCTGATAAAATGCATGATATTTGGTTTATTTTGTTAGCAGCAAGCGGATTTGTGATGTTAGGGCGGCTGGGAGATGGGATTTCCAAACAATTGTTGCAAAATAGTACTTCAATCAGAAATGGGATGATTTTTTTCACGGTTCAATTTATGGCATTGCGATTTGGGATTCATACGCTGGAAAAATCGAATTATATTCCAGGATTGACTCAATATTTTGCCTATTTTAAACCCACTTCTTTATTTGTGCTCGCGCTATCAAGCATGTTGATACATACGATTTTTTTATTATGGTTGGCGGTTTTTGTAGATAATTATTTTCATTTGCCCGCGACAACGCCTCGTCCTAAACGCATTATAAAAACATTCGCCTTATATTTTTTAGTCATTATGCTGATAGTGTTGATAGTGGGAGTCATCAATGATATTGTAAAATATTCTGATATTACGCTCTCTTTTGACAACATGTTCAATATTAAATTGCCCAATTTTATTGCGATTGCATCTTTAGCATTAATGTTAATAGCGGTTTTCTTAATCTGTCGGCGATTTATAGAAATCGTAGAAACGTTTCAGCTACCTTTTTGGAACGTTCAATTTCCCATCATTTTAGTGAATGCGGCGATATCAATGCCTTGCTTTCACCTGTATGATTTGAACTTGCAATCTTGGGTCTTGTTCACGTTTATTGTGAGCTATATAGCCACATTTCGTTTTTTTATTCAACAACATAGTCGCAATTTAATTTGGTTAGTGACTTGGTTGGTGATTCTATCAGTGATGCCATCCATGTTCATCTCAATTTTGAATGATTCCAAAGAAGCGAAAACGTTAGAGGCTTATGCGCGATATTTGGGCAACGAGCGCGATGCACAAGCCGAAGGTTTTATTAAAAACCTTAAAAAACAAATTGAAAATGATGGTTTTTTAAAATCGTTTTCTGCGATTCCTTTGCGTATGGGCTTAGATACGACAGCAATGAGGCGGCGTATTGACAAATATTATGATGGAAGTAATTATTTATCAAGTCATTATAAATTAAAATATTATGCTTATAATGGACACGGACAAGCTGTTTTTAAAGAAGAAAATGCGAATTTAGAAGTTTTAAGGCGTGCTATTCAAAATGGACAAACGGTTAAAAGCGATTCTACCATTTATTTTTGGACGGATAATAAAAATAGCTATTCTTATTTGACACAATCTGTTATTTATTTGAATGACCGAAAAGATATTCCTATTAATATTGTCATGGAATTCACGAGACAAGATATGTTGTCGTCGCGGGTTTCGACCGAATTATTAGTCGGGCTTCAATTTAAAAGTATTCCGAATTTAGACCGTTATAGTTATGCAATTTACAAAGATAATATTTGTGTTGAGCAAAATCGCATTGGTACGTATGACAAATATTTAAATACAGAGTGGTTGCCTGAACGAGATTTTACTAAAAAAATGGAACTCAGAAACACCCGAACGGATTTATTATATCGCAGCCCGAATGATATTACGGTGATTATTGGCAAAGAAATGAGTTCTGCGTTTAGTATTATCAACTTGATGACGTATATTTTTCTGACTTTGATGGCAATGTTGTTTATTTTAGCTGTTATAGATTACTTTTTGGTGCCTATTTTGCCTAAAACGTTGCGTTTTTCCTATTCATGGAGTACTTCTTTGGGCAATCGGATTCAAATACCGACGATTGGTTTTATCTTAATTTCGTTTATTTTATTAGGATTTTTCACCATAACTTTTTTCAAAGCCACTTCTGCAAGGTATTACGAACGAGACATGGAGGAAAAAACAGCTTCGATTTTGTCCACAATTATTGATGATATTCGGGAATTGAACCGAGAGACGAATGCGGCGTTGACGCAGAAAAAAATTCAAGAAACGTTGGAACGGCTCGCAAATGTGCATCAAACGGCGATTCATTATTTT
Organism: Bacteroidota bacterium; assembly: GCA_041192405.1. Taxonomy (GTDB): domain Bacteria; phylum Bacteroidota; class Bacteroidia; order Chitinophagales; family Saprospiraceae; genus JAAFJT01. The sequence goes on along the minus strand of JBEEMZ010000068.1, from coordinate 11,042 downwards.
AATCCTGACGGTGCATTGAGCAATAGTTCTGAAAAAAACTTGTTTGATAAAGGCATTGTTTCAAAATATATGAATCCTTTAGCGTATGCGACGTTGAAAAATCAGTTTCATCCGCATTACAATACCGAAGAACATATTGGCGAATATCGTTATAAAACAAGTTATTATACGGTTCGAGATACGGGCGCAATGGTACTTGGATTTTTAGAATTGCCCTTGTATTCGCGTGACCGCAAGTTGCGGACTGAAATTTCTGCTTTTTTAGGCTGGATTTTATTTGTTTATTTAAGTTTATTCATTGCGGGCGCGGCGATGGCGGTCAATATTACGATGCAAATTGTGGAGCCAATTAAAAAATTGGGTGAACATTTGAAGCGATTGACGTTAGGCAAACAGAATGAGATGATTGATAGGCGGAATGATGAAATTGGTTTATTGATAGACGCGTACAATACGAAAGTTACCGAATTGGATGAAAGTGCTGCCGCTTTGCAAGAGTCGGAACGCAGGAACGCATGGCGCGAAATGGCAAAACAGGTTGCCCATGAAATCCGTAATCCATTGACACCCATTCGATTAGCGGTTCAACATTTGGATGTGATTCGGATTCAACATCCTCATTTATTGGATACGTATGTGGCGCGTTCGAATAAAGTGGTGTTAGAACAATTGGATAGTTTAGAACGGATTTTGAAAGAATTTTCAGATTTGGCGAAAATGCCGCAAGCGAATAGCGAAGAATTTATTTTAAATGAGTTAATTGAATCCGTATTTACGTTATTCGGGTATCGGCGCAATGATGTGGAATTAAATTTATATATGCCCGATTTAAAATTTTCGGTGTATGCCGACCGCAATTTATTGACAAATGCGTTAAATAATTTGCTAATCAATGCAGCGCAAGCGATTCCTGCGAGTCAGAAAGGTAAAATTGATGTGAGTGTATATCGGCGCGACCGTTCAGTGGTGATTAAAATCACGGATAATGGCTCGGGTATTCCCAAAGATATTCAAGAAAAGATTTTCAAACCCAATTTTACAACCAAATCTTATGGTTCTGGATTAGGCTTATTGATTACTAAAAATATTGTAGAATCTGTAAATGGGAAATTATATTTTGAAACAGAGGATAATGTAGGCACGAGTTTCTTTTTAGAATTGGATATTCAAAGTATTATACCCAATTGACCTAATTGAAGTGTTACTTTTGAATTAGGATGAACGGAGATTTTTTTATAGATAAATGGATTATTAAAAAATAATATTTTCAAATTTAAGGGCGGGTCATGACCCGCCCTTGAATTTGAAATAAAATAATTCTTAAACCATTGATAATCATATAATTGTAAATAATTTAAAGAAAAAATATTGTCATTTTTAATAATTTGTTTATCTATAAATTAATCTCATTTAAGCCTACTTTATTTATATCATGTAAAAAATAACCTTTTTAGGTTATTTTTATTATGGTTACAATTGTCGTATTTTTGCGCTATTCTCCTCCCAATCTTGCGCAGTATCTGCTCCTCCCTTTATATTGCGCCTTTTAACCAACAACTTGTATTATTAAGAACCGTTTAAAACTATGATTTCAAAACTACCATTAAGTAGTGTCGCATTTCTATTACTTGGATGTACGACTTCTTCTGTCATTGCACAAGCTCCGAGTGTTTCTTTTGCGACTTGGAAGGACAATCGCAAAGCGGCTTATTCCATTATCCATGATGATTTTGGGGATGCAACAACGGTTGGCATTGGAAAATATGCCGATACGATTGCACACAATCGAGGTATTAAATTGACTTTTGGCGCAATTACGTCTGTTTGCGACACAAGTGATTGGAATCTTGCGCGGCGCATGATATCGCATGGACATGAAGCGATTAACCATTCTCACAATCATCGGTGTGCTGTTCCGTTGGATTGGTGTACCGATGCGTATGGGCCCGCAGATTATCACATTGAGTTAGACACGAGTACGGCTCTTATTGAGCGCGGCGCGGGTCATCGTCCTCGTTTTTTCATCAATCCATACGATTTATCAACGGATAGTATCATTTTACACCTTAAACAATTGGGGTATTTAGGCGATAGGGCAGGTACGCAAGAAGCGTTGAATACCAAAAACTTTACGGATTTTTTCCATTTGAACTATCACGTTTTTAGCCCAACTACGACCCTTGCGCAAACGAATCAAGCGGTTACCGATGCGATTAATGCTCAAGGTTATGCCATTCGAGAATTGCATGGTGTTGGAGACGACTCTTGGGGGATGATAAGTTTAGCGAATTATCGGGCGCACTTAAACTTTGTTCGCCAACAAATTGTAGCCAAAAAAATATGGTCTGCCACATTAAGCGAAGTCGTAACCTATAAAATGCAGCGTGACGCATTCAATGTGATGATTAATGTGAATCCAACGAATAATTTAATTCGAGTTGATTTTGTGCAAACGAAGCCTTTGAATGATACACTTTTGAAATCGCCTGTTACGGTCAATGTCAAATTGAATGGTTGGACGTATAAAGGTTCATTGGATATTACTCAAAATGGTGTTGCTATCAGGGATTTTGTGGTTTCGGGCGATACGATTGCGATGAATGTTTATCCACATAAGGGCACGATTTTAATCAATGCGGCTTTATCGGCTTGCCCATCGTGTATTCCGTTTTCATGCGCACCCAATGGCAAGTTAAATACGCAACTTTGGACGAATTTAACGTTGCGCACTTCCAATTTGCGTGATTTAACCACCGACCCGCGCTACCCCAATTTGCCTACACGCAATGATACAATTGCTTTGCCGTCTTTTACACGCGGCAGCATGGGTACTAAATATGGTGAAAAAGTAAGAGGTTATATTATGCCACCTGTGACAGGGCAATATGTGTTTACCGTGACGGGTACGAGTGATGTCGAATTGTATTTGGGCAGCAATAGTCAAACCGCTGGTAAGGTTAAAATTGCAGGTTTTACAGGGGCGACCTTGCCGACTCAATATACAAAGTACACGGGACAAAATTCTGCGCCAATCTTATTGCAAGCGGGTGTTCAATACTACATAGAAGCATTGCATGTTGGTTTAACGGGTACTGCAAATGCGTTTCGATTGCTTTGGAAACTTCCAGGAAGCATTATCCGCACCACAGTAGATAATGATTTTTTCAGTTCAGATGACTGTAATCCATTGACTATTTTCAGAATGAATTCGGAAATACGCGCCGATATATTTGTTTTTCAAGGTTTTAAATATGAAGGAAAATCTGTTTTGAATTGGGTACATAATGGTGGCGAACAAAACGATTATTTTTCGATTGAAAAATTAGATAAAACAGGGGTCTTCAAATCCTTAGATGTTGCTAATGCAGAAGCCAAATTAGGTGAAACACGTCGTTTTGAATATGTGGATGGAAAACCTGAAATTGGAGATAATTTTTATCGCCTCCGCTTAGTACAACAAAATGGACTTGAAAAATATAGTGATATTGCCAAATTAAATTTTGACGACCCAAAAGAATTGCAGCTTTATCCAAATCCTGCCCGACAATCGGTATCCTTAAATTTGAAGGCTTGGGAACATTCCAGTGCGACGGTATATGTGTATAACGCTTTTGGAATGGTGTTAAAACAAGTGGATTTGCAAGATATTAGTGACAAACCTTATTTACTCCAGTTGGAGGAAAGTTGGGGGAGTGGACAATATTTTGTACGAGTCGCTACTGTCGGTAAAAAAGATATTGTAAAACCATTGATTATTCTTGCTGAATAATTAAATTAGGGAATAAAAAAACTGCTTCATCCGCCTTTTGGGTGGAAACACATAGGAATATAGGACACATAGCTTTTTTAGCTTTTCTTAAATAATGGATTATCAAGGGTTTAAAAATCTAAAAAAAATCTAAAAAAAAGCTATGTGTCCTATCTCCTTATGTGTTTCAAAAAAAATAAGGTGTTTCAAAAAAAAGTGTAAACGGTGAAATGAAACAGCTCCAAAAAATCATTTTTTCAAAAGGACGCACTCTATGCCCCGATTTTATTACAAACTATTGAAAATCAATTGGATACACAATTTTGTAGCATCTAAAAATCTTCTTAGCTTCCATCTACTTTATAAAATCTCACCATTCAATGAACAATTTCAACAAACAGGCATTGTATAAAGCATGAATTTTTGGCAATATATACTCCTGTTTGCCGCCGTATTAGCGGGCGGTTTGTTGGCGTGGTCGTTTCAGCAAGCGAACATGCAACGTTTAAAGTTAATCTTATCATTTTGCGGGGCATACATATTAGGCATCATTGTCCTTCATTTGATACCAGAAGCGTACTCCGAATCATCAAGTACGCCGCACGCGCCACTTACGAACATTGGTTTGTGGGTATTGGGCGGCTTTTTTTTGCAACTTTTTTTAGAACAATTATCGCTTGGCGTTGAGCATGGTCATATTCACGACCATCATCATACGACACGACCCATGTTTGCGTTGCAAGTCATTTTTGGATTATCTGTACATGCGTTTGTGGAAGGTTTGCCATTGGGTTTGTACGCCGATTTTCATGCTCAACAAGATGTACACGCGCATTCTCATAATCATTTATTTTATGGCATCATGTTTCACAAGGCTCCTGAAGCCTTTGCCTTGGTTTTATTGTTGATGATGAGCCGTTTTAGCCCGAAAGTGATTTTTGGCGGCTTGATTTTTTTCGCATCTATGTCACCTTTGGGCGCGTTATTAACGGTTTGGTTGCATCCTGATGAACATATTTTGAAACAAATTATTGCAGTCGTGATTGGTTCCTTGTTACACGTTTCTACAACCATCCTTTTTGAAACCGATAATACCGCAGAACATCGTATTTCTACTCAAAAACTAATAGCGATTGTGGTCGGCATCGGGTTGTCTTTGTTAACAATCATGTAACGTAATTTTAGTAATTCGTGCCAAATTATAAAAAAAACGTACACTACGGAGTTGTTAAAGATTGAATGCGTAAACGATTCATTATCAATCTATTTTTAATTTGCGAAATCTACGGGAAAAAACATATTATAACTTTAACAACTGAGTAGCATGACTTGACTTGACTTTGTTAAGTTCGAAATAGTTTTAATATAAAAAGACCTTTTGGAAAGAGATGTGTTTGTTTTCAAATGATAATTATTTCGAACTTAACAACGTCAAGATAAAAAAACGTTAATAAGATGTTAAAAAATGTTTGTAATTCCAATAGGTGTTTTGAAAAAGTAATTCGCGGCTAACGAGTTTTGAAAAAATTGTAATTTTACAAATATATTAAAAAAAAATCCCAAAACACCTCTTTTGCGATTGCCTGTTTTGACATACATTTGCAGCAAATTGGGAAAGATTTCTTTCCTACAACGTTGAAATTGTCACACATGTCTATATTAGAAGGTTTTTTTCCAATCATTATATATCCACTTTCGGATGGGCAACCTGCTCCATTCGTACCACCTATTGTAAATCGGACGGGGCGTAACTTTATTGTACCTACAGATTCTAAAAAGCAAACCGCAACTACGGCAGAACTTTCTGAAACGATGTATGGCGGTTGGGTTATTTTAGGGTTATCGGTTGTAATATTTTATTATAGTCCTCGTTTGGGGATGCTTGGGGTTTTGGTGGCAGGCATTTTATTATTTTTAAACCATTTGCACCGACAAAATAAAACACTTGATTTGCCCTTTCCGAATCTGGATCCAATAAAGGTGAAAGTTCGGGCAGCACTTCAAAAAGTAGTCTTTCCGACATTGACTTTGAAAACGATTACATGGTCATTGGTGGGTTTACTTTTGTGTATTGCGTTTTTTTGCTATCCCAAAATGACCCTTATATATATAGGTGTAGGATTATTTTTTTTGGTGAAAGACGGTACAATTTTTAAAAAAAGTACAACGACTTCATCACCAACACCTACGCCCATACCTACTATTCCGCGCAAAACAACCACTGATAAAGAAAAAACAACGCCGACACCGATTCCAACACCCGCGCCGCCTAAAAAGGTGGTCAAACCGAAACCGCCTGTGTCTATTGAGCCAGAACCTAATTTTCCAGAGCCTGTTGACCCCAATTTTCCAATGGGCAACGAACCCAAATTTCCGACCACAGCCGAAGATGCTCAAAATCCCGTTTTGCCCGAGCCAGAAGCAGGTGATTTCAAAACGCTTTTAGCATCAGTCCTTGCCAAAACGGTCTCGGCAACCTTGCCTTATCCAATTGTTCATGACCCGTCGGAAGAGGCGTTTTATAAGGTGTTGACAGCTTGTTTTCCCGATAGAATTTATCGGGATTCCATTATTGAGCTATTTGAGGGCAAGCAACCATACATTCCAGAAGCAATTTTCAAACATAGAGCGACCAATTTACATATTGACATTGAAATTGATGAACCTTATGTTGCCAAAACGGGGCAGCCAATTCATTACGCGGGCTACACGCCTGATAATGCGCGCAATAAATATTTTAATCAAAAAGGTTGGGTGGTGATTCGATTTGCAGAGGAGCAGGTGGTTAAAGACCCAAAAGGTTGTTGTAAAGTGATTGCGGATGTGGTGGAAACGTTGACGGGCGATAAAACCTATAGTCGTCGTTTAAAAAATGTGGACGCATTGTCACCCGTTGAGCAATGGACGAAGGAACAAGCGGTGCGCATGGCACAACAAAAATATCGAACGACTTATTTGAAATGAGTGTGAGTGTAACGATTATGGACTGAAATGTTCTTGAAAACTTTTTTGTGAACCCTTTGTTTTGTAATTTTAATTTTAAAAAAAGCAACTTGGAACATAAAAAGACTTTGACCGAGAGATTTTTATCCAAATATTGCTGTATCTTTGCTGCATTTGGTTATTGGATGTGCAAAACAATCCACCATTCAGTTGCATCCTGCCGATAGTGGAAGATGAAGATAAAATCAAACAATTATTTGCCGAAATATTCAAATTTTATAATAATCAGCCTCATTTTCAAGCCATTTTGCAATTATATTTGGTGTATATTATGGCGCAACAGGGTGAGATTGAAGGTTTAACACCTGTTGAAATTATGCTCAAAGTCAATGACTTATCGGCAGAACCTGTAGTAACAGAGTTGGAAGTTGCCAACTTATTGACCTTTTTCAAGGAGCAACCTGTAAAAAAAACAAGCACACGACGCATTAAAAAAGATTGATTTTCAATGCTTTAAAAGCGATAAGCATCTTTTTAGGACAAAAGACACAAAGAGAACAAATGCTATTCTCCTTGTGTCTTTTGTAATTTTTGTACTGAAAAATATTACAGAATCAACGGGACTCAATTTTCTGCATTTTCAGCAGGAATTGCTGTTTCTAAAACCGCATCTTTGATGCCAATTTGCGCATTATCAGGAATCACCGCGTTCTTTTTAACGACCACAATGCCATCCACAATACTATACGATTCTGTATTTTCATCTGCTAAACCTTCGCCGCCGCGAATGCTAACATTATCGCCAATCGCACAACTTTTATCCAAAATCGCTCTTTCAATCCGACAATTTTTACCAATGCCAATAATAGGACCGTCTTTTTGAATCAATTCATTCAAATGTTGATAATAATCCGCGCCCATCATAATCACATTTTTGACAACACTTTTTTCACCAATCCGCGAGCGAATCCCGATAATACTATTCTCAATAGATTTCGCGTGAATCACACAACCTTCCGTAACCAACGATTTATTAATCCGTGTGTTATAAAACTTAGAAGGTGCAAGCATCCGTCCGCGTGTAAACACCACATTTTGATTGTCAAAAAGGTTGAATTTCGGAATATTATCCGTCAATTCAAGGTTTGCATCGAAAAAGGAAGCAATTGTACCAATATCCGTCCAATAACCATTGTATTGATAACTCGCGACTTTCATCCCCGCTTTGATAGCCGCAGGAATGATTTCTTTACCAAAATCCGTTGCAGTTGGGTTTTCGGCAAACAATTTTTTCATAATTGCCTTGCTGAAAATGTAAATCCCCATACTTGCTAAATAATTCTTCCCTTTTTTGGCTTCTGCTTTGGAAACAGGCGAAACCCAATCGGGCAAAACATCCGCTTTCGGTTTTTCGGTAAATTTCTCAATATAATTGTCTTCATTGACCTTCATAATCCCAAAACCTGTTGCATCTTTCGCGGTTACAGGGATAGTGGCAATCGTTAAATCCGCATTTTGGCGAATATGCGCTTCTGCCATCGCTTTGAAATCCATTTGATACAATTGGTCGCCCGACAAAATCAAGACAAAATCATGATCTTGGTTGTCCAAATGTCGCATAGATTGTTTAACAGCATCTGCCGTGCCCTGAAACCAATGAGGACTATCAGGCGTTTGTTCCGCCGCTAAAATATCTACGAAACCGCCCCGAAAATGGTCGAAATGGTAGGTATTTTTAATGTGTTGATTGAGGGAAGCCGAGTTGAATTGCGTCAATACAAAAATCCGACGAACGCCAGAATTGATGCAATTGGAAATCGGAATATCAATTAACCGATATTTACCCGCGATAGGTACGGCGGGTTTAGAACGATGTTGGGTCAAAGGGTATAGCCGTGAACCCTGACCGCCTCCCAAAATTAGGGAGATCATTTTAATTGTTCGCTGCATGGTTATGTCTTTTTGGTTTTGTCGCCTGAAAAAATCATTGTGACTGTTGCGCCTTTTAAATCAAAAATCAACAAATATTGTTTTATCTATATGGTTAAATAACCGTTAAAGAGCATTTTATAAATGTTATTTTTGTGTGATACGCCTTTGTTGTTTTAAAAAACAGCGAAAGGCTCGTTTTTGAATCGGTTTATCTGTCTGAGCTGATGAACGCTCTTTGCACGAGCCTCGCCGCAACAAGTTAATTCACAATAAAAAATTACTTGTGTCATGGCAAATATTAAGCCAAATCGTCATTCATCGTGTTTGTATGGTTCTAAACTTTATGCTTATACGAATTAGAATAAAATTTTGTTCCGAATGCAAAAGTATAATATTGCTATGAATTAACCTAAAAATCGAAATAAAATTTTTAAAAAAAGAATGATTCATAGCGTATTTGTGACACGATGATATGTGGTAATTGATTTAGAATTGCAATAATTATGTTTTTCATTTTGTTGATTTTAGATTGCAAATTTAAAACTTTTATAATGTATCATTTTCCCAATCATCAATACAACGTTTTTCTTGGCTAAAATTCACACCAATTCCAACGATTCTTTTGCCCGAAGCCCGATATTTATTGGCATATTGTTTATCTAAAATTTGTTGAAAAGCGATTGCTGCGGTTTCATTAAATTTAAATTCAAAAATAAAGATATAATAATCAAAATAATGTGTTAGTTCTGCTTCGGTATAACCAACGATTGATGCATAATCTTCTTCTAAAGTGATGTCCTTCAAATGGTTCAAATCTGAAAATAAAGACACTTTTGAAAATTTGGACACGCTTGTAATGAAGACAAATCGCAACATCGTATCTAAACCTTTCAAAACAGAATAAAAGGCTTTGCCCGTTTTTTGATTGGCTTTGGCTTGTTTGATGGTTTTATCATCCAAATAATCTATCATCGGTTTATCATATTCGTCTATCAAAATAACCACTTGACCAAATTGTTGATATAAAAGGGCTAATTCTTGGCAAAGATAACTTAAAATAGGACACAAATTGCACGAATTTTCACGAATGATTAGCTTCTCTAAAAAAGTTGGTGAAAATTCGTGCAATTGGTGGCTTTATTTCAACAAATTTTTCAAAACAGCCATCGCTGCATACGTGCGATTATGCGCTTGTTCGATGACAATGCTGTTTGGGCTGTCAATTACTGAATCCATCACAACCTGATTACGGCGCACAGGCAAACAATGCATAAACTTTCCATTATCCGTCAAAGCCATTTTTTCGGGAGAAATCGTCCAATTCGGATCCATATTTAAAATCTGACCATATGGTTCATACGCCGACCAATTTTTCGCATAAATAAAATCTGCATCTTTAAATGCTTGATTTTGATTGTATTCTATCTCAACACCTTCGGTAAAACGGGTCGCTAATTCATACCCTTTTGGATGCGTAATGACTAAATCCACATCGGCTTGTTTCATCCATTCCACAAAAGAATTCGGAACGGCTTGTGGCAGTGCTTTCGGATGTGGAGCCCACGAAAGCACTACTTTGGGTCGTTTTTTGGTTTTTAACGTTTCAATCGTCAACCAATCGGTGAGCGATTGCAACGGATGCACCATCGAACCTTCCAAACTAATCACAGGTACTTTCGAATATTTTTTGAATTTAGAAATGACATCATCTCTATAATCACTTTCGCGGTCAGTCAGCGTCGGGAAGGAGCGCACTCCCAAAATATCGCAATATTGAGAAATCACGGCTGCTGCTTCAATGACATGTTCTGCTTTATCGCCATTCATCATCGCCCCTTCATTCATTTCGAGTTTCCAACCTTCGGTTGCGTTCATCGAAATGATTTGCATGCCTAAGTTCAAAGCCGCTTTTTCGGTACTCATACGCGTTCGCAACGAAGGGTTAAAAAACAGCATTCCTAAGGTTTTATCCTTGCCTAACTTTTTGAATTTCAATGGATTGCGCTTCATCGCCAGCGCGTCTTGTAATAATGCCAATGGATTTTCGACATCATGAACGGACGTGAAATGTTGCATTTTTGTTTGATAAAAATTAATAGTTTCAAAAAATAAAAGCACGTACCCACAGATACGCGCTTGTGCGGCGCAAAGGTAAAAACTATTTTAATTTTTTTAAAGGAATGATGAATTATAAATGATGAATGGTGTAACAGGTTGATTATCAATTTATTATACTATTTATTATGCATCATTTATCTTGTTATCTAACAAAAAGAAATTGGGTTTATGGAAGTACGGATTTTACGGATTTTCATGGGATTAATACAGCTGATTGAATCGAAGCATCCGTATTAATCCTGTGAAAATCCGTGAAATCTGCACTTCTATAAACCCAAATCCATTTTTGTTCTGTACTAAA
>JBEEMZ010000067.1:0-20179 GCA_041192405.1 Bacteroidota bacterium | reverse complement strand
GAATGCACTGAAAAATTACAATCTCTGACGACGCAACGCTTGTTACAAAATTTTAATGTGGAGGCACTTTGCACAACGGACGACCCATGTGATTCACTTGAATCTCATTTGGCGATTCAGCAACAGCCGTTTGGCGTGAAAATATTGCCCGCCTATCGTCCTGATGTTGCGATGTCTATTGAAGATGGTGTTGGGTTTAGAAATTATGTAAAACGTTTAGAAAGTGTTGTAAATCAAACGATTACAAATTATGATGATTATTTAACTGCTTTGAAAAATCGCCATGATTATTTTGCAACGATGGGTTGTAAATTGAGTGATCATGGTTTAGAGCAACTCTACACTGCGCCTTATACGAATGCTGAAATTCGTCAAATTTTTCATAAAACATTGAATAACAATGCTTTAACACAAGAAGAAATTGTTAAATTTAAATCGGCGATGTTGTACGAATTTGCGATTTGGGATTATGAAAAAGGCTGGACACAACAATTTCATCTCGGCGCGATTCGCAATAATAATTCTCGCCTTTTGCGCAATTTAGGTAAGGACATTGGCGTAGATTCGATAGGCGATTTTAATCAAATTGCAGCGATGTCCGCTTTTTTTGACCGTTTGGACGGCGCGAATAAATTAGCTAAGACTATTATTTATAATTTGAATCCTGCTGATAATGAAGCCTTTGCGACGATGATTGGCAATTTTCAAGATGGAACGATTCGTGGAAAAATGCAATTTGGGTCAGCATGGTGGTTTTTAGACCAGAAAGACGGTATGACCAAACAAATAAATGCTCTTTCTAATATGGGCGTTTTGGCGACTTCGGTTGGGATGATAACAGATTCACGGTCGTTTTTGTCGTATCCGCGACATGAATATTTTCGACGATTGTTGTGCAATTTGTTTGGCGAGGATGTGCAAAATGGCGAATTGCCTGATGATGTGGATTGGTTGGGGAAAATTATACAAGATATTTCTTATAACAATGCTAAAAATTATTTCAATTTTGCAAACACATAACGACATATGGAATATAGGTGTTATACATTTTGGCACAATGGATTATACATAATGTATAATACCTATGTCTCCTCTTGACCTATGTGTTCGCAATCATTATCCTTTTAATATGAAAAAATATCTCATATCTATTCTTTTGTTCTCGTTTTTGCATCAAATCGATGCTCAAACGGTCGAGCAAACCATTGAAACCTTAGAACGGCAACGTTTTGAAGCTCAGGTTAAAAAAGATTTACCCGTTTTAGAAAAGATTTTTGCGGACGATTTGGTGTATATTCACTCAAGCGGCAAAAAAGATTCTAAAACAAGTTATTTGAAATCCATTCAAGATGGCAAGAGCGTTTATGACAAAATCACGTTAGATTCGATTCAAGTGCGCCCTTACGCAAGTGACAAAGTGGCAGTTGTGAACGGTGTGATTACGATTACGAATGCTGGAACACCTTCGACGTTGCGCTATTTGGTGGTTTATCACAAAATTCGTAGAAAAGGTTGGCAATTAAACTCTTGGCAATCACTCAAATTAGCTAAATCTTAATTAATAATGAATGATAAATGATGAATTTTATAATAAACTGATTATCAATTAATTATAAAATTTATCATTTACCATTCATCATTTATCATTCATCATTATATCAATGTCAAACAAAATTCGATTTTCAAAAAGTGCTGATGAAACAAAAGGTTTCAATACAGCGCAATTACGCCAAAATTATTTAATAGAATCGGTGTTCAAACCGAATGAAATCACTTGCACGTACTCCATGCAAGACCGATTTATGATTTTAGGGATTCAACCAACTAAAAAAGCCCTTACCTTACCTGTTTTTGAACCGTTAACCAAAGCGAAGTTCTTTTTAGAACGCCGCGAAATCGGTATTTTAAATGTCGGCGGCAACGGTCGCATTACAATAGATGGTGAAATGTTTTTAATGCAAAATAAAGATATTTTATATATCGGTCGCGGAAAACAAAATATTGTTTTCGAGAGTTTGGATACGGCAACCCCTGCACTATTTTATGCGAATTCATGTACGGCACATGCGAGTCATCCGACCGTTCATATTCCAAAATCTGCCATAAAACCATTGGAATTAGGTGATTTTTCGACGGCAAATAAACGATTGATTTATCAAGCAATTATTCCGACCCGTTTGACAACTTGTCAATTGGTCATGGGCTTTACCGAATTAATCACACCAAGTATTTGGAATACGATGCCTGCTCATACGCATTTTCGCAGAAATGAAGTTTATTTCTATTTCGATTTGCCTGAAAATCAATTTGTTATGCACTTGATGGGCGAGCCGCAGGAAACACGACATTTGGTGGTGCGCAATCATCAATCCGTGATTTCGCCTGAATGGTCGGTTCATTCTGGCGCAGGTTCGGCGAGTTATTCCTTTGTATGGGCAATGGCGGGCGAAAATCAAGATTATACGGATATGGATAAAGTAGAATTGAGTGAATTGTTATAAACAGTTGTAAAACGATACTATTTTGTAGATGCTGCAATCGTTTGTTTTTATTAAAAAAGGGTAAAATAAAATTTGGTCACTAAACCATTTTTTAAATTGAATTATATTTCATTTTCAAAATAAAATATTTAAAATAAAATATAAAATCGCTTCTTTTTTTATCCATTCTGTTTGACATGATTTTGCAAAATAAAATTTTGTAAAAAGTGTTCAAAAGCCGATCCCCGATCGCAATTTGAACACTTTTTGCAAAATAAAATTATATGGCAAAGTATAAACGTTTTTTCTAATCGTAAACATTTTAGGCGGATCGCTCATCATTGTAACATTTTTAAAAATAGTTTCTGTTTTTAAGTATATTTTTACAAAATTATCTATCAATCAATGAAAAACGTATTACAATTATTCAACTTGCAAGGCAAAATCGCGCTTGTAACAGGCTGCAAAAAAGGCATTGGCAAAGCAATGGCAATCGCTTTAGCAGAAGCGGGCGCAGATATTATAGGTGTTTCGGCGACGCTTGAGGCATCGGGCAGTGCGATTGAGCAGGAAATAATGGCTTTGGGACGCAAATTTTGGTCGTATCAAGCGGATTTTAATGATAGAACTTCGTTGAAAACATTCATAAATGCAGTCAAAACCGATTTTCCTGTCATTGACATCCTCGTGAACAATGCTGGAACAATCATGCGCAGTCCCGCCGCCGAGCATCCCGACGAAATGTGGGATACGGTTATCAATGTCAATTTGAATGCGCAATTTATACTCACCCGCGACATTGGCAAGCGAATGATTGAGCGCGGCAGTGGAAAAATCATTTTTACGGCTTCGTTATTGACGTTTCAAGGTGGCATTACGGTGCCAGGTTACGCGGCAAGTAAGGGCGCAGTTGGCAGTTTAATCAAAGCGTTTGCGAATGAATGGGCATCTAAAGGCGTGAATGTCAATGGTTTAGCTCCTGGATACATCGCCACAGACAATACAGAAGCATTGCGCAATGACCCGATTCGGACGAAATCTATTTTGGATAGGATTCCCGCAGGACGTTGGGGCGAGACCGATGATTTCAAAGGTGCAACTGTCTTTTTGGCTTCCGAAGCATCCAATTATGTGCACGGAACGATTTTGACGATTGACGGCGGATGGATGGGACGTTAGTTAGTTGGTTAGTTGGTTAGTTAAACTATTGATAATCAATAATTTAACTAACCAACTAACTAACCAACCAACTAACTACCGTCCATTCATTGAGTTCAAAAACTCTTCATTGCGCGTCGTATGTTGAATATGTTTCATCATAAATTCAAGCGCTTCTTCGGGTTTCATGTCCGCAAGGTGATTGCGTAGTAAGAACATCCGTTGAATCGTATCGCGGTCGAGCAACAAATCATCGCGCCGCGTACTTGATTTAATGAGGTCAATCGCAGGATACAAGCGTTTGTTCGACAAACTTCTATCCAATTGCAATTCCATATTACCCGTTCCTTTGAATTCCTCGAAGATAACGCCGTCCATTTTCGACCCTGTATCAATCAAAGCCGTCGCCAAAATCGTCAAAGAACCGCCATTTTCGATTTTCCGAGCCGCGCCGAAGAATTTTTTAGGTTTTTGAAGCGCATTCGCCTCCACACCGCCCGACAAAACTTTGCCCGATGCAGGTGCAACCGTATTATACGCCCGCGCCAAACGCGTTATCGAATCCAATAATATGACCACATCATGACCCGATTCAACCATGCGTTTCGCCTTTTCCAACACGATATTCGCTACCCGAACATGATTTTCAGCCGCCTCATCAAACGTCGAAGCAACCACTTCCGCCTTCACCGAACGCTTCATATCCGTGACCTCCTCTGGACGCTCATCAATCAAGAGGACAATCATATAACATTCAGGATGATTTTTGGAAATCGCATTGGCAAGGTCTTTCAATAAAAAGGTTTTTCCCGTTTTGGGCTGCGCAACAATCAAACCGCGCTGTCCTTTACCGATCGGTGTAAACAAATCTATCAATCGAGCCGCAATATCACGACCTTTTGGGTCGGTTGTTAATTTAAACTTTTCGTTTGGAAATAAAGGTGTCAAATAATCAAAAGGCACTCTATCTCGAACATCTTTCGGGTCTAAACCATTGATTCTCGACACTTTAAGTAGTGCAAAATATTTTTCTCCTTCCTTCGGCGGACGAATCGCGCCCCGAACCGCATCCCCCGTTTTCAAACCAAAAAGTTTGATTTGCGACGGCGAAACATAAATATCATCGGGCGAAGTCAAATAATTGTAATCCGCAGAACGCAAAAAGCCATAACCATCTTGCATCATTTCCAACACGCCTTCCCCTTCAATCACGCCATCCAAATCAATATTAAATTTGGGTTGACCATCTTCATCATGTTGACGGCGGCGTTTATCCCGATTTCGGTCGGTGATGGGCGGCAAAAAGTCAAAATCGTCATCGGGCGACGGAATATCCTCATCAATCAACGCTGGATTGATGTAACCGTCGTCATCATCATCGTTTTCGGGACCGAAATTACCCATCAATGCCTCTGGAATATCATCCTCCGCAGGTTGCGGCATCGGCGGAGTCGGAACACTGGATTGTGCAATATGATTGGTGTACAATTCAGAATTAAAAGGATCGGTATCCTCTTTTTTGTAACGTCTATCACTTTTAGTGTTCAACTGAGGCAAATTCAGTGGCGATGGTCCACTGGTGGGACCCGAAGTAGGGCGCGTCAGGCGCGGGCGGCGGGAATCCTTTTCCTTGTCTTTTTCTTTTTGTTCGCGGTCACGCTCGTAATTAGCGCGATTGAGCGACATTTTTAAAGAATTTTTCTCATAAGGATTGTTGTCTTCCACGAGCAACTCAGGTTGTTTCGTCTTTTTGTCGGAGGAGACGGCCTGAGCATCCAAAATCTGATAGATTAAATCCTTTTTCGTCATTTTTCGGAAATCGGAAATCCCTAATTTTTCGGCTACTTCGCGCAGCTCTTGTAAGAGCATTTCATTCAACTGCAAAATATCATACATAATTGGTCGGTGAAAATTTTGTTGTTTTTTTTAAAACTGTCAGTGATTGGAAAATGGGTGTTCGGTCATAAGTTAGGGTATTATTCTCACAAGTCATTGATTATCAACATTTTAATAATGAACTAAATCTTAAAAAATATTCCCTCCGCGAATGGTCACACACGGACGATTCGGAGCTCTATGGCGCAACGTGTAAATAATGGTATTGAAACGATTTAATAATTTGTTTTTTAAAATTTTTGTCTTAACAATAAAATAATGATGAATGATAACTGATGAATGATGAATTTGTGATGCGGATTGCTGTATGTTTCCGAAACATGCTTTTAAATCGCCCGAAATAAGGTTCTGAATTTTTACAATTCACAAATTACCTTTTGGTAAAACCACCCGAAATCCGATATTTATTTGGAATCAATAGACTGTTTTTGGAACAGCAATGGGAAGGTCAATTTTTGTTTACCAATTTTGGACTCATAAGCAGCCGAATCTAATAAATGTTATTTCTGAATGCTGTAAGGATGCCTCCTTGCAAATATTCATTCTTTATCATTTATCATTCATCCTTACTTAATTTTTTAACGCATTCAAGAGGTCACTCGCTCGCTCCCTTTCCAACAAAACCATAAAAGTATTAGGGAAACGACTTCGAGCATTCCTGATGAATTGATTTAACCATTTGAATTATTCAAAAAACTAAAATGTGTAAATCTTTGGTTACAAGCTAATTAGGAATATAAAATAAAACTATTATTTCTTATACACAAGTAAGATGCCGATGTTATTTCTTTTGTTAAAATTGCCAATAAATTTTCAGAAATTTTTTGCATGGAAATAGACGCGGTTTGAAAAAGATTGTAAAATCTCTGATGAAAGTTGTTTTCAACGCTCTTGTAATGCGTGCTATGAAAACCGTATCGAAAATTTTTTTTTTCTTGATTGAATATTAACCAACTTTTTTTTGAAAAGTGGTCTCGACGCGCTTTATCAAAGTGGAAGCCATTCATAATATGCGGTTACGAAACGAAGCGTCCGTCGAGGATAAGAAAGTCCGAATACGGTGTGCATTATTTTGATGACGCAAAATTACACTTTTATTTTGAATTGCAAATACAATTTTTGCAAAAAATTATTATTTTTTTTCGATGCCTCCTTTTAAGTGCTTTTTCGTTAGACGGAAAAGGCAATCATTAGTAACATTGCAAACATATTGGCACTTATACATCGGTTTCGGAAATTTTCCAATTTTCCGAAACCGATACATACTTCTCCACAAAAATTTGTCAGAGCCTCAATATAATTATGATTTTATGGAGTCAAATATTTCTTGGTAAATTTTCATCGAATGAATTTCTGGAAAATTGTCAATTTGCAATCGGTAAAAAGTCAATAAATCATTGAGCGTCAATTGACGTGTTTCGCGGGTCAACCCATTCACGCGATAGCTCTCCCGCCAATCGTATTTTAATAAACCTCGAAATATATGTGTCATTTGTTGAGACATAACATATTGATTTCCAGCATTTTCAATAAAAAGCCCTTCCTTCATATCGAATACAATGCCACTTTTTCCCGCGTCATCGGTCGGCATGAAGCCCAAATAATACGTCAAATGCGCCAAATAACTTAAATGAAGATTGGCGTAAGCCGATTTTTCAGTATCCAAAAACGTGAAAATATCCCATAAAAATTGAAAAAGTGCTGGATTTGCCTCTTGCTCTCGAATCGCCCGACGTGCCACTTCAAGCATGAAAATCCCAATCGAACTCTTATGCACGTCAAACGGCAGGCTCGAATAAATATATCCTGCTTGAATTTCTTTCAGTCGATTGATGGATTTTTCGGGTTGATGATATGCCACTATTTCCACCAATGAACAAACTTGTAATAAATTTGCCGAAATTTTTGCCTTCGGTGTGCGCACACCACTGACAATAAACGTGATTAAACCCGCTTCTTCTGTGAAAATGTCTGTGATAACGCTCGTTTCTGAATATTTGAGGTGGCGGAAAACGATGCCGCGTGTCTTTATCAACATTTAATTGAATAATTTTAAAAACTGATTCAAATCTGCTAACTTCTCATGATTCAAGTCAAATATATCAGCACCTCTTGGTTTCATGCTTTTGGTTTCACCGTATTTATTAGGCGCGGTTTCGCCCGTCCAAATCCCTTTCCAGTCCGTTGTATGAGCATTTCGCTCCGTTCTTTTTGGGATTGTATCAAACCGTTTGTAAAAATCAATCCATAATTTCGTAATATCTTTGTTTGAAATATCAGCTTGTTCACCCTTTTTCTGTTGTAATTTTTTGCCTTTCGCCTCAAAACAGGGTTGCCAACTGTCCACTAAACAGTCTGCAAAAACAGAATCCTTCCGTTTTATGGCTTTCAAAACGGTTTCCAATTCGCCATTACCATCCACATTCATAAAATAACACGCAAATTGAATCGTGATATATTCATCCATTTTGATAGATATCACCTCACCTGTACTCGTCAGTAATTTAGCTAACTCATTGCCAGTCAATTCTTTAAATGCTTCTTTTAAACATTGATTGACCAAATTTAACCTGTTTTGTATCGTATCATCATCCAAATCTAAGATAACACGAATTTTACGAACGCCTCTACTCATAACATCCGAGAGTGCCGTCGTAATTTCAGCTGTTAATTTTGCAGCAGAGAGACTGCTGTGTTTAAAAAAGTCAATACTGCAAACATCCGTTTCCCGTTGTCGCAGTTGAGACACTAACGCTTCGATAAAATACTCATCATTCTCACTTTCAACGATTAACACATTCATAATTATTCGCCTCTCATTGGTTTTTTGGTGATTAATTTTTGTTCAAGTGCGTTCATTGGGATTTTTTGGACGATAATTTCATTGCTAACGCTATGCCGCGCTAATTCAAAATAACGCGCTTGATTTTGAAGCTCATTTTCTTTGATAGTATCTTTAAAGGCTTCAATCATTTCAGCACTATGCGTTGTCGCAAAGATTTGAACGCCAAACCGTTGTGATAAATCAAATAACATTTTCCATAAATGTTTTTGATTGGTATGATGAATCCCATTTTCAATTTCGTCAATCAAAATGACGCTATCGGGATTACGCACAATATTTAAAATGTAGGTTGCTACTTTCGTCATTGCGTCTCCAAAAAGGGACAATTGCATGTACTTCTCTTTTTTACGCTGTAAATAAATCGCTGATTTGCCAATGTTGAATGTATCAACTCTTTCAATAGATGGATCAATCCGTTTAAAGGCTTCTACCAACACGTCTGTATGTCCTTCATATTTTAATTTGTCAAATTCTAATCCTAACTGTTCAGTCGTCATAAGGAATCCTGCTATCATAAATTGTGTTTTCTTAAAATATCGCATAAAGTCTTGCGCTTGTTCAGTATCACGAATAGCATCATCCGGATCCAACCGACTATTAACATTTTCATTTTCTAATTCGCCCTCAAATGCTTGTACTAACAATGCCGAACTACTTCTATGGTTTTCTATTGTTAGATGTGTTATATATTTGGGAAGTTGTTTAGAATCTGTTGAAATCAAGATTTCGACTTTTTTTTTCGGATCATAAAATAGATTATCAAATGCTTTTTGGGGTATTCTGTTCACGAAAGCACTACCTATATTTCTAAAATTCAGTAAAAATTTAACACTTGCATTCTCAATCTCATTTGCTAAAAGCAATGCTTCCAATAAAGCCGTTTTACCTGCATTATTTTTGCCGCCTAAAAGATTGATATTAGAAAAATCTTTGGCTTCGGTCTTGTTAAAACAACGAAAATTGTTTATTTCGATAGACTTGATAAGCATATTTATTTTTATTTTGGCTTTAATTGAATCTTTTTTAAAAGTTGTACGGCAAAGATACGATTCAAAAATCAATTTTTGCACTCTTTTTTATAAAAATTCAATGGTGAATTTACATATAGAGAAAATCATATACAATTAATCCATTTTTCATGCGCGGTTCAAAAAACGTGGATTTCGGCGGCATGATGCCATCTGTATCCGAAACGCGTTTGAAATCTTTGAAATCAACAGGATACATACAAAAAACAGCTCCATACGGCGGACAGGCTTTTTCTAAATCGGTGTTCGATTTCGTTCCATCGACATACGTTAAACGTTCGTCAGTACGCACATTTGTAATGCCAAATAATGGTTTCAATATTTTTTCATTCAAAATATGCACATCAAGCAATACTTTATTTGGATAATCTTTTTGAAATTGCAATAATATTTGTTTGCGCCAACGCAAATAAACCCATCGTCCTGCTGTAAACAGGCTTATATCGTGTTTTCGCATGGGCATTTTTGACCTGCCAATGAATTGTACTGTTGCTATTTTTAATAATTTGTTCCAAAATTCAATTTTATCCAAACTTTCCTCGCACGTTATAACGCGATGGAATGCGTTGATAGTCAATTGATCCGAAGGAAAAAAAGCACAAAACAGCTTTTCAAAAGGATGATTTAAAACATTTTTATTTAAATTCAAATACGCATTTGCATACGCATGTGCGCGATGATGCCCGTCCGCAATGTACGCATCCGACACTTTTTCTTGAAACAATTTTTGTAAGGATGCGATTTTTTGTGCATCCGTGATTGCCCAAAAAAGATGCTCATCACCTGACATTTTGACTGCAATAAGCGGTTCATTGGCACGTGCATATTCTGTTAGAATATCCGTAATCTCTAAAACGGGTGTATAAGCCAATAAAATCGGCTTCACCGCAGCACCATGTTCATTCAACAAATTGTTTTGTCTGGATTCGCCAACAGCAACCGTTCGTTCGTGTTTTTTAATATTATTGTTCAAATAATCCTCGACATCCGCACCCGCGAGCAACCCCGTGAATGTGCGCCAAGACCGCGTAATTTGATATACAAAAAACGCTGATTTGATATTTGTTTTAAAAAAACCAGTCTTTTTTTGTTGAGCGTATTCGTATTTGACGCGTTCAAAAAAAAGTTCGGGTGTTGTTATTTTTTGGAGGTTTGGATATGCAGGCTTGAATGGAGTTATCTTCATGAGTGATTTTTTGGAATGATGGATGATGAATGATAAAGGATGAATGATGAATGATATAGATTATAAAAAATTGATAATCAATGCTTTATAAAACATATTATTCATCATTCATCATTCATCATTCACCATTCAGAAATCGCCTAAAGTCTCTTTTAATTGTGTCATTGCAGCAGCGGTTTGTGCGGCATTCGGCGCGATGCCGTGCCATTTGTGACTGCCCATCATGTAATCTACGCCCGCGCCCATCTGAGTATGCATCAAAACGACCACAGGTTTACCTTTGCCCAAACGGTTTTTAGCCTTTTTCATGCCTGTAACCAATTGTGACATATTATTACCATTTTTAATTTCTAAAACATCCCAACCAAAGCTTTTCCATTTGCCTTTCAAATCGCCCAAAGACAATACTTGGTCGTTAGAGCCGTCAATTTGTTGCCCATTCCAATCCACTGTTACCAACAAATTGTCTAATTTATGGTGTGGTGCGAACATCGCGGCTTCCCAAATCTGCCCTTCTTGCAATTCGCCATCGCCCGTCAATACGTAAATCGTGGAGGCATCGCCATCCATTTTCTTTGCCAATGCCGCGCCTATCGCAACAGAAATCCCTTGCCCCAACGAACCTGATGCAATGCGGATGCCAGGAAGTCCTTCATGTGTGGTCGGGTGTCCCTGCAAACGCGTATTCAATTTGCGGAAAGTAGCTAATTCCGATACGGGAAAGTAGCCCGAACGCGCCAAAACGCTGTACCAAACGGGTGAAATATGTCCGTTCGAGAGAAAAAATAGGTCTTCTCCCGTTCCTTCCATATTAAATTTGGTTTGGTGTTGCATGATTTCAAAATAAAGTGCCGTTAGGAAATCTGCGCAGCCCAATGAACCGCCTGGATGTCCTGAATTCGCTTGATTGACCATGCGCACGATGTCGCGGCGCACTTGTTGCGCGATGTTTTCTAAGTCGGTGATGTTTGCCATTTTCGTATTTTTTTTGAAACACATAGGGACATATAGAACATATAGTTTTGAAACACATAGGGACATATAAAATATATGATTTTTGAGCTATATGACTTATGTACCTATGGTGTTTGCAATTAACCTTCGACTAATGTTCCGATGCGCTCTCCGCGAGCAATTTTTATTAAATTATCTTTTTTATTAATGTCGAATACGATGATTGGCAAGTTATTCTCTTGGCAGAGCGTGAACGCGGTCATATCCATGACGTTCAAACCCATTGCAATCACTTTCGTAAATGTTATTTTATCAAATTTTTTCGCCGTTGGATCTTTTTCGGGGTCTGCCGTGTAAACGCCGTCCACACGCGTGCCTTTCAAAATCACATCTGCATTAATTTCATTCGCCCGCAATGCTGCCGCAGAATCTGTTGTAAAATACGGGCTACCCGTGCCTGCCACAAAAATAATCACACGCCCTTTTTCCAAATGTCGCGTAGCACGTCGGCGGATATAGGGTTCTGCAATTTCCTTCATTTCGATAGCCGAAATCAATCGCGTATCCACTTTGACAGTTTCGAGTGCGCTTTGCAACGCCATTCCGTTGATGACCGTCGCCAACATGCCCATATAATCGCCTTGAACACGTTCAATCCCAGATTTCTCTGCTTGAATGCCGCGATAAATGTTCCCGCCGCCAATCACAATAGCGACTTCGATACCGAGTTCGACTAATTCTTTAATTTGCAATGCGTAATGTTGTAACATTTCCGCCGTGATGCCAAATTTTTGAGTGCCCATGAGGGATTCACCACTCAATTTGAGCAAAATGCGTTTATATTTGAGGTCTGCCATTGGTTTTAATATTTTTTTTAACGCACACTTTAACAAATAAAGTTTTGTAAAAAAACTTTCAGAGCGATAAAAATTTGATTTTTGGTTTTTTTGCAAAAAAAATCAAAAATCAAATTTTTATCGCTCTGTCCCTTTGGGGCGAAATATTTTCCTTAGGAAGGAATACGCCGCAAACTTACAAACAAAAAAGGAGCGAATCGTTACCAATTCACTCCTTTTTTGTATTTTTTTTAACCTAATGCAATATGTTTAAATGCCGTTACGGTCAAACCTTTTTTAACACTTTGCAAATAAGTTGCAACTGTAAAGGTTTTATCCTTAACGTATTCTTGATTCAATAACGTATTATCTTTGTAAAAACGATTCAATTTACCCATTGCAATTTTATCAACCATTGTTTCTGGTTTGCCTTCTGCGCGGGCTTGTTCTTTGCCGATTTCGATTTCACGAGCGATCATTTCTGTTGGAACACCCTCTTTATCCACCGCAACAGGTTTCATCGCCGCCACTTGCATCGCAACATTTTTACCCGCTTCCATCAAATCTTGACCTTCCAAATTCACCGCGACCAATACACCTGCGCGATAACCCGCGTGAATGTATGGAATCACTTGACCTTGACCCGCTTCGGTAACGATGCTTTCGTAGTTCGACAAATCTACTTTTTCACCCATAACACCCGTTTGCTCTTGGATTTTTTGACCAATCGTCAACTCATTATCATAAGCCAGATTTAACAAATCCGCCAATGTTGCAGGCGTTTTTTTAAGCGCGATTTCAGCAAAAGATTGTGCTAAATCAATAAAACGGTCTGTTTTCGCCACAAAATCCGTTTCGCAACTCAATTTAATCACAATCCCTTTATTGCGATTATGAGAATTCAAAGCAATAACGACCCCTTCTTTCGCTTCACGGTCAGCGCGTTTTACAGACAATTTTTGTCCTAATTTGCGCAAAAAATCAATGGCACCTTCCATATCGCCGTTAGACGCTTCAAGTGCTTTTTTACAATCGCCCATACCTGCGCCAGTCATCTCGCGCAATTGTTTAATATCAGAAATAGCAACAGCCATATTTTGATTTCGGATTTTAGATTATGAATAGTTGGTTGGTTGGTTAGTTGGTTAGTTAGTTGGTTGGTTGGTTGGTTATCACTAATTTAACCAACTAACCAACCAACTAACTAACCAACTACTTATGATCTTGCACCTTCTTTGGATTCTTTGCCTTTGTTGCGTTCTTCGAGCCCTTCGCGCATGCAGCCAATCAAATAATTTGTGATAACACCGACTGATTTTGATGCATCATCATTCGCAGGAATCGGGAAATCAATCGTATTCGGGTCGCAATTCGTATCCACCATACCAAACGTTTTCAACCCCAACCGTTTCGCTTCCGCTAACGCCAAGTGCTCATGTCCGATGTCCACGATGAAAACCGCAGCAGGCAGGCGCGTCATATTCGCAATACCACCTAATACTTTTTCAATTTTATCGCGCTCACGTCCCATTGTGAGTTTTTCCTTTTTATTGATGCTCGTATTCGTCTCGTCCGACAATTTACGGTCAATATCGTTCATCGTTTTCACCGATTTCCGAACGGTTTGGAAATTGGTCATCATCCCGCCTAACCAACGGTCTGTCACAAACGGCATGCCCACACTCAAGGCAGCAGCCTTTACCAATTCCCGCGATTGTTTTTTCGTTGCGACAAACAACACTTTACGACCGCTTTTTGCAATTTGACGCATCGCCAAACCTGCTCTTTCTAAGCATTCGCTCGTGCGATTGAGGTCAATCAAGTGGATGCCTTTGTGTTCCGTGAAGATGTACGGCAACATTTTAGGATTCCATTTTCTGCGTTGATGCCCGAAGTGTACTCCCGCATCCAACAACTCATTATACGACGGTTTTTCCATTATTTTTAAAAATTATTGGGGATTTCGGATTTCGGATTTCGGATTTCGGAATATCTATTGTATTGATTATCAATTGATTCTGAAATTAAAAATCGTCTATCTAAAATCGTAAAAAAATGACCATTGCAAATGCAGGATTTCAAATATTGCAATACATTGATTATCAACCTATTCCGCAATCCGCAACCCATAATCCGAAATCGTTTAACGTTTAGAGAACTGGAAGCTCTTACGTGCTTTCGGTTTACCAAATTTCTTCCGTTCAACCGCACGAGGGTCACGCGTAAGGAATTTCTTGTCTTTCAATGGTTTACGGAATTCTTCGTTGATTTTCACGAGAATCCGAGAAATGCCCATCCGTACTGCTTCGGCTTGTCCTTTGAACCCGCCGCCAGATACGTTGACCACAATATCATACGCCGTTGCAACGCCGACCGTCTCTGTTGGATCGGTTACTGCGCCTTGCACGTGCGTTTGCGGGAAATATTCCCGATAATCTTTACCGTTGACCGTGATTTTACCTTCGCCTTTTTTGAGGAAAACCCGCGCAACAGCAGCTTTTCTGCGCCCTACCGCATTTATGATTTCCATAATACAATTTCAATTTTTTGAATAATGATGAATTATGAATGATGAATTATGAATGACAAATTTGTTATAAAGTATAATGTAATGATTTAACAATCAAGCCTTTATAAAATTCATCATTTATCATTCATCATTTATCATTACACCAACGGTTCGGGTTTTTGCGCGGCATGCGGGTGCTCACCACCTGCATAAACGAACATTTTTTTGAAAATCGCACGCCCTAATTTCGTTTTAGGTAACATGCCTTTCACTGCTGCTTCCATAATCATGGTCGGCTTGCGCTCCAACATGTCTTCAGCAATGACTCTTTTTTGACCGCCCGGATAAAGCGAGTACCGAATGTACTCTTTTTGCTTCATTTTTTTGCCCGTGAAGACAGCCTTTTCCGCGTTAATTACGATTACATAATCGCCGGTATCGGAGTGCGGTGTGAAGGACGGCTTATTTTTGCCACGCAAAACACTGGCTATCTTGGAACTGATGCGACCAACATGCTCGCCCGCAACGTCCACGACATACCATTTGACTTCTGCGTTCTCCTTATTAACGGATACCGTTTTGTAGCTCAAAGTATTCACCTTATGAACTTTTTGTTATATGAAAAAATAACAACTTTGCGATTTTGGAAGGTGGATTTCGGATTTCGGAATGTACACAGATAATATATACATGTGCATTCCGAAATCCGAAATTTACCGTCCACAATCGCAAGGTTGTTTTGAAAAATCGCGCAAAGGTAATTGTTTTTTTGAAAGTAGCGAAATATTTAGGTTCTAAAAATGGATTTTGATGCTTTTTTTTGGTCGCTGAACAATTTTGTGGAAGATGTGTGTTTTAAAAAATTGAAAATTTTGCGAAACCGAGGCTTCGCGAAATTTCGTCCAATTGGAGTACTTTTCACCTTGCCCAGCCCTCTCTATCCAAACTCCGATATTGAATCGCTTCTGCCAAATGTTCAATTTGAATATTGGGGCTGCCGCACAAGTCTGCTGACGTGCGAGCCACTTTCAAAATGCGGTCGTATGCTCGCGCCGAAAGTTGCAAACGCGACATGGCTTTTTTCAAGGTTTCCAAACCCGCCGCATCTAAAACGCAAACTTCTCGAACCATGCGACTCGGCATTTGTGCATTACAGTAAACATCTTTTGTATCTTTAAAACGTTGATTTTGAATGCTTCGCGCTTGAATCACGCGGGTAACAATATCTTGACTATTTTCTTTGGGCGGCTCAATAGATGCCAGTTCGTCCAATTTCACAGGTGTAACCTCGACATGCAAATCAATCCTATCCAATAATGGACCCGAAATTTTATTCAAATACCGCTTCACAACGGGCGAACCGCAAACACAATCTTTTTCAGGATGATTGTAATAACCGCACGGACACGGATTCATCGAAGCAATCAACATGAAACTCGCAGGATAATCCACCGTCATCCGCGCCCGCGAAATCGTTACGCGGCGTTCCTCCATCGGCTGCCGCAAAACTTCTAAAACCGCCCTTTTAAATTCTGGTAATTCGTCCAAAAACAAAACACCATTGTGCGCCAATGAAATTTCACCTGGCATTGGGTCCGAACCGCCGCCCACTAATGCCACATCGCTAATCGTATGATGCGGTGCGCGAAACGGACGAACCGACACTAATGCCGTTTCAGGCGGCAAAATACCTGCAACCGAATGTACTTTGGTCGTTTCAAGCGATTCCCGCAAACTCAAAGGGGGCAAAATCGTCGGCAGCCGACGCGCCAACATCGTTTTCCCTGCGCCAGGCGGTCCGATTAAAATCGCATTATGTCCGCCCGAAGCCGCGATTTCCAAAGCCCGTTTGATATTTTCCTGCCCTTTGACATCGGAGAAATCTACGCCCGAAAGCGACTGATTTTGACTAAATTCAGCCTCAATATCCACTTTTACGGGTTCTAACACGATTTTTCCGTTCAAAAAATCAGCGATTTGACGCAAATGATCCATTGCATACACGTCAAGTCCCTTGACAATCGCGGCTTCTCGCGCATTGGCTTTCGGTAAAAAAACGCCTTTGAAACCTTCTTTTTGCGCCTGCACCGCAATCGGCAACGCACCTTTGATGGGTCGCAAACTGCCGTCTAACGACAATTCGCCCATAATCATGTATTTGTCTAAATCAACCGATTTAATTTGGTCGGTCGCCGCCAGAAAACCAACCGCAATGGCTAAATCATAAGCAGAACCTTCTTTGCGTAAGTCGGCAGGCGCGAGATTGACCACTGTTTTGATGCGCTCCATGTACATGCCAGCATTTTTGACAGCAGCTTCAATGCGTTGCAACCCTTCGCGCACGGCATTATCGGGTAGTCCGACCAAGAAATAATAACGGTCTGTTTGTGCAGAAAGCGTCCCGCCCACATTGATTTCAACCGTAATCGTTTGAGCATCAATGCCTTTGACAGCACCTGCATACGTTTTTACGAGCATGATTTTTTCTCGGTATGTTGTGATAAAATAAATGTTGAACACCCTGTTTGTTTCCAAAATCGCGCAATAATAGCAGAATATTTTGGTAATTTTAAAAAATAAAAATCTCTGCCGTTACATAGCAAAATATTTTTTGGAAATAAATTATAGAATAGCCATTTTATTTTGAAAAAAGCGTGAAAAAGGCGATCGGGGATCGCTTTTTTTCACGCTTTCCGCAGCATTTTATTTTGAAAAAAGTGGTTAAAAATAATACATAAAATAATTTTTATATAATTTGAAGCATTTAGCCAAATTATATTCCACAAAATCATTAAAATTTAAATTATAAAACTTTTTACATCCCAAATTATATTTTGGGCATAAATCTACAACCATTGGAACATTACATACGCATCCACACGCCCCAAAGTTGGATGTCGAAACACTTTCGGCAACGTCCCAACGATTTCAAAACCCAAGCGTTGCCACAATCGAACGGCTCCTTCATTGGTTTTGATGACAATATTATATTGCATGCCTTCAAAACCCAATCGCCGCGCTTCTTGCAAGGAAAACACACCCATCGCATAGCCAATCCCGCGTCCGCGCCAATCTTCATGTGTCATATAACCTGCATTGGCAATGTGGTTGCCTAAATCGGGTTGATTTTCTTTGATGAAAAAAATGCCAACCATTTGATTATCAACGATACATACATAAGTGTATTTTTCATTTGAAAGCCAATAATCTAACATTTGGATTCGGTCAAGTGGCGATTTCGGCGGCGCGAAAACCCAAGTATCGCCTTTTGCCAATATCGGTTCGATAATTGCCCACATTTCAGAAGCGTCTGCGGCAGTGGCACGCCGAAAAGAAAATGCATTCATTTTTTATAATTTTTATTAAAATTAGGCATAAAAGAATTAAAAGAAAGATAAGGATGCAAAAGTTTTTTTTTTTGAGGCTCTTTTTTGCTTCCTTATTTCCTTCATGCCTAATTCTAATAAAAAATAGCGAATTTTCGCTTTTTTGTCTAAATTCGTCTAAAAAATAAACATCATTATGACAAAAAAACTATTTTTGCAACAACATTTATAGAGTCATCTATGGTAAAACATAATCAACCAAATTAAACTAATCCATCAAGGAATCTATGCGCTTACTCGGAAATATTATCAAACGCAGTTTCAAAATTGTACGCAGAGTGCAGGAAATCCGCCTCTTGCCCGTTGACCAACAACATAAAACCCTTAAAAGGTTGCTCAAAAAGGCACATCATACCGCTTTTGGCAAACATTATGACTTTGAATCCATGCTCGACGCGCCCAATGCCGAAGCCATGATTCAACAATTCCAAGCAAAAGTACCCTTGCACGATTACGATTCGATGCACGATAATTGGTGGTATCGCTGCCTCCAAAATGAAACGGATGTGACTTGGCCTGGCAAAGTGCAATATTTCGCACTCAGTTCGGGCACGACAGGCACACCTTCCAAGCATATTCCTGTTACAAAAGAGATGATTCGTGCCATGCGCCGTGCGGGAATGAAAGTTTTTTTCTCGTTGACGCGTTACAACATCAACCCTGATATGTACACCAAAGATAATGTGATGTTGGGCGGTTCGACGAGTTTGAAAGACAAAGGTGGTTATTTTGTAGGCGATTTAAGCGGCATCAATATTGGAAATCGCCCGTTTTGGATACGCGGCGTGTCGAAACCCGAAGGTGAAATTGCCGCAATCCCCGATTGGGAAAAGCGTTTGCAACGCATCGCCGAACGCGCTAAAGATTGGGATGTGGCATTTATCAGTGGAATTCCGTCGTGGAATCAATTAATGATTGAAAAAATCGTCGAATATCATGGTGTGAAAGATATTCATGAAATCTGGCCCAATTTATCAGCCTTCGTACATGGCGGCATTTCGTTTGAACCGCATCGGCATAGTTTTGATGCGATGATGCGCAAACCTGTGGTTTATATTGATACTTATTTGGCATCGGAAGGTTTTATTGCCTATCAGAATCGTCCCGAAACCCGTTCGATGGCGTTGGTGGTGAATAATGGTATTTTTTTTGAATTTATACCATTCAATGATGAGCACTTTGACGGCGATGGAAACCTAAAAGGACAACCTAAAACGTTGACTGTCAATGATGTAACGATTGGAAAGGATTATGCCTTAGTGTTGAGTACGTGTGCGGGTGCGTGGCGATATTTGATTGGCGATACGGTTCGTTTCACTGATTTCAGACGTAAAGAGATTGTTATAACAGGTCGAACCAAGCAATTTTTAAGTATTTGCGGCGAACACCTTTCGGTCGGCAACATGAATACGGGGGTTGAATATGTGCAAAAAGCATTGAATACCAAAATTCGAGAATTTACGGTTTGCGCAGTGCCGCACCATGCCACTTATGCACATCGGTGGTACGTCGGCTGCGACCCACAAGTGGATGCCAAACAATTTGCAACCTTGCTTGATGCAGAACTTTGTCGCATTAATGATGATTATGCAACCGAACGCACTTCGGTTTTAAGCGATATTCAGATGAATATTGTGCCGCCCGATTTGTTTATCAAGTGGATGGAAATCAAAGGCAAAATGGGCGGTCAACATAAATTCCCTCGCGTGATGAAAAAAGAGATGTTTGCAGAGTGGGAAGCGTTTGTCGCGGAATCCTTGAAAATGTGTTAGTTAGTTATACCTTTCCTAAATAGAACAACGAAACATTGTAGGGACAGGTCGTGACCTGTCCGATTTCGATTATTTATAATGAATTGATAATAAATGAATTATAAATAATCGAAATTAGACAGGTCACGA
>JBEEMZ010000066.1:0-20395 GCA_041192405.1 Bacteroidota bacterium | reverse complement strand
CAAAGAATTATTAATTGGTGCGGCGGTTCGGGGTGAAAATTATAGTGATTTTGGTAGTGATCTTTCGGCAAAAGTGAATGGTCGTTACAAAGCAACCGATGCTTTTGCGATTCGCGGTTCGATTAGTCGCGGTTTCCGTGCGCCGTCTATGACGCAGATACATTATAGCAATTTTGTTAATATTTCATTTGACAATGCAGGTAATTCTATTTACAATCCTGTGCTTCCAGCAGATTATAAATATGCATAT
This sequence comes from Bacteroidota bacterium, assembly GCA_041192405.1. GTDB lineage: Bacteria > Bacteroidota > Bacteroidia > Chitinophagales > Saprospiraceae > JAAFJT01. The sequence goes on along the minus strand of JBEEMZ010000066.1, from coordinate 20,145 downwards.
CTATTGGGACTCAATGGTTTAAAGAAAGAAACTTCTTTGGATTTTGCAGGTGGGATTACGTCTAAGTTAGGTGACTATTTTACGATGACAGCGGATCTTTATCAAATTGATGTAGATAATCGCATCATGTTATCAGCGAGCACACCCGTAAACCAGTACCCAGAATTTGTTGCAGAAGGTTTCAAACAAAATGCACAATTCTTTGTAAATGCGCTGGATACACGTACAAATGGTTTTGAATTTGTTGCTAATTACAACAGACCGATTGATAAAGATAACAAAGTTGTGCTTAATATTGCTTATTCTTCGATGGAGACGACCTTGCGAGCAAATAGAACTACCTCAACAGGTGTTCAAATTGTAGATGCTGCGGCAGCGTTGTATATTACAGATGGGCAGCCGAAAAATAAATTAATTGTTTCAGGAAATTATGATTATAAACAATTTAGTATTTTGTTGCGTGCAACTCGTTTTGGAGAAGTTTCAGATCCATTAGCGACCTTGAAAGTAGCTCCAACGGATGTTACAGCAAAAAAATATCAAGTCTTTGCAGCAAAAACGTTATTTGATTTTGCCATTACGTACCGTCCTATTAACAAATTGAGTGTTACACTTGGTGCAAATAATTTCACGGATGTCTATCCAGATTTGTTGCAAGTGCCGCAAACGACGAATGAAGTGGTTTACTCTCGCCGAACCAATCAATTTGGTACGCAAGGACGCTTCTTAAATATGTCTGTTAATTATAGTTTTTAAAAAAATCTGAATTAGGATTTTTAGGATGGATAAGCTTGTGGCAGGATTGATTTTAAATCCTTAAAATTAATCCTGCCACAATTCTATCCATCCTAAGAATCCTAATTCAGACCTTACAAATTGGGTTATCATAACCTTCATTTTATGAAAAAAAATCAAGTAATTGTGATTGGAAGTGGTAACGCGGCGATGTGTGCTGCGATAGCTGCTTTAGAAAAAGGTGCATCTGTATTGATGCTCGAAAAGGCAAATCGAAAAGAATTTGGAGGCAATAGCCGTTATACGGCTGGCGCGATGCGTTTTGCCTATAACGATTTTGAAGATTTGAAACCGTTATTAAAAAATCCAACAGATGAACGTTTAGGTAGAACCGATTTTGGTTCATATCCAAAAACAAAATTTTTAGCCGATTTAAAACATTTTAACGAAGGAGAACCTTTGACAGCGTTACAAAATTTTCTGGTCGAAGAAAGTTTACCAACGATTCAATGGTTAGCGAGTCATAATGTCCGTTTTGACCCGATTTATTCGCGTCAAACGTTTCAAAAAGAGGGGAAATATATTTTTTGGGGTGGTTTGACATTGGAATCCGAAGGAGAAGGGGATGGATTGGTTCAAGCCGAATTAAAAGAATTTATTCGTTTGGGCGGCAAAATTAAGTATAATTGCAACGTGCAATCCTTGTTACATGAAAATGGAACGGTGATAGGAGTGCGTTATCGCAATCGTGGGAAAGATATGGAGGTAAAATCGGATGCGGTTGTAATAGCGAGTGGCGGTTTTGAGGCGAATAAAGCATTGAGAATCAAATATTTAGGTTCAAATTGGGCAAAAGCGCGAGTTCGTGGAACACGTCATAATCAAGGTGCAGGCATTGAAATGGCTCAATCGGTGGGTGCAAGTTTGAATGGGCATTTTGGTGGTTGTCATGCAACGCCAATGGATTTAAATATGCCCGAATATGGTAATTTGAATATTCCGCACATAGAGCGTAAACATTATAGAAAAATAAGTTATTTGTTTGGCGTGATGCTGAATGCAAATGGAGACCGTTTTGTGGATGAAGGCGCGGATTTTCGCAATTACACGTATGCGCAATTCGGAAAAGCAGTGTTAGAACAACCCAAACAGTTTGCATGGCAGGTTTTTGATGCAAAAGTGTATCCATTATTATATGGTGAGTATAAAACGGCGGATGCGAGTTTTGTGGAAGCGGACACGTTGGAAGATTTGGTTCAAAAACTCAAAGGCATTCCTGCTGAAAAGGCACTTGCGACTTTGAATGCTTATAATGAGGCGGTGAATTTGGATAAATCGTTTGACCCAACCATTAAAGATGGCAAAAATACCATAGGATTGGCGTTGCCGAAATCCAATTGGGCAAATCGGTTGGATACGCCGCCGTTTCGCGCCTATCCTGTGACGGGCGGCATTACGTTTACGTATGGTGGTGTAAAAGTGAATAGGGGAGGGGCGGTTTTGAATGAAAAGGATGAACCGATTGCAGGTTTATTTGCTTGTGGAGAAATGGTGGGTGGCGTGTTTTTCTATGGTTATCCTGGCGGTTCTGGTTTGACATCAGGGGCTGTTTTTGGACGCGCCGCAGGTTATTCGGCTGCTGCACAATAACATTTTGCCCCGAATGACACGAATTAGCCCGAATTTTTACAAAAATTAAAAAAAACGGGCTAATTCGTTTCATTGGTGGCAAAAGTAGCATGAATTATTTAAAATTTGCATATTTATGAAACATTCTATCTTGATAATCAGCGTTTTAGGTGTGTTCGTCGCCTGTAAAACGCCTCAAATAACGGTTCAAACAACACCTACTCTAACCCATGTTACTCATATCACCGAAAAAAGTATTCCTTGTTTGTACATGCGTGCAGGCACATCGAAAGGTCCCTTTTTAGATATGCGCGATTTGCCGTCTGACGTGGTTGAACGAAATAAAATTTTGTTGAAAATCATGGGTTCACCTGACCCACATCAAATTGACGGTTTGGGCGGAACCGTTACGGTCACGAGTAAAGCCGTCATGGTTCAACCTTCCAAACGGAAAGGCATTGATGTAGATTATTTATTTGCGCAAGTCGAGATTGAAAAAGCGTTTGTGGATACGACTCCGCCTTGTGGCAACATGATGGCAGGAGTAGGACCGTTTGCGATTGAACGTGGGATGGTTAAGGCGACGATTCCAGAAACGCGGGTCATGGTGTACAACATTAATACGAATTCGATTATTGAAGAAATCGTTCAAACGCCCAAAGGTTATGTTGAATACGATGGCACGATGGCAATTAGTGGCGTTCCAGGGACGGCTGCGCCAGTGGTATTGAATTTATTTGACCAAGTGGGCGGCAAAACGGGAAAATTATTGCCAACAGGCAACATTCGAGATACGATTCAAGGCATTTCGGTTTCGATGGTGGACGCGGGCATACCGATGGTTTTAATGAAAGCAACCGATTTTGGTTTAATCGGCAATGAAAATGCTGAGTTTTTCCAAAAAAACAAAGATTTGATGGCAAAATTGGAAAAAATTCGCTTAGAAGCGGGGCAAAAGATGGGTTTAGGCGATGTTAGCAATAGCGTTTTGCCCAAAATAGGATTGCTATCCAAACCGAAAAGTAGTTCAAATAATATTCAATCCTTATATTTTACGCCTAAAACGTTGCATCCTGCACATGCGGTTACAGGTGCGATATGCGTAGGAACGGCTTTGAAAATCAAAGGCAGTATTGCATCGGAAGTTGGCACAACGAATGGCGCACCAAGTGAAGTCATTATTATAGAACATCCTTCGGGCGTGATAGAGGTGAAATTGGAAATGGAGACGATTGGCGATAAAATCAATGTGAAACGCGCAGGAACGATACGCACCGTGCGCAAAATCATGGAAGGTATCGTATTTCATTGACTCAAAATTGCAAACATATAGGGACATAGGGAACATAGATTTCTATACGCTATGTTTCCTATGTCTATATGTGTTTGCAATCTATGTGTTTCAATAATATAAAACAAAAATGAATCTAAGCAAAAGTGTTCAATACATGTTGGCAAGCACATTCTGTTTTTCCATCATGCAAGCCTTGATAAAATACCTACCTGAAATACATAGTTTTGAACATGTATTTTTTAGGTCATTTGTAACATGGCTATTCGCCGTATTTTTCTTATTATGGAATAAAATTCCATTAAAAGGTAAAAATACAAAATTATTATTTACAAGAGCGATTGTAGGCACTATATCCTTATTTACATTTTTCTACATTTTACCACGTATTCCGTTTGGAACAGCTGTTACTTTAAAATATTTAGCACCTGTTTTCACAGCGATTTTAGCTATTTTCATGTTGGGAGAGCGATTGAAATGGATTCAATGGACTTTTTTGGGGATGGCAATGTTGGGCGTTTGTTTTTTAAAAGGCTTTGATATACGCATAGGCACCTTTGATTTAATCATGGGATTGATTTCCGCATTTGCAAACGGATTACTATATATCCTCATTCGACAAATTGGGGATGATGATCATCCATTAGTCGTGATTCACTATTTCATGCTGATTGCGAGTGTCATAAGTGGTTTCGTTTCAATACCTTATTGGAAAACGCCGAACTTACATGAATCCTTTATTTTTTTCTTAATCGGTTTAGCAGGTTTTGTCGCTCAAGTTTTATTCACATACAGTCTGCGTGGAACGCTGGACGAGGCGCAACAAGAAGACACTAGTTTTCTCTCCATGTTGCGGTATGCAGAAGTACTTTTTGCATTAATCATGGGATACTTATGGTTTGGCGAAAGTTACACACTCCAAACATTCTTTGGATTTATATTAATTTTTATAGCATTAATTGGAATGATACGATTTAAAACGAAACAAAAGTCTAAAGTTTAGGCAATATTACAATTCAAGTTAACAACGATATGCAAAAGAGATTTCAATTATTGATGGTTTTCGTCGTCTTTGCGGTCATTACCTATTTGGACAGGAATTCGATTTCTGTGATAGGGAATGACATTATCAAAGATTTGAACCTAACAGACGAACAATGGGGTTTAGTGCTTGGTGCTTTTTCATTAGCTTATGGCGCGTTTGAAATTCCAACAGGCATTTTAGTGGACAAATTCGGACCCAAAATTACCTTAATTCGGATTGTACTTTGGTGGTCTTTTTTCACCATTTTAACAGGATTTGCTTCTGGATTTTACTATTTAATTGTGGTTCGCTTCTTATTTGGTGCGGGAGAGGCGGGCGCATTTCCGACCACATCGGTTGCAATAGCGCGGTGGTTTCCTGCGGTAGAACGTGGGCGTGTTCAGTCAGTGGTGTGGATGGGTAGTCGTTTAGGCGGCGCGTTAGCTCCATTTATATCTTTGGCGATTGCAAAATCCTATGGATGGCAAACCGTTTTTTACATTTTTGGTTCTTTGGGTGCTGTTTGGTGTGTCTTTTGGTGGTTTTGGTACCAAGATGAACCGAGAGATATGCCGAATATCAGTGCTGAAGAAGTTGCCTTGATAGAAGCAGGGCGCAGTTTGAAAAAGCCAACTCATGCCTTATTGCCTTGGAAAAAAGTTTTAAAAGACCCCAATTTATGGGCATTAATGGGTATGTATCATTGTTTATTGTATGGAGCTTATTTTTATATGTCATGGATGCCCAAATATTTGCAAAATGGGCGCGGGATTCCAAAGGAGCAATTAGGTTTTATGGTTTCATTGCCATTCATTTTGGGCATGGTGGGTTGTTTGGCAGGCGGCTTTGCGTCGGATTACTTAACCAAACTAAAAGGTATTAAATTTGGTCGGCGATATGTAGGCATGTTTGGTTTGGTGATGGCGGGTATTTGCATGATAGCGGGGACACTTATCAAGGATATTAATGTTGCAATCATTTTTTTATCATTGGGATTAGCATTTAAAGACTTTACGTTACCTGTTTCTTGGGCAGTTGCGACTGACATCGGGGGGCAATTTGCGGGTTCAGTCGCAGGCACAATGGGTTTAGCGGGGCAATTAGGCTCTGCAATCATGGCATCGGCTTTCGGTTTTATTTTGAAAGCAACAGGTAGTTATGAAATTCCAGTTCAAATCATAGGCTGTATTGTGATTTTAGGCGGATTGCTTTGGTTTCGGATTGACGCTTCACAAACATTGGTGCCAGAAGAAGCAAAATAAAACTTTTAGCATGTTTCATTGTTAATAGGATTCAATGTTGAACATTGAAGGTTAAAAGATAATTTTAATGGGTGTAATCCCAATTGCAATTTTTGAATAAGGCTTTTAAATTTTAAAACTCATTGATTATCAATGAATTATGAAACTTTTAAAACTGCATTACGAAGCCGCAATTGGGCATTACACCTTTTCCATTTTAAGAACTTAGGTTGTTACATTGCTTTCGGGGATATTGCTTTTTGATTGAAACCATCCTGTAAAATAAATTAATTTTTTAATTTGAAAATTTAATTTAATCATTTAAAATTTTCTTTTAAAAATAATAATTAATTAAATGATTTTCTTTTGTCTGTACCCATTTCAAATAAATTTAAATTATAAATAATTCTCTTTTTAATTCATTGATAATCAAAAAATTGTAAATGAATTAAAACAAGACAGGTCGTGACCTGTCTCTACGATTTTTCGCAATTCATTGATAATCAAAAAATTGTAAATGAATTAAAACAAGACAGGTCGCGACCTGTCTCTACGATTTTTCGCAATTCATTTTGTAACGGGTATAAATATAATGAAAAATGTCAATGCGTTTATACATTTATTATTTTGAAATCGCTTGTATGTGTTCCAAAGCTTCCTTTTTAATGGTAAAATCATTACTAAGCTGCTTTAATAAGTTTGTTGCACCAGCCACGTCTTTATTTTTTAAACGTAGCAACGCTTGCAGATAAAGCCGTTCATCCAAAGATAATTCGTTTGAAGCATTAATTGTCTCCTGATTTATATTTGAACTTGCTTTTATTTCTTTAATAAGGTCTTTCAGAACGGGCTTCGTTTGTGGCAACCTTAACAAAGTGACTAATACCGCCTCTGCATCGGATGGTGCGGTGCTGTACTTTATATCAGTTGCCGTGTCTTTTATAGCAATTGGCACTTCTGGTACGCCAAAATTGGATTGATACCAATACCGACCTCCTACCATTAAACTACAAAAAATAAAAAAAGCGGCAATTCGTCCTTTCCATTCTTTCTTGCGGCGATAAGATTGGTATTCGGTAGCCACCATTTGCCGAATTGCTGCGTCTGAAATGGGTGCCTTTTCTACGGGAATCTCTATTTTTAGCATGGTAAATATTTTTTATAAAAAGTTGATTATCAATAATTTGTCAAATGGATCGCAATCCAAAACAATCCCCACAAGGGTTGTACGAACGCTTTAAATCTATCTCTTGCTCGTTTGCGGGCAGTGCGCAATGCAGGTGCATTCTCATAAGGTGTTTCAAAATTTTGAATAATTTCTTTATCTTTATAACCTTCCTCATAAGTTTGCCGCAGTAATTGTTCGTCGTTATTGGACAAATGTTGAAAGCCATGCTCTAATAAATCCTTTGCTTCAATGCTTGGAGTCGCTTTATTTTGCGCGAAAACCAATTCGACCGTCGGTTTTTTATTCCAATAATCCTTAACCCGTCTTTCTGCAATGCCAAAGGTAAAACGCGTCGGACAACCGCCATCAAACTCATAAGTACCTGCTCTTAAACATTTTACGTGTTTCATAACCGAAATATAGATTAAATCTTCAATTTCTTCTGCACTTAATCCATGTTTTCTGCCCAATCCATCAATATAGGGAGTCACTTTATGGATTAATTTTTGGATGGCAGGTGATGCCTCCATTTTCAAGCCTTCGTAAAGTTCCTCAGGCGTTTCATAAGATTTTTTGTACCAAGATAGCATATTTTTTCACAATTTTAGTTAAAAATAAATTTTGAAGTGGAGGATTAGATGCGTTTTTTAATCAAGTTCCGATACTCCAATCCGCTCTAAATGATCACTACCATATAACCTCATTTTTTAACAAAAATGACAGCTAATATATGTTTTTTTTTTATTTTTTTAATTTAAATATAAGTCCTGCTTCCAAAGCATTATTGAAAGCATTAATCGGCTTAAATCCATCTAAATTCATTTCATAACTGACCAAAAATTCTAACGTAGGCTGCCTAAAATGAATGCCGACAATGCCCGTCTTAGCCGTTGCCGAATGCCAACGTTGCGCTAATTCTAAACTGAGTCCTTGATGCGTCGCACTCAATGGCAATCGGATAGATGCCTGTACTTGTTTGGAAATCCCTTGCATCACATACACCATTGATAACTTAGGTTGCCAGCTCCGAAAGATTGGAATGGAAGCACTTCCATGTACTGCCCACCTGCTGTTTAACAAGGCTTGATCATTAGCAAACCAACTTTGATTCGGGCGATTTAAATGAAATGCACTAATACCCAATTCGTAACCATTACCTTCTCCATTCAATGCTTGAAACATGGCTCCTACATTAACAGTTGGTTGAATGTGTTGATAATTGTCAATTGTGGGTACAGGATGCATGCCGCCAAGTAACGATTCTTGATATTGACCATTGTTCGGGTTATATCCTTGTACCCAACGGAGCTTATCGCTTAACCGTTGTTGACTAACTCCTGCGGAAAACGCGCCTATCAAATAATAGCGTCTTAATGTTTTACCGCCATCGGTTTTGAAAAGAAACCGACTGTAATAACCCGACAAATAGGCTTGCGTTTGGCTAAAAAAGCCCGATTCTACATTATCGCGGCTTAATTGTAATCCAAGCCCCCAATAATTCACATATTTAGAAGGATGATTCCATTGCACCGTCGCACCTGTCGTTTCGTATAAACCTGTATTCAATGGAGTCTCTGCTTGTTTTCGATATTGCGCCGCAACTTGTAAAGACGCACCAAAATCCGTAATCCAAGCAGGATTCAAAAGGGTTTTAATGCCATTTGGGTTGGAAAACAGTGGATCTTGCGCCCAAATCGTTTGTACCCAAAGGATTAAATTTAAAATAATAACATATTTTTTCATGTCAAAATAATGCGATTTCGGAATGTGAATTTCGGATTGCGGAATGTAATTTACAAATATATTTATTCCGCAATCCGAAATCCACATTCCGCAATCCGTTATCGGAAAAGGGTGAAGGCTTGGTTTTTAACCTCAATTGTCTTATCTTTTAATTCGATTTCTACAATCGCACGATAAACATCTTGTGGCATGTCCATTCCATCTACTTTGCCATCCCAACCCCATTTAGTTCCATGTAGCGGCTTTTCTATTTGATACAAACGCTTGCCCCATCGGTCAAAAATGGTCAATTTCAAGATTTTAGAAATCGCTTTATCAGGATATATAGTGTAAAGAGGGTCATCCGCTGTCGGATAAAATGCATTCGGAATTGTATAGAGGTCACGCTTGACACGTACCAAAATAGAATCGGACATCCAACATTTTCTATCATTTTGCGCTTTAATACTGTACCATTGCTCTCGTACAGGTGAAGTTACTAATGATGGACAACTTGGGCAACTAACTTCTTTATTGGGATCCCAATCAATACCGATAGGTTTGAAATTAGGTTCAATTTTCAATGTTGCATTATCTCCTAAGAAAATGGTCGTGTCTCGCGGTGACGCGTTCAAATGCAGATGCTGATCCGAAACGCGCATATTCACGGTGACGAAAATAATGGAGTCACACTCCAAACCATCATGCCGTTTAACTGTCATCCGATGACCTTGATGTTTAGTGGTGAAAATGGTATCATGTGCCCGCAAAGTATCGCCATAACAGATAGTATATTGTCTGTAATTGACTGAAGTATCCACTTCTGGTATTTGGAAACGAACACTATCGCATAATTTGCCCGTATAATCATCCCACACTGTCACAACATAACGCCCTGCCCGTAAATGAACCATAATTGTCTCTATTCTGCTATAGGGCTGATTCACCTGCCATTTATAACTATAATTGGGTTTCGTATTATAAACAAATCGCGCTGTGCCATTCGCGAGTCCTTTGCAGGCTTTTGTGGAATCTATTCTAAATTTTTGATATTCTAACAAAATAGGGAGCCGCAATGTATCTTTGCAAATCTGATTATCCATGATGCGCATCAGATAACGCCCTGTATCTAACCGACTGATAACCAATGATTGACTATCAGCAGTCCAAACCACATCTGTAGGACGTGGAAAAAGGGTATCTCCTTTCAACCATTCCCACTGCAAATCTTGGCGTTTCCGATTCAACGATAATGAAATCCGCCCTGTTTGACTGTATAAACAACGAGGTTCTACCACCAAATCCTTTGTGAGCGATGGTTTGGGAACAAATTCGTAACGATGGAATATCGAATCACAACCCCTAAACTGCATTGTAAAAAGCGTTGTATCTTTATGAAGATATAAGGTGTCCGTTAGACGAACGAACTTAATCGTATCTCCTTCGCAGCGTCTATTCAACAGTGTCAAACGCCCTCGCCCATTAACTTTCAATATTAACATCACTAAACTATCGCAACGAGTACTTCGATGGATGGTATCCCTATACGTGCCTGATGTATAAAATGTATCAAGCCTCGCTCCCCCGAATATTCTTACAGAGCCTTCACATATAGTCTCTCTTATGGTGTCTCTTGGCAAACGGTTAACGTGTAAACGCAAGGTAACAATACTATCACAACCTTTCCATGTATGCAAATTATCTATATACGTACTATCTTTTTTTATCCAACGATTCCCAAATTTTAAACTATCTAATTCACAAATAGCCGTATCTATACTTTTAACTACTTTTCGGTAAACCGTTAAATGAAGATGCACAGTACTATCGCAATTGCTATAACGGCGTGATTTTAAAGTACGGGTATAAACGCCCGTAGTCGTAAGTGAATCGTTTATAATACGTATTCCATTGTTATCCAATATTGTATCTATCCAACGATATTTCTCACATACCGTTATAAAAGTATCTTTTTGCGGTAACGCATTCTTATTAATCCTAAACTCTTGACTCATTTCGCAACCCGAAGCATCGCGCACCCGCAATTTATAATATGTATCTCCTTTCAAGCCGCTAAAAATAGTATCCGATTGAAATGGTGGGATTTGTGACGGAAGTGATAAATTCATCAGCGCGTATTGCCAATTATTACCAAAACGGGGCGGCGAAATCACGATTTTGCCTGTATCCTCGCCGCAGGTGGTATGAATGAATCGCGGCTCTGCTAAGGTAAAAGGCGCGTTTAGAAAAATGCTATCACTTTCTGCAACGGATGACCAACCCAATGCTGTTTTGGAGCGCGTACCCATGCGATACCATCCGTCGCAAGGCACTTTAGCTTGAATGTATAATGCTTTATTCATTCCTACGACTTTTTCAAAGGCATCTCTTGGCACCATTCCGCGCAATGTATCCGTAAAAGCAATATTTCTTTGATAAAACCAATAAGCAATCCCTTCCTCTTCAGGCTTGTAAAACCAACGCGTTTGCGGCGAAGACCAACCTGCTTTACCACCATATTGTATGGTTACGCGATGTCTGCCTTTTGTCAAATTACTTACATTTAAATCATTCAAAATCAGTAAATCATTGCTAAAATTGCTTATAGGTAAACGATTGATATTGTTGATATTATCATCAAACCAATAATGTAATTCTGTCACCCAATAACGGTCATCAATTGACTTATAAAATGGATAGGTCACAACGCTTGTATGACCTGCGGAACCAACCCAACGCAAATGCAATTGATGCAATCCTACGGTAAGTCCAGTTGTAGGAATTTGCTGATGCATCGAATGCAAATGAGTCATCTCAACGGTTTGAGGATTTACCAAATCTCCATCAAACCAATATTCTAATCGTTGGATTTTCCAAATGGAATCTGTGCCCACTTTATAAAAATATTGAGATTTTAAACTGCTGCTACCCGCTTTACCCCGATAGCGAATGTTTAATTGATGCAAACCATTAGATAAATGTGAAATATTTAATGATTTGGTAATCAATTGATTGGAATCAGCACTATTGAGATTGAATGAATATTGGTTTGACCAATCTCGGTCCCACCAATATTCAGCTTCCGCAATCGGCTGTTCCGCAGGATATTTGTAGAAAACACGTTTTGAGACGGAACTCCAAATCGGACTGCTATCCCGTTTGAAACGAATTTGCACTTGATGATAACCTGTGGATAAATCTTGAATCGGCAAGTTTAAATTTGCTAATTCACTTGTATCCGAAAATGAGCCTGTTTGCGGCGGATTGGAATCAAACCATGCTTCATATTCATAATTTTGTTGAGCCATCACTATTTGCAACATCCCAACAAAATAGAATAATAGCCCGCTTTTTAAAAAAAAATTATTCATTGTTACGGAGTCTGACTTGAAGGTTGATCGTATTTTGAGTCATTTGTTCCATTTGAATCTCAACAAGTTGTATGGGCGGCGTAGCTCGAAATTTGGGAGAAGTACCGCTATAAATGCCTTTATTGGAATACAATGGGTCTTGAACGCGATAATTAGATGCTTCTTCAAATAGATCATGCCGAAGCGTAAAAATACTATTCCGATAACTGAACGGTTGACGCACATTACTGGTATCTGCATCTAAACCAATAATACGGTCATTATTGCCAATTACTAAATTATTTCGAATGCTGTTAGGCGTGCCGCCCTGCAACAGAAAAGGATTTTTCAATAAAAAAATAGAATGAGCGACTTCGGTAGCAACAAATTGTTTTATAACATAATCATTTTGTGAATCTCCGTACCCTAAAAAAACGCAGTTTTGAGCCGTCAAATAGCCATTATTCGCAGCGAGTTGTCTTTCAAAGACGCTATTTGAAGTAGTCAAGGAGCTACCCGCACCCAAATTCACATTTCCAACAACGCACTCCCGTAAATCAAACTGCCCCAAATGAGTTGTTAGAAAGCCTGTTATGCGGCAACGACCAAAATGTACCGTTTCAGATAAGGTACTTTGTGTTTCAATATTGCCTTTAAAATGAATCGCGCAAAAATAGGAGCTGCCTGCTCCTGCATCTAATTTAAAAGGAAGGATGATTTCTGATTTGCCCATAGCGCGAGCACTATCTGAACGATAGCCTGTGCCAAAAATAGTGACTTTTTTGTTCAATGAGTTGGTTAAACGAAAGGTGCCGCCTGATAAATAAAGAATGTCATCAGGTTCAGCGGCTTGTACAGCTGCATCCAAATTGGTGTAAATCCATTTCGCGCCACTGATACCTTGCCGCAAAATCGTTGGCGAAACGGGCATTCCAAGATTGGTTTGAGCCACAGCCACCTTTAAAAGGTGGAGGCTCATAATAAACGTTAATAAATGCTTCATGCTAAAAGACTGATGGTTTAAAAATATATTTATAACTTAATAAGCGCACTTTTTTAAAAAAAATGACACGGTGATGCTATTTTTTAAAAAAAAATACGATTATAGTAAATATGTTTGTATCACACGACGTTTCATCTTAAACTTTTTGAATAAAACATTATTATTTTTACTTAACTAAAAGCATGAATAAATTTATTTTATACACAACTATTTGTTTATCAGTTATTTGTGACACAAATGCACAAGATAATAACAATACTTCTCCTGAAGATTATTTTAAATCGGCAGAAACGCAAGTCAAAATCAAAAAAGATTTGAGACAAGGTTTGTACGATATTAATAGAGCTATAGAAATAGCTACAAATAAAGATTATAAAGAAAAATACGAAAAATTTCGTCTTCAGACAGTGATAGCATTGGAAAAATGGGATACTGCTTACAGCTATTGCAAAATCATGATTCGCCAAGATGGGGCAGATGCCGAAATTAACCATAACTGTGGATTAGTCTGCTTGAAGTTAGGCAATCGCAAAGACATGCGCGAAGAAGGTTATGATTTATTGAAACGGGCTGCCAATAGTGAGCGACGATTTCAAGAGCCACTCTTTTTTGTCAGTTTTGGCGATTGTTTGTCAGAACGCATGGATTATGCAGAAGCCATTTTTTGGTATTCCAAAGCCATTATGTTCGTTCCTGTATCTAAAGCGGAAGTTTTATTCAAAGCCTATCAAGGACGGGGCAAAGCCTACACTGCGCAGGGCAAAACCCAAGAGGCATTATTAGATTTTGAGCAAGCGAATCGTCATGCAACGAAATTGCCCGCACCCGACCAAGCACAACATGCTTATAATTTGGGTATCCTTTTATTGGAGTCGCGTAATTACGCAACAGCGATAGAACAATTCAAAAAAGCAGCAGATTTAAACCCGACTTTGCATGATGCATTAGCGAAACGTGGGCAATGTGCTTATGAGTTGCATGAATGCAAAGATGCTATTGCGCATTTGACGAATGCGATTGAGTTGCAAGGGAACTCCGATTATTACTATCACAGGAGTCAAGCCTATCTTGCTGATAAACAACTTGAACTGGCTTTGAAAGATATGAATATGGCATTGCGCCAGTCGAATTTGATGCCTTTGTACCATTATCAGCACGGATTTATTCAATTAAAATTAAAAGCGTATCCATTTGCTATTGAAGGTTTTACAGCCGCAATTCGGCGACATGATGCGTTAGTGAAGGAGCCTGTGCCGCAAGCTCCAATTCTTTCAAAGGAGGATTTGGCAAAAGTGTATGCACATTTAGGTTGGTCAAAATTGCAACAAAGCAAAGTCGCCAAAAATGCAACGTTTGCGATTGCGGCGAAACAAGATTTTGATAATGCGTTGAAAATCAATACCAAAGAAAGTTTGGCGATGCATGGTTTAGTCTTAGCTGATATTTACATCAAACGCGATAGTAATTATCTTCCAGCATTGGATAAAGCCATTGCGCAAAATCCACCATTTACTAAAACTTTGTTAGAACGTGGTGTGTTACTACTCGAAATAGATGCTTCTCGCGCTGTAAAAGATTTCAACAAAGTGATTGACTTAATAACCAAGCAAGCAGATGAATTTAGTGATATTCAAGATTTAAATGATGCGTATCGGTATAGGATTCAAGGCTATAAGCAATTAAGTGATTGGAACGCTTTGTTAAAAGATGTCAATGGATTTTTAGCAAAAGGCGATTCTAATGATTTATCGCTTCGGGCGCAGGCACAATATCAACTTCAAGGGTATGAAGCCGCGTTGAAAGATTTTAATAGTTGTTTGGAAAAGCATCCCGATGATGCCATGAGTTGGTATTACAAGAGTCGTTGTCTGGAAGCGTTGCAAGATTTGATAGGATGTCGTCAAGCAGCTCAAAAAGCATCCGAGTTCAATCAAAAAAATGTTGAAATTGCGGCTTATCTTAAAAAAATTATGGCTCATATTCAGAAAGCGCGTCAAAAAACAGAAAAACCAATCATTATTTGGCATTCATTGACGCAATTAAATTTTGGCAATAGGCAAGTGACGTACGGAAAAGGCAATGATACGCATTTAGAATTGCATGGACAAATTATCAGTCAAAGTAATTTGACGCAACTCGTTTTTGAAGTGAATAATCGGGCGCAAAATGTTACTTGGAATCCATTAAATGATACCACTTATGCCTTTGGCGTGCGTGTTCGGCTTGGGCAAGAAGCACATTTGAGCCTATCTTTGAAATTGACGAATGAATCGGGAGATACCATCATACAGCGAAGTATATTTATAGAATCTGTTAAAAATTGTACAAAAAGCAAGCGTGGATTGATATTGGTCATTGGAAATCAACATTATATGCATTCTGGTAATTTCGCGCCCTTAAAAAATCCTATCAATGATGCTGTTGCAATAGCGGCTGGTTATGAAAGATTCGGTTTTGATGTCATGACTTTATCGGATGGCACCTTACATCAAATAGAAAGCAAGATAGATTCTTTAACAGAACGCGCTAAGGATTATGCAACTATTTGTTTTTATTATTCGGGTCATGGAACGCAATCGAATGGTAGTAATTATTTGATTCCTGTTGATTTCAAAGAAGAAAATACATTAAAGTTTAAGGCTTATAACTTGCAAAAATTATTTAATGCGCTTAGTAATTTGCCTGTGGAGGAGCAGCCTTGTCAAAGTATTATTTTGATAGATGCGTGTCGGGACACTGTAACGCTTGCAGGGCTTCGGATAACGGAAAGTTTGCCACCCAATACGATTGTCGGTTTTGCTGTAGATGCTGGACAAACCGCAGAGGATATCGCTGCTAACGACCCTAATCATGGCAGATATGCGTATCATTTGTTGGAGCATTTAGGGAAAGCAGAGGCGTTTGAATCCATTTTAAAAAAAGTGCGAGCTGCTGTTGCCGCAGAAGCCGCAAAAACAGCGCAAAAGCAAACGCCTGTTTATCAGAGTAGCTTAGAACGTGAATTGCGGTTGGGGAATTAATGGCTTGGAGCGCAAAAGTTTATTGAGGTACAAGTACTTATCATAGCACTATTATTAAAATTTTATTTTAAAATAATGAAAAAAGTATTTTTTTTATTTTGTTTGATGCAAAACATGGCGATTGGATATGCACAAGGTTATGTATATGATTCGACTGAAATTAAAACGTTGGAGGTGCATTTGGGGACAAGTAAGGGGATGATACCTAAAAAAATTTCATTGCGTCCTTTCACGGATACGCCACAAAATCAAGGGACGCTTCCATTTTGCGTAAGTTGGGCGATTATGGAGGCTTGGGCGATTCAAAAGGGTGCTGCTCAAAAGAAGATAATTTCGTTTTCAGCCGATTTTTTAATCCATTATTTGCATAGAACCACTTACGACCAACCTATTTCGATTCATCAAGGGTTGAAACTGTTGAAACAAAAAGGGGTGCTTCCCAATTATGAAAACTATCGAGAAGCTCCTACACCGCAAGATACTCAAAAAGCATTAACGCATCGAATTATTGGTTTTGGAGCTTTTTTTGATAACCGTTTTCGACATCAAACTGCTGAGGAGGAAAAGAAATTGGTCCAAAATATCAAATTACTTATAAGTCAAAACCAACCCGTCATTGTGGGACTTGAGGTCAATGAAACTTTTAAAAAAGGCGAATTGGAGATTTGGCAAGGTTGTCAATCAGGTGATAAAACGTTTCAACATGCTGTTTGTATCATTGGATATAATGACGAACAAAAATATTTTGAAATTGTAAACAGTTGGGGTACGAAGTGGGCAGATAACGGTTTCTGTCGCATTAGTTACGATGCTATGATTAAAAATGCTTTACAAGCATTTTTTATTAAAAAGAAAGAGGATAACCATTGATACATTTGTCTGAATGTGGATTGATTGGATTTTGTTCAGAAAAATCCAATCAATCCACATTCAGACAAATGTATCAATGGTGTCTTTTATTTAGTTTGCTACGAATTACACGAATTTGCACGAATGATTTGCGGCAAATATTAAGCATTAAACATATTTATAATAAATCGAATACCTTCCACAAGTCGTTGAATATCAGCTACTTCGTTATAAAGACCAAACGACACACGCACTGTCGCAGGCACTTGTAATAAATCTGCCAAAGGTTGCGCGCAATGTTGTCCTGCACGAACCGCAATATTAAATTCTGTATCTAAAATGGTCGCAATATCGTGCGGATGAATCGTTTCCACTATAAAAGAAATCACTCCAAATGTTTTTGAACTATCGCCCAGTAATTGAACTTCTGGAATTGTTTGCAATGATTCAATACAATATTTGGTTAAAAAATGAATGTGATTATAAATGTTTTGCAGACCAGCCATGTGCAGATAATGAATCGCCGCGCCCAAACCCGCAACACCTGCGGCATTAGGCGTGCCACCTTCAAAACGTTGAGGCGGATTCGCAAAAACGGTTTGTTCAAAAGAGACCTCTTTAATCATTTCGCCGCCAAATTGCAACGGTGGCATTTCCAACAAATGCTTTTTTTTGCCATACAATATGCCAATTCCAGTCGGCGCGTACATTTTATGTCCCGAAAAAGCTAAAAAATCAACGTCCCAATCTGTTACATTCACGGCATGAGACGCAATACCTTGCGCCATATCCACTAAAATAGGAATATGAAATCGTTTTGCTTCCAAAATCATGTTTTGAATTGGGTTCACCGTTCCCAAAACGTTAGAAAGATGTGTCACTGCCAACATTTTGACCCGCTGATTTAACATTTTTTGAAATGCCTTAAAATCCAAAGTGCCTTTTTCTGTCATGGGAATGACCTTCAAATGTGCTTTTTTTTGAAGACAGATTTGTTGCCACGGGATTAAATTTGCATGATGTTCCATTGCAGAAATCATAACTTCATCGCCGTCCTGCAAACGCGGGGCGACAAAACTTTGAGCTACCAAATTAATACTATCGGTCGTACCTTTTGTGAAAATAATTGATTGAGGTTGTTCTGCACCTATAAAATGTTGTACTAAAATCCTTGTATTTTCATACCGATTTGTCGCTTTTCCAGCCAAATGATAGACACCACGACGCACATTTGCATTTTCATTTTCGTAAAAAAAAGTGACTGCTTCAATCACTGATTTTGGTTTTTGAGTCGTTGCTGCGCTATCCAAATAAATTAAGGCTGGGTGGTTCGTAAATAAGGGAAAATCATTCCGATTCATATCACTTTTATATAAATTGTTTAAAATTATTTTAAAAAAATCTCTAATTGTTTAAATAAAACCAATTGTTTTTCAATGATTTAGTACTAAATTATCAAAAAATCTGTTTTAAATTTTTGAAAAAAAACTTAACGAATTATTCACATTTAATTAACAAATTTTTATGATATTTTATAACAACTTTACGTCTCTATTGTAACGGGTCACGATAACAACACCAGTAAAAACGGCTAAAAAAATTACTTTTTTACTTACTTTTTATCCACTCGTTGCAGCTTGATGCCACGAAAAAGCAACAATATTAGAACAAATTTTTGATTACAGAGCATGAAAAACTGTCCCGCAAAAATTATGGAACCAGTTAAAAAAACAGCAAAATTCGCTGCCATTGCAGCTATCGGTTTATCCGTTTTCGGCATGGCGTGCCGCCAAAAACAAACCAATGAAAACGGAAGTGCGGTGTTAGCCACTGAAAAAAGTGAAGCGGCTGCTCCGAAAAACATTAAATTGCCCGCAGAAAAATTAGATAGCGGTGCACGTGTGGTCTATTTGACCTTTGATGATGGCCCGCTACCAGGTAGCGACTTTATCAACAAGGCTACGTTAGAATACAAGTTCAAAGGTAGTGTTTTTGTGGTCGGCAAGCATGTTTACAATGGCAAAACGACCAAAAGAACCTTGCTTGATTTTAAGAAAAATCCTTATTTGGATGTCTGTAACCACTCGTTTACGCATGCGAACATGGATTATAAGAAATTTTACTCAGATCCTGCGGGTGCATCGGCGGATTTGCGCAAAAATCAAGAAGATTTGAGATTGGATCTTAAAATTATTCGCCTTCCAGGTTCTCAATTGTGGGCTTTGCCGACACGCGATTTTAACTTGAAAGTGCAAAAATCAGGACCAACAGCAGAGATTTTGAAAAATGAAGGTTATAAAATTTATGGTTGGGACGTTGAGTGGGCTCAAAAAGGGACTGCTCCAAAAGAAACCGCAGAAGAAATTTTTGCTAAAATTGAAGAGCAATTTACCAAAGAAAGAACTTGGACTCGGAATCACTTGGTTGTTTTGACACATGATATTATGTTTTCAAAGCCAGAAGGTCAAGCACAATTGTTGAAATTAGTTCAAATATTAAAGGATAAAAAATATGTGATGGAAAATATTCGGCATTATCCAGAAAAAGATTCTGGAGACGTAAGCGATGATGATTTGAAAGATGTGGTGAAAGAGCAAACGCCTGTCAAACAACCTGACGCTGCTGTTAAAACGAATTAAAATGGTGTTATAAATACAAAAAAAAAAGTAATCAATGTGGTCAAATCACATTGGTTATTTTTTTTTGTCAAAACAAAAAGCTACTTTTGTTCCTACGGAATGACAAAAAAACTTGTCATTCCGTAGGAATCGAAATTATTTACAAACATACAGTTTAAATTCCTGCAATGAATTCTACAAGTGTTTTATACAACGCTGATTACGCATTACAATTAATTTTAAAAGCTATCAATAATTGCGATACTTTCATAGATTTAGGCAATTGTGGCTTGACCGAAATCCCAGAAGCCATCGTTGGAATGGCGGCAGATTTGCAAGGCTTGGCATTAGGTGAATCTTTTTTCTATCCTGGCGCGACGCATTGGCACGCTTCTGAAAATCAAGGTGCGCCAAATCGCATTCAGAATATTGGTATTTTGGCTCAATTGCCTAATTTGCGAACGCTGTCCTTATATGGCAACTTGATAACCGACC
>JBEEMZ010000065.1:0-20517 GCA_041192405.1 Bacteroidota bacterium | reverse complement strand
GGTTGGTTAGTTAGTTATAAATATTTTAATTAACCAACCAACCAACCAACCAACCAACTAAAATGGTGAATGACGAATTTTATTTGTCATTCACCATTTATCATTTAAGATTCCTCTGTATCTTTGCGGCAAAACTTATTGCATCAAAGATAATTTTAAAAATATGCTTTTACGATATATAACTTATTGGCTTATGTTGCTGAGTTTTGCCACTTGCGACACGCCCCCAAATACGCCTGATGCTTTTTTAAAAACCCGTTTTCCACGATTGATGGACGAGATGGAATGGGATTCATCGAAAGCGAATGAAATTGGAGCCTTTTTTTCAGATTCGACAACGGGCGTTGGATATGAAGTGTATTTTGATAAAAAAGGTCAGTTTCAAAAATTATACACCTATATAAATGCATCAGATTTGCCGACCAAAGCCGAAAACGCCATTCAACAAAAATACCCGAATAGTAAATTGGCAGTTTTGTCGCTGGTCGAAATCCCTAAAGCAAAATTTTATCACGTCGAATTGACCAATGATAAAGATTATATTACCGTTGAAGTAGATGAGGCGGGTGGTTTTTTGAATGAAAAAGTGGTGCCTTTGAGCGAGCAAGAGTTGCGCAATGCAGAGGAAGAAGGCGTTGATAATGATGAGTAAGTTTGAATCAATTTCAAGGAATGAAAGACATAATTAATTGATTTTCAATTATTTATGCCCTTCATTCCTAATGCAGAAAACTATCGAACGGGCACTCCCGAATACGACAAATTATAATCTCTTAAAACCACATCCAAAATCGGATCTTTGCCTTCGATATAACCTTCTTTCAAATGATAGCCATACATTTTGCCAAACTCATTCCAATAAAATGCTGTAAAACCACCTTTCATATCCTTCACCAAATCGAAAAATGGGATTTTTAATTCCTTTTCAATCATTTTTATCAACAAAAAGCCTTGAGTTTTCGTTAAATTCTTCAATTGCGCACGAAATTGCGCATTCATTGCATCATATTTGGCTTCTACATATTTTTTGCGGTCTTTCCGATTGACATCCCGCGTTGCCGCCTCGATATCGCGGTAATTTTTCACCGCTTCGACCGCAAACGCATACACGGAAGGCGCGTATCGCCGATATTTTTGATAGCGATTCAAATCATCTGCATTTGCAAACGATTTTGGAGCCGTCACCACGTATTCGCGCAAAGGAATGTAAGGCATGGTGTCGCCGTTTTCCATGATGATGCACGCCACTCGAAAACCATTTAATTGTGGGATAACGTAACCTTCTTCAACTTGTTGCGCAGAAAGATTCGTTGCAAAAGCGAATGAAGCGAGCGAAATATATGCTATATTTTTGAATTTCATTGTAAATCAAGTCTTTATTTAGCTGTAAGAACAATTATGGGGTTCAAACCGTTCGGTTAAAAACGTTATAGATGTGTCAAATATTGGTTAACACCTTGTTTGTTCGCGAGATTTTTACAAAAATAATCCTTCTACGACATTTAAACAAATTTTTTTTTAAAAAAGTCAAAAACCTTTGGGAAAAAGAATCTTTCAGAAAGAGCAAAATTTAAAAAAGAATTTTTTTGCAAAAAAAATTCTTTTTTAAATTTTTGCTCCCTCTACCTTCTATCGCGGCGCGAGCCGTCCCAACCTTATTTATAAGATATTAAAAAAATATGAGAGTTGTATTGCAAAGAGTATCAGAGGCTTCGGTTACAATAGACCAAATTATGGTTTCTAAAATTGGGTCAGGCTTATTAATTTTAATTGGCATTGAGGCGGCGGATACGATAGATGACATTATTTGGTTATGTCAAAAAATTGCAAATTGTCGCATTTTCGAGGATGAAAAAGGTATTATGAACCGTTCTATCCTTGAAATTCAAGGCGAAATGTTGGTCATAAGTCAATTTACCTTACACGCGAGTACCAAAAAAGGCAATCGTCCTTCTTATATGCGTGCCGCAAAAGGCGATTTTGCGATTCCGATGTATGAAAACTTTGTTCAAACGCTTAAAAAAGTGTCTAATTTGACCGTTTTGACAGGTCAGTTTGGCGCAGAAATGAAAGTGCGGTTACTTAATGACGGACCTGTAACGATTTTAATGGATTCTAAAAATCGAGAATAATATTCCCTAAAAATGCGCCACGAATTACATAAATTTGTACAAATTAACATAAATTCGTTTCAATTTGTGTAATTCGTGGCAAAAAAAATAAAAATGAAACCCAAAAAAATCATACTTGGGATTACAGGCAGCATTGCCGCGTACAAAATCGCTTCTTTGACGCGCCTTTTAATCAAATCGGGCGCGGAAGTACAGTGTTTGATGACTGAATCCGCAACTCAATTTATCACACCTTTAACACTTTCGACGCTGAGTAAACGCCCTGTTTTGACTGAAATCATGTCCGAAAACGGTTGGAATAACCACGTGGAACTTGGTTTATGGGCGGATGCCATGATTATTGCACCTTGTACCGCGACGACGATGGCGAAATTGGCAAATGGATTGTGTGATAATATTGTTACGGCAGTTTATTTATCAGCGCGATGCCCGATTTTTTTCGCACCCGCGATGGATTTAGACATGTGGAAGCATCCCGCAACCCAACAAAATGTATTAAAATTACAATCCTATCACAATCATTTAATCCCTGTTGAACGCGGCGAATTGGCATCTGGCTTAGTCGG
The DNA here is from genome assembly GCA_041192405.1 of Bacteroidota bacterium. GTDB lineage: Bacteria > Bacteroidota > Bacteroidia > Chitinophagales > Saprospiraceae > JAAFJT01. The sequence goes on along the minus strand of JBEEMZ010000065.1, from coordinate 17,819 downwards.
CGATGGCAGAATGGCGGAACCTGAAACCATTTTCAACCATTTAGATGCCTTTTTTAACCAAAAATTGGATTTTAAAGGACAAAAAATCTTGATTACGGCGGGCCCGACATACGAAGCGATTGACCCTGTGCGTTTCATTGGCAATCGGTCATCGGGGAAAATGGGGATTGCATTAGCAGAAACCTTAGCACAACGCGGCGCGGAAGTAATTTTGATATTAGGGCCATCTGCGTTGAGTACACAAGTCATTGGTATTCAAACTATTAGAGTTGAATCGGCGCAACAAATGTATGATAATGCGATTCAATTTTTCCCAGATTGCGATGCGGCGATTTTGGCTGCAGCAGTTGCGGATTATCGCCCACAAACCGTTGCGACTGAAAAAATTAAGAAAAAATCAGATACATTAACCATTGAATTAGAACGCACTGCGGATATTGCTGCGGAATTGGGCAGGCGCAAAACCATTAAACAACGGATTATTGGTTTTGCATTAGAGACACATGAAGAATTGGCAAACGCGCTTTCTAAATTGCGTCGAAAAAATATGGATGCGATTGTTTTAAACTCATTACGGGATGCGGGCGCAGGTTTTCAACACGATACGAATAAAATTACAATCGTTTTGGATGAAAATAAAATTAAAAAATTTGATTTGAAAGATAAAAAATCGGTCGCGTCAGATATTGCGGATACGTTGAAAGAAATAAGGTAAGATTTTTAATGTTTTGAACAGAATGTTGTAATTTGGCAACCATTAAAAAAATTAAAACAAAATGGCATTTTCAAATTAGCCCGCAACTGACTTTATGGGGACATAAAGCGATTGATGCAGGCGATGAATTGTCGGGAACGCCCGATTATATCATTTCAAAACGGTCGGCATTGAGTAATATCGTATTTGAAGCACCGTTTGTGATTGTTTTGGAAGCCAAAATGGATGATTTTACAAGCGGTTGGGCGCAATGTGCGTTAGAAATGTTGGCGGTTCAGAAGTTAAATGGGAGTCCACAGTTGCCTGTTTTCGGCATTAGGACGAATGGCGATTATTGGGAATTTGCGCAATTAGAAAACGATTTGTTTGTAGAATTTAGTGCTCGTTATTCGATAGAAAATTTGAACAATATTATGTCCGCATTGAATAGCATTTTTGAATTATATAAAAAATATTTCAGTTTATGATTTTATTAAAAAAATTAATACCTATTATACTGGTAATCAATAGTTCATACTCATTTGCGCAAGAATTGAACTTCGCCGTGACGGTTGCAAATCCACAAGCACGTGCTACCGACCCCAAAGTTTTCAAAGCATTGGAAACGAGCATCCGCGATTTTCTGAACAATACCAAATGGACAGAAGATGTTTTTGAAACGCAAGAACGGCTCACAGGCAACATTTTGTTGACAATTAAAGAGGAGTTGAGTGCTACGGCGTTTCGGGGCGAATTGAGCATCACATCTGCGCGCCCGATTCACGGCAGTGATGCGAGTACGCCGCTTTTGGTCTATTTGGATAAGGATTTTACGTTCTCTTACGAGCAATTTCAACCACTTCAATACGCCAAAAATGTTTTTAATGACAATTTGACGGCGGTTTTCTCCTATTACGCGTTCTGTATTTTGGCAACAGATTATGATAGTTTTGCATCTGGCGGCGGCGATCCGTATTGGCAAGCGGCGCAGGATATTGCAGTCGGGGTGCCTTCGGACTATAAAGCGGAGTGGCAAGGCAAAAATTTGGGGAATACGACGCGTTATTGGCTGATGGAAAATGCAACGGCACCGCGTTTTCGGTCTTATCGGCAGGCGATATACGATTATCATCGGTTAGGATTGGATATTGCAGGGACAAACGTGGAAAAAACGAAGGGTGTGATTTTACAAGCATTGGATAAATTAAAAGAGGTTAATGAAGTGTATCCCAACGCTTTATTAGTTAGAGTTTTTAGTAATACGAAAGCATCAGAACTGATTGAAATTTTCAAAAATGCAGGTCGTGAACAAAAAACGCGTGTGATTGCAATCATGACAAAACTTGACCCTGCGGGCGCGGGGAAATTTGCGGTTTTGGGGTATTAGAAAAGGCTTTTTTGAGCGCGAGCATTTTGAAATATGATTTTTTGAAAAAAATCATATTTCAAAATGCTCGCGCTCTGTCTTCTTTCGCGGCGCGAATTTTTTTGAATTTTTTAAATTTAATAAGTCGCAACTAAGATACGTAATTCATTCAGATACAATTGTTTAACAGGTTCGCGTAATGCGAGATTGGTTTGCGTACAAAACCGATGCGCTGTTAAAAAATTGATTTGTAAGCGATTCCAAGCCTGTTCAGAAGTCAAAACGCCTAAATATTTCAATTCTTCAAACAAAGTTTTCCCAATCGGATAAAAATCTTCCCGACCCAAATAATCTAAATCCGCATCACAAAGAATCGCTTCCAGACGCGTTTTAGGCGATTGTGGAATTTTGGTTGCCATAATCATCCCACAAATTATTTCAATATCGGCGTTTGCATAACCAAATTGTGGCAAATAAGTCAGCGCAATGTCGCAACCGTGTTGTTCATGTTCGCGGGTGCTGCGTGTAAAACCCGAATCATGAAACAAAGCAGCCGTCTTCAACAACAATACATCACGTCGCTCCACGCGTTCGGACACGCACAAAGCCCGCGTCACCGCCAACACATCTAATGTGTGATGAATGCCGTGATAAGTTAAATTAGAAGATAATTTGGTTTTTAACTCATTGAGAATGAAGGTTTTAGCGGCTCGATACTGCATAATAATGATGAATGATGAATGATAAAGAATGAATTGAATGATGAATAATGAATGATGAATTTGTTGTAAAATTCATCATTCATCATGGATCAATTATCATTCAACAATAACGACACCCGTTGCCATAAATTTCATTTCCGTTTTAGGTTTTGTAATTTTAGCAATTTCTGCAGGAGATTTGCCCTCATCTTCAGCAAAATGTTTCAATTGTTCTATAGGTGTGGTTTCCGTGAACGCTTTGCCCGTCATTACAACTTTTTTGCCAACAATATCTTTGGGCATGAAGAAACCATAATCGTGAAATTTGACAAACATCGAAGGTTTGCCTATTTCGGATTGAATGTTCATCCAGCAGCCTTTCGCTTTGCAGACCGCTTCGACCTTTCCTGTGACGGTTACACTTTCGGTTTTATCGCCTTTTTCGAGTTTAGCGACGAGTGCGTCATAAGGAATCGCGCCTTTTGGGTTGAATTTTTCGCCAAACGCTTTGCCATCATTCGCTTTCGCCTTGAATTCTTGATAGGCTTGGTCTTCGGATTTTTCGATTTTGGCGGTTTTGGGCGTACACGCGACGCATAACAAAACACTTACGCCCATCGGCAGCATCATTTTTCTAAATATCATATGCTATAATTTAAAACTTTTCTAAATAATTAAATAACACTAAAATGCGTTTTTGTAATAAGATACAAATAATATTAATACCTAATTATTTGATAATTATTATATTAGATAATTTCAGGTGATTGATAAATTTTTGCCCAATTGCCTTGCAATTCCCATATTTCTGCAATAGAAAAGTTCCAAGTTTCGTGCAACGTCCGTTTTTGGACGTATTCAATAATTGTCCTCAAAGAGATTGTGAATTTAACATTTATTCTCGGGAAAATTTTGAGTCCTGACTTTTTAGAAAATGATTCGTCAATAAACGTATAAAATTTTGTTCAATAGAAAGTGTTACATCTAATAAACCACTTGCTTGGAATGATTCAATTTTTTCATAATCTTTCGCAGACAATTTTATCATTTGATTCCCTCCGATAAATCGAATACTTTCAAAATCAGCTTTTTGTGCATTTAAAAAAGCTTCAAGTGTTTCGAAATGATAAGAAATAATTTCAATTTTATGTTTGAAACTTGGTGAAATTCCTTTTAAATGTATAGTGAAACCTTTTTTGATAAGGTTAGGTAATATTGCTGCCATGCTTGATTTTATAATTGATTGCTTATATATTTTTTTATATAAAATAAGTTTTAACTTTATAAAGGTAGTTTTTCATAGTTCATTGATTTTGAATGTTTTACAACAGGTTTGAAATAATATTTTGATACAAGTATTGTCAAGTACAAGTTGAAAGGCAAAGTTAAGCAATTTGCTTTGAATTTTTATTCAATAATTTGAATTAGAAACGAACGAATTTTAAGCGAGGAAGCCTCAAAAGTTAAAATTAATGATAAAATTTTTATAATGTATTTTCAAAAAACCGTTGTAACTAAATGATTATCAAAGCGTTACACGGTTCACTGGGGAATTCACTGGGGAAAAATCAGAGATTTTTCCCAGTGAAATTTGTAAAATCAAGAGATAAAGCATATGTCACTTATATCCCTATATGTTTGCAATTAAGGTTTCTTCACCTTATCAAAATCGCCCGCCTTGACAATACTTATTTTTTTCAAATCAATATGTTTTTTCAATACTTTATTCACCGCATCAACGGTCAATGCACTGATAGCCGATTCTAATTTGGTATCCCATTCCATTGTCCGATTATAATACAAGTATTTATCCAATCTGCCAACTAATTGTTGGTCATCAGAACGACCAACCATCCGCGCTTGTAACATCGCTTTTTTAGCATCCGTCAATTCTTTCTCTGTAATGCCCTCTTTCAAAATCTTTTCCATTTCTTCTGTAAACGCTTTTTCCAATTTTTCGAGATTTTCGGGCGCGTAAATCGCATACGCCCCAAAAATACCAGATTTCACCATCGGATCCACTTGCACATACGAGCCAACCCCATAACTCAACCCTTCCTTCTGCCGAATCCGATCTGCCAAACGACTACTCAACCCGCCGCCGCCTAAAATATTATTACCCACCATCATTGCTGCAAAATCAGGGTCATTTTCGTCCAATTTGATGTTCATACCCGCCGCAAACACTGCATTTGCTTTATCAGGAGTCTTAATTGCCTCGTTTTTAGCAGGAATTTCTTTGAAATCATTCGGCAAACGTTGATGTACTTTCGGACTTTTGAATTTTCCAAGCCCATTTTGCAACACTTTTTCCACTGCTGTCGCGTCAAAATCGCCCACAATCGTCAATGTACCCGCACTCGCGCCATAAAAATCTTTATGAAACTGACGGGCATCTGCTAATTTAATCGTTTTCAAAACATCAATTTCCTCTTGCGGAGTCATCACATAACGAATATCATTCTTTTGTTGTGGGTTCAAATGACGGTCTAAAGTATTGAAAGCCAATGCTTGCGGGTCTTTTAACTGTTGTTCTGTACCTGCTAATTCTTCTTGACGAATTTCTTCAAATTCCTTTTCTGGAAAGGACGGATTCACCAACACATCTGTAATAATTTTAATAACTTCGGGCAAATTCTCCCGTACCGTTTCAATATTGACACTCGTTTGGTCTTTGCTACCGTTGATGCGCACACTCGCTTTCAACTCATCCAATTTATCTTTAATTTGTTGTTCCGACAACGTTTTCGTACCTTTCATCAACATCCGACCCGCCATATACGAAGTCATACGCTTGCCTTCCAAACTTTTCAAATCGCCATAACGAATGTTTAACACGGCATTTACGGTATTTCCACGAGTGGTTTTGTTCAAAAAAGCAGTTTTTAACTCGCCAATTTGACCTTTTTGGGTGCGTTTCTCAATATTTTGAGGACTCGCTTCAAAGACTTCGCCTTCTGCAATCGCTGCTTTTCCTTTGTAACCCGAAACCAATGCCGCTAAATCTGGCACCGCAGGAATTTCCGCACGTTCTGATTTTGCTTCTGGAATAAAAGTTCCAATGGTTCGATTAGACGGTTTAAAATACGCTCCTGCAACCCGATTGATGTCCGCAACCGTCACTTTCTCCATCGCGTCGCGCAAAATGAAGAACAATCGCCAATCGCCCATGCCAATAAATTCGCTAATAATCGTCCCCGTCGTCTCCGAATTGCGGAACATCTCTTCCACTTGTTTCAACAAAATGGTTTTGGAACGCTTCAATTCAGCTTCTGAAATGGGTGTTTTAGACAAATTATCAAAAGTTTTCAACAAAATTTGTTTGGCAGAATCCAAATTTTGCTCATTTCTCACATCCACATTGAAATAGGCAAATCCTGGCTCCTTCGTCCAAAACGAAAAACCCCATTGAGAAGCCGCTTTATTGGTCGCCACCAACGCTTGATGCAAACGCCCCGAAGGACTATTCGTCATCACCTCTACCAAAAGTTGCACCGAAGCGTAGTCAGGATGCGAACTCGCAGGCACATGATAGCCGCACGAAACCAATTGAACATCGCCCGAACGCCGCAAACTCACCATTCTTTCCCCATCTTGCGTTGGCTCAACCGTCCAACTTTGAGGCAACGTGCGAGACGGTTTAGCAATTGCCGTAAAGTATTTATCAATGAGTTTCAATGTTTTAGCATCATCAAATTTGCCCGTGATGATTAAAACCGCATTATCAGGCTGATAGAATTTGCGATAAAACGCTTGCAAATTTTCAATCGGCACATTCTCAATATCGGAACGATTGCCAATCGTAGATTTGCCGTAATTGTGCCAAAGAAAAGCCGTCGAAAGCACGCGCTGCATTAAAATACTCGTCGGACGATTTTCACCCGATTCAAATTCATTGCGTACCACTGAAAACTCTGAATCCAAATCTTTTTTGGCAATATGGGATGTAATCATCCTATCCGACTCCAAATCTAACGCCCATTCCAAATTTTCATCGGTTGCGGCGAAAGTTTCGTAATAATTGGTGCGGTCAAGGAACGTGGAACCATTGTATTGGCAACCATGATCTTTCAATTCTTTGGATGGCGTAGCATGTTTCGCAGAACCTTTAAAAACCATGTGTTCCAATAAATGCGCCATGCCCGTTTCGCCATAACCTTCATGTCGGCTGCCGACCAAATAAGTGATATTGACGGTAATCGTCGGTTTCGACGCGTCAGGAAAAAGGAGGACTTTGAGTCCATTATTTTTGAGTCGGTACTCAGTAATGCCTTCGACGGAAGTTAATTTTTCCAGATTCGTAGGCACTTGCGCGAAGGTCATCACGCTTAAACAAGGGAAAATCGCACTTAAGAGTGTTTTTTTCATTGTAGAAAATAAGGTTTTGTTAAAAAATTAATATATAACTCTTTGTTTTAACGAAAAGTCTCTGCCCAGATAAACATTTTTCACCATTTCATCATTGGCTAATTCAGTGGCAGTCCCCTCTTTCAAGATGCTGCCTTCAGACATCAAATAAGCTCTATCTGTAATAGATAAAATGGCGGGTGCATTGTGGTCTGTAATGAGAATACCGATATTACGATTCCGCAACCGCGAAACAATATTTTGTAAATCCTCCACTGCAATTGGGTCAATCGCTGCAAATGGCTCATCTAACAAAATAAATTTTGGGTCTGTCGCTAAGGCGCGTGCAATTTCAGTGCGTCGGCGTTCTCCACCAGAAAGCATATCTCCATTATTTTTGCGCACTTTCTCCAAATTAAATTCTGCAATTAATGATTCTAACTTATCTTTTTGTTCGGTGAGCGAAAGCGTCGTCATCTCTAAAACCGCTTTAATATTGTCTTCAACACTCAACTTTCGGAAAACGGAGGCTTCTTGCGGAAGATAACCGATGCCTTTTTGCGCCCGTTTATACATCGCAAGATGTGTAATGTCTTCGTCGCCTAAGAAAACTTTGCCCGAATTCGGTTTGATAAAACCAACAGTCATATAAAACGAAGTGGTTTTGCCCGCACCATTCGTGCCTAAAAGCCCAACAATTTCCCCTGTATTGATTTCAAAAGAAACATCATTCACGACAGGGCGTTTGCCATACGTTTTTATCAAATTAGCGGCTCGTAATATCATAAGTTTTAAATTAATTTTTAATTTCGTACAAAATATCGGCTTCTAACTCCCAATTAGAGCGCAATTGATCCAATTTTTTCCAAAAAATGCGTTCAGGCTGCATCTTTTTATCGTAATCGCCTGTATCCCAAACATGGTTTTTATTCAAATCTTCCACAATTTTAATCGTATAAATATCTGGATTCAACGCCTCAATGCGGCTTTCAAAAGAGACAACTTTATCTACAAAAAATTGCGCTTGTACTTGTTGTGTACCCGATAAAAGGTGAATCAAGTAACTTTTCTGTTTATCTAAACCTTTGATTTTCAATTGTATATCACCTAATTCTTTTCGATTTTGAATGATAATGATTTGTTGCAACGTGTCATTTTTCAAACCAAATAAATCTGTAACCGCATTGGGCAAGAGTTGAATTTGATATTTCATGCCTTCAACCCAATTGTTTTGTGGTTTCAAATTTAAAACATTTGGTTTCAAAGAATCGCGCTCACAACGAAAAGCAATCTTTTTAGAAAACGTATCTGTAACCGAAATATTGGCAGTATCTATATTCCAAATCGGATGATTGAATGCAACAATATGTGCTTTCAACGGATGCAATGGCGCGGCAAAATTAGATTCATTTGCTACTTTTTGTTTTATGGAAGTACAACTAAATTTATTTTTTTTCAGGAAATCAGCGCGATTTGAGTTGGGTTTTACGCGAATCGTATCCATTTTATTGCTGTCTGTTTGCGTATAAACGTACCACGCCGCATCTGACGGGTGGTCATACCAAAGTCGAACGGTATCACGTCCATATTCAGGAATCACTTTTGAAATACCGTCTTGCCAATGAATCTTTGCTTTGCGCACGTCATCCGTGAAATTTAATTTTACAAAACCATAATTATTTGTTTCTTTATTTTTTAAACGCATTTTAGGCGTTTGGTCAAAAGCTCGAATGCTTAACGCATTGGTGTCGGATTGCGGTAGCGAAACGAGGCTGTCAGGAAAGCCAATACTTTCATTATCTTGATTGAAAATATAGTTTAAATCATTGTCTTTCAATACAAAACACTTGAACTTTCCTGCTTTTATGTTTTCGATTTTGGCAACGCCCGATTTATCGGTTCGAGCGAAGTAAAATGGTTTGATTTTGCGCACTACCGAATCTGCCGTATTGTCGTACAACATGACCAACAAATTATCTAACGGTTCGCCCTTTTCCGCATCCACGACCCGTGCGCGAAACGTAAGCGAATCCAAAATCGCGCCCGTCGAAAAGACAAATCGCAAGTCCGTCGCAGGATTTCCTTCTGTAAAATCTTTGACCGCATTGCCAAAATTGATGGTATAAGTGGCATTTTCGCGCAAAATCTCGTCTTTCGCAAACTTAACATGAATGGTTTTGCCGTCCAAAGTGACTTCGGGACGCTCATTCAACGGCGGCGAAACCACTACTTGATTATAAACATCTTCCAATTTTAACCACTCATCAAAAACTAAATGAATATCTTGTTTTCTAAAATTAGTTTGCAAATGAGGTGTTGACCGCGCTTTGACGATTTGCGGCGGCTGAATATCTCTTTTGCCACCCGTCGGCGCGACGATGTTTGCGCAACCAATAATTGTTAAAACGTTGATTATGATTGTAATACGAATTAAAAAGTGTGTCATTATAATTTTTTTAGAAAGTAATGATAAATGATAAATGATGAATTTTATAATCAATTAAGTATAAACTACACTTCTTAGTTGTTAAAATTGTAATATGTTTTTTCCCGCAGATTTTCGCAGAAAGAGACTCAAAAAGAAAATCCGCGAGAATCTGCGGGAAAATCTGCGAAATCTGCGGGGAAAAATAGATTGATAATCCATTCTTTACATATTAAATCTTTAACAACTCAGTAGTGTAGTGTAAGTATAAACAACACGAGTTTTTCATTTCAATTGCTTTTTCCAAAACTGAAATTGCTGAGGATGACTTATGTTGCTTAAAACGCATCAATAGCATTTATTTTTGCTCAATTACGCACAAAGTTACAAAAATTGTGGATTTCTGCTCAGTACAGGACCAAAATTAGAATTGGGTTAATGGAAGGACGGATTCAACGAATTTTCACGAATTTTTCACAAATTTTTTGATTGTTAAGCAAAAAATCCGTATGAATCCCGTGAAAATCCGTTGAATCCGTACTTCTATTAACCCAACTCCTTTTTTGTCATGCACTAAGGGATTTCAGAATACGCAATAAAAGCAACTCATTCCGCAATCCACAATCGAATTATTTTTGCTTCTTTTTCGTTTTATCCTCTGTTTTCGAGTCGGAAGAAGCAGAAACTTTTTGTTTTTTTTGAGTGGTCATTGCTTTTTTCGGTTTTTCTGCCTCTTTTTCAACTGTTTTTTCCACTTTTGCCTCCTCGACTTTTTCTTTTTCCGTCACTTCCTCTTTAGCATCGCTTGATTTTTCATCTTCAATAGCCGCCACTTTTTGTTTTTTAAGCGCAGGTTTCGAGGGTTTATCATCCTCACCCACCTTGATTTGCAAAAAAGTATCATATAATTGCGATTTCATCAAGCCATCCGAATCTTTATTATCAAAAAACTCCGATTTAATCACCTGATTCCGCCCCGTCCGAACATCATACAATAGCGCATAATGAAACATTTGGTGTCCAGATTCCAGCCGTTTAAGCAACGTAAAGGGCAACGCGGGCCAAAGATAAATCATCCACAAAAGATGAGGGCTTTTCGCCTCTCGCATACTGACCGTGCCTGTCCACAAAAAATAATCCGTTCCATATTTTTTAGCAATCGAATCAATGCGATTTTGTTGCGAACTCGGCGTAAGTGACAACCCTGAGAATTTATTTTGCTCCGCAAAATACTCATTCAAAAAACGAATATCATTAAAAGCATCAATTTGAGACTCTTTCAAATGCGTCACATCTAAAATTGTTGTATTTAAATTTGTTGCTTTTGCCACCTGCTCAATCAAATCTCGTTGATGCTCCTGCCCTTCTTCGGTCGCAATGTATTGAATATCAGTGCCATCTCGAATATCCAATTTTAAATAGAAAGGATTGACAATCACCACTTTAGATATGCCAAGTTTTAATCCATTCTTTTTGCTATCTGCCACATATTTTTTATAATCTTTTTTGCCCGCCTCACTTTCGTAATATTTAAAGCGTTTTTCGCGCTCTTTGTACGCCGCTTGCCCTTTTGCGAAAGCGGCTGTAAACACGGTATCTTTCAAAAATTCGGCAAATGCATATTCATTCGTGTTGATAATCGAATCTTTGCTTGCTTTAATTTTATCATATTTCGACAAGGCGGAACTATCTTTTGGGGGTGGCGGCGGCGCGACAGGAGCCACTTTAACCGCCATATTCGGCGTTTTAAAAGTACTCAATGATTTAAAATGCTTCCCCATTTCAGCCAATAAATCATTTGCAATCGTCGTGATTTCAGTATCTTCTGGAAATTTCTGATGCAAAAGCCAAGCATACCGAGTTGCCAAAAGCGTCAAATCTTTGGCTTTTAGCTTTTCTGCCAAATAATGTGCGGCTTGTGAGTGTCCTTCCACATTTTTATAATTGCTATCATACACATATTCTTCTTGATTTTTATACTTTGCGTGATGATACAACGTCTTCGCCATACACTTTTGCAAGTACTGACTTTCTGGATTTTGTTTCAAAAGCAAAAAACTGGTATAAATCGCTTTGGCTACTTGCTTATTTTGCACGTATAACATTGGCAACTCATACCGCGCCATTTGACGCACTTTTTTAAATGTCGCTTCCGAAATCAAAAAATTATTTTTATGCAATGTATCAGTTAAATTCTTTAACGAATTCTCTAATTGCTCACGGCGCGCAGGAATACTTGGATGCGTACTGCGTTCTTCCTGCTCCTCATCTATTTCTTTTTCTTCGGTTGAAATTTCTTTCGTCTTCGCTAATATGATATTTGATGGTAATTTATAATCTTTTGATTCAAAAATGTTTAAATCAAAAAGCACATCATCAAAGGGCAAATACGAATATTGTAAAACATCAAAAACCTGCATCAATGTTTTGGTACTATACGCTGTTTTCAAAAAACGGTCAATCCCGTCATGATCAGCTTCGGTTTCCAATTCTTTGGAATAACGGCATTTTGCCAACATTTTAGTATCAAAAGACGACTTTCGCATCATTTCATTCGTTTTGGAACTCTTACCCAAACCTGCCGCCGTCAAATAAAGTTCAATACTATGTTCTTTTTTAACATGTGTCAATTCGTGCGCCAAGATGAATGCTAATTGTGCTTCATTTTCTAATTGCGATAGCAGTCCCAAAGTCACAAAAATATCACCACGCGGCGTTGCAAACGCATTCACTGCCGTCGTCCGCAGCGTATAAACATGCACTTTCATATTATCAACCGCCGTCAATTGAGCCATGACTTGATTCAAATAATTCGTAATATCATCATTGAAAATCACCAAACCACTTTGCAACATGTCGTCCAACGTGAAATTGCTTTCCAATGCAAAAGCGGTTCGGGTTTTGCGCTCTTTGCGTGATTTGGCAACTTGCTCAATTTTGCTAATTTCGTTTTTATACTTAACCGTTGAGGACGTGATATAATCTTTTGGAATTTTGCCTTTTGCCGACAACGTTTGGTAATTATTAAAATCTTGGGCATTCGCGCCGCCTACCAAAGCGCATAGAAAGCTATTTAAAAGGATATTTTTTAGTTTCATACGTTGATGAATTAAGTCGCAATCAATTTTATAAATCATTGATTATCAATTAATCATAAATTGATAAAATAATTTTATGTTTTAAAAATCTTAGTTTAATAAACCAAAACCCACTTTAAATTGAAGAAAATTGTAGTAGCGAAATTTATATTTTAAATCGTTATCGAACCGTTCTTGCTCAGTCCCACTTGGAAAATATTCACTCCCCCATGAAAATGGAATATTGATTTGCCAACCATACTTGATTCGAAACTTGTCATGAACGACTTTATTATAGGTGACGCTGTAGCCCACACCAAAAAGAATCCCCTTCGGATCCACATCATAATTGCGGTCAACACCTTTTGAAGCGGACAGATACAAATCATCTTTCGCGCTCGGTTGCAATACATAAAAATGATAGCCAACCTGTCTGCCAATCGGCGCAATATCGCCACGGCTGGCACGACATACATTGTATGCCACATCCAGACCGATGGTAGAAAGTTTACAAAACAGATAATCCCTCTTGTTAGTTGCTTTGTTCAGTAAATCAGTACTCATCCCTGTCCGAAAATATTGTAGCTGCGCTGTTAGGGTCTGCGTACGCGAAAGGGCATAGCCGACACCCAATCCATAACGAGTATGGAAACTATTTCCAACCTCCGAATTCGGGTCGGATGTAGAGGTTGAAATAACAGGCATGAATTGGAATTCAGCATCGAAAACGAGCCGTTTGCCCATATATCCTGGGATTTGCGCCGTTAATTGCGCAGTGATACATAGAAAGATTGCTAAAAAAACATTTTGAAGCAATGTCATTCAGGAAAAAAATTTTAAGATGATTGGAAAAATGCTCCCAAAATTTAAGAAAAGCCATTATGGAGTGTTATTCCATAATGGCTTTTATGTTAAAATTTTAGTTAATGCAAAGTTAAGAAAAGATTTGAAATAAAAATTTAAATTAACTTTTTTATAACAATTTAATTGAATGATGAATAATGAATGATGAATGATGAATGATGAAAATATATAGATTTCTATATTTGTTTTTCGGAAAAAGACGTAATTTTGTAGCATTAATTACAATTTAACGCCCGTTGCCATCATGTCCAAATTAAAAAAAGTCAAATTAGACCTCAATATTTTCAAACAACAGCAAAATATTGACATCGCTCAAAAAGAAACGCCTGAAAAAATCACAATTCCTGCGGTTTTTTCGCCCGAGACGTTGAAAAAATTGCCGCATACAGATTTTCAAGCGGGTTTGCCGCCGTTTTTGCGCGGACCGTACAGCGCGATGTATGTGACACAACCTTGGACAATTCGTCAATATGCGGGTTTTTCGACTGCCGAAGCGAGTAATGCTTTCTATCGGCGCAACCTTGCGGGCGGGCAAAAAGGGTTGTCGGTCGCATTCGACTTGGCGACGCATCGCGGTTACGACAGCACACATGAACGCGTCAAAGGCGATGTTGGTAAAGCAGGTGTTGCGATAGATTCGGTGGAAGATATGAAAATTTTATTTGATAAAATCCCGTTAGATTTGATGTCGGTTTCGATGACGATGAATGGCGCGGTGATTCCAATTATGGCATTTTACATTGTTGCTGCCGAAGAACAAGGTGTTGCCGCCGACAAATTGACGGGGACGATTCAAAACGATATTTTGAAAGAATTCATGGTGCGCAACACCTATATATATCCGCCTGAACCTTCGATGCGCCTCATTGCCGATATTTTTGCTTACACATCACAAAAAATGCCTAAGTTTAACTCTATCAGTATCAGTGGTTATCATATTCAAGAGGCAGGTGGAACGGCAGATATTGAATTGGCATATACGTTGGCAGATGGATTAGAATATTTGCGAACGGGTTTGAAAACAGGTTTGGATATTGATGATTTCGCGCCTCGATTGTCGTTTTTTTGGGGGATTGGGATGAATTATTTCATGGAAATCGCCAAAATGAGGGCGGCGCGATTGCTTTGGGCAAAAATTGTGAAACAATTCAATCCAAAAAATGATAAATCATTGGCATTACGAACGCATTGTCAAACGTCAGGTTGGTCATTGACCGAACAAGACCCCTTTAATAACATTGCGCGCACGTGCATTGAGGCAATGGCAGCCGTTGGCGGCGGTACACAGTCGTTGCATACAAACGCGCTGGATGAAGCGATTGCATTGCCCACCGATTTTTCGGCTAAAATTGCCCGCGATACCCAACTTTTTATTCAAAAAGAAAGTGATGTGACGAAAGTGACGGATCCTTGGGGCGGTTCCTATTATGTAGAATTTTTAACAGATGAAATTGCTCGACGCGCTTGGGATTTGATACAAGAAGTTGAATCTTTGGGCGGGATGGCAAAGGCAATTGAAGCAGGTTTGCCGAAATTGCGCATTGAAGAAGCAGCAGCGCGTAAACAAGCTAAAATTGATGGCGGCAAGGATTTTATTATCGGCGTAAACTTGTTCAAACCCGAATCCGAAGAAGCAATGGATATTTTGGATGTGGATAATGCGGCGGTTCGGCATGCGCAAATCGCTCGGATTCAACAGATTAAGGCGACACGCGATACGGCGGCGGTTCAAAAAGCATTGTTAGAATTGACGGCATGCGCCCAATCGGGCAATGGGAATTTATTGGAATGTGCGGTCAAAGTAGCTCGTTTACGCGGCACTTTGGGCGAAATTTCGGATGCGATGGAAGTTGTATTCGGACGTTTTACAGCCGTAACTCGTTCTATATCAGGTGTTTATGCAGGCGAGATTCGCTCCAATGAGGATTTCAAAAGAGCGCAGGAAATGACTGCTGCTTTTGCCAAATTGGAAGGTCGCCGTCCCCGTATTTTGGTGGCGAAGTTGGGGCAGGATGGGCATGATAGAGGCGCAAAAGTGATTGCCACCGGTTTTGCGGATGCGGGTTTTGATGTGGATATTAGCCCGTTGTTTCAAACGCCGATGGAAGCGGCACGGCAAGCAGTTGAAAATGATGTGCATATTTTGGGGATTTCGTCACTCGCGGCGGGACATAAAACATTGGTGCCTGAAACGATTGAGGCGTTGGAAACGTTAGGGCGCGGCGATATTATGGTGATTGTTGGCGGGGTGATTCCTGCGCAAGATTATAATTTTTTATATGAAGCCGGTGTTGCGGCGGTTTTTGGGCCTGGAACCGTGATTCCGAAAGCGGCTTGTAAAATATTGGAATTATTCCGTTTGTAGTTTGTAGTTTGTAGTTTGTAGATGTAGAGATAAGGCAATGCCTTATCTCTACATCTACCCTAAATAATTAATATTCAAGGCATTAGCATCAAATGTAGTAGAGATAGGGCAATGCCCTATCTTAGATTTTGTAAAAAAATTTTTTTTCAAAATTTAGTTGTTTGCGTGACGTTCATCCGTTTCAATCGGCACAAAGCGATTGAAATTCCCGCCGATTGAATAAACCACCGTTTGTCCCTGCACACACAGCGTTGCACAACTGCAAAAAAGGAAAAAATATATTTTTGTCATGTTAGAAAGCAATTTTAGGAGTCCAAAAGATAGCCCTTTTTTCAAATAAAAAAGAATTAATACGTGTTAAGTTGCGTATTAAAGTCGTTATTTTAAAAAATCACTTATTCGTGGTATTGCACTAATTTTAAAATGTATATATTTTTGCAGCATTTAAGATTCGATTTAAACCGACTCCATTTCAAAATGGAGGCACTATCTAAACAAACATTGACCCATGATTCAAAAAAGACAATCGTATGCACTTGCGGCATTTGGTCTAATCGCTGCACTCCTGTTGAACTCCTGCGCACCAGACAAACCGATTGACACGCCGACGACCCCCCAAACGGTAAAATCATTCGATTCAAAAGTCGTCCAACAATGGAATAATTTATTTTTAGATATTGAACGGTACGCGACCGTGTATCGCCCTTGTCCTGCTGCCCGAATGTTGGGTTACACAGGTTTGGCGGTTTATGAAAGTTGTGTAACGGGAATGCCCGATTATAGAACGATTGCCAATCGCTACCAAAACTTGGTTATTCCACCCATTGAAAATGGAAAAGCCTATAATTGGGCAATCGTCAGCAATGAAGTATATGCCACAATGTATGCCAAATTTTTTGAAAAGGTAACACTTGTAAATGATCGTCAAGTTGATTTGCAAAAAATTGAGAATTTACGTCAATCGCTTGACGCAACCTTAGTCAAAGAAAACATCGTGGAAGATCCAAGTGCCGTTGAGCGTTCGCGTGCCTACGGAAAAGCAGTGGCAGAAGCCGTGTTTGCGTACTCTGCTACGGATCCTTATGGACATGATATGTACTTGAACCCTCGCCCCAAAGATTATGTTCCGCCAGTTGGACCAGGGCTTTGGCAACCAACTGAACCTGATAAAGGTGCAGCAATGTTTCCGTATTGGGGAAAAGTACGGACCTTCGCTATTAGCCAAACCCAGAATATTTGTGCAGCTCCACAAGCAAGCTATTCAAAAGATAAAAACTCTTTGTACTACATCCAAGCCTTAGAAGTTTATAATCGTTCAATGAAAGCAACGCAATCTTATGAGGATAGATGGATTGGAGAATTTTGGAGTGATGATTTGATGGGCTTCACGTTTAGTCCACCTGTACGTTGGATGGCAATTATGAACCAAGTCCTCGTCGAAGATAAAGTCAATATGGAAACAGCGATTTATGCCGCAGCAAAAGTAGGGATTGCACTCAACGATGCTTCGGTAGGAATTTGGAATTCTAAATTCAAGTATAATGTCGAACGCCCTGCGAGTTATATTCGTGACAATATTGACCCAACGTATCTTAGTGCACTCAATTTTGGTCCAGCCAAAGGCAATACGCCTTCGTTTCCAGCCTATCCTTCGGGACACTCTGGATTTGGTGCCGCCGCAGCCATTGCTTTAAGTGATGTTTTTGGTTACAATTATCAAATGATTGACCGCTGCCACGAAGGACGTAACGACTTTTTAGGCAAGCCGCGCTCTTTCTATACTTTTACAGCGATGGCGGAAGAAAATGCCATTTCACGTGTACCACTAGGCGTACACTGGCGCATGGACTGCGAAGAAGGCTATAATTATGGTTTGTTGATTGGACGGGAAGTGAATAAATTGCCGTTTAAGAAGTAGGGAAAGCGTTAAAAAAACTTTAAAAAATAAAAACGGTATCTTTATAAAATATTTTTTTCCGT
>JBEEMZ010000064.1:0-20564 GCA_041192405.1 Bacteroidota bacterium | reverse complement strand
TCCCAAATATAAGGTAAATCTCCTATAAGTGCGCCAAACATATCAATCCGTTGACCACCTGTAATTTTCGTATAAAGTCCCCATTTTTTGGCGATTTGCCCCATGACAATCAACTTTTCAGGCGTAATTTCTCCGCCAGGGATGCGCGGAACGATAGAATAACTCCCCCCTTTTTGAATATTCGCCATAAAACGGTCATTAGAATCTTGAATCGCAGGTTGTTTTTGAATCGGTTCATTCCAAAGACTCGCCATAATGGACGCAATCGCAGGTTTACACACTTCGCAACCATGCCCTTTGCCCAACGTGTCAAGTGCTAAATCATACGTTTTAATTTTTTTGATTTTCATCAAATCAAATAATTCTTGTCGGGTGTGGTCAAAATGTTCACAAATAATATTGCGAACGACACGACCCATTTTTTTCATCGAACCTTGAATTAAATCTTTCACCATCGGCACACAACCGCCACAACCTGTACCCGCTTTGGTACATTTTTTAATGGAATCAACTGTAAAACATTCATTATCAGTAACTTGTGAACAAATTTGACCTTTCGTAACCGCTTCACAAGAGCAAATCAACGCCTCATCAGGCAAATCCATTACGCCACTACCTGTTTCCGCGCCTCTTGAACCCAAAATTAAATCTTCTGCATTCGGCGGTAACAAAATTTTATTTGTAACGGTTTGTTGCAACATACCAAATTGCGATGCGTCGCCAATCAAAACACCACCCACTAAATATTTGCCATCTGCCGAAATATTAACTCTTTTATAAATACCTTTCGCTTCATCTCGAAAAACAATGCTTCTACAACCACGCTCATCAACACCTGCGGCATAAGGATTTCCCGCAAGCGGGTCGCCAAAACTCGCCACATCCACCCCAATCAATTTCAATTTGGAAGACATATCATAACCTTTGAAAACCTTTTGACCACCCGTCAAATTTGTTGCAACCACGTCCGCCATCTCATACCCAGGCGCAACCAAACCATAAATCATGCCACCATATAAAGCACATTCACCAATCGCAAAGATTTGATTATCAGTCGTTTGTAAATAATCATTCACAACAATACCACCTCTTACACCGACCTGCAAACCTGCAATACGTGCCAATTCATCACGCGGTTTGATGCCCGCCGAGATGACTAATAAATCCACTTTTAACACCGTTTCGTCCGTGAAACGCATCCCTGTAATATGATTTTCGCCTAAAATTTTCTCTGTATTTTTGGCAAGATGGATTTTCAAGCCCAAATCTTCTAATTTGGATTGCAGGACTTGCGAACCGCCCATATCAATTTGACGCGGCATCAACCTCGGCGCGAATTCAATAATATGTGTTTCTGGAATGCCCAAATCTAACAATGCTTTTGCGGCTTCCAAACCCAATAATCCGCCGCCAATGACTGCACCGATACGTGCTTTTTGCGCATATTTTTTCATCAATTCCAAATCTTCTATTGTGCGATAGACGAAAACACCCCGTTTATTCACGTCCTCAATCTGCGGCACAAACGCACTTGAACCCGTTGCCAATATCAAATAATCATATTTTTGAATAATTCCGTGATGAGATGTCACCGTTTTGGAAGCCGTATCCAAATTAACAATTGGGTCGCTTAAAATAAGTTTAATATGATTTTTTTCGTACCATGAAATCGGCGCGAGCGTCAAATCATCTGCCGTTTTGCCATCAAAAAAGGCAGAAAGATGAACTCTATCGTATGCAGGACGCGGTTCTTCGCCGAAAACCGTGATGTCAAACGCATCAAGATTCGATTTAGCAAGGAGTTTTTCACAAAATTTGTAGCCGACCATGCCGTTTCCGACGACGACAATTTTAGGTTTTGCCATTTTCATGCGATTGAATTGTGAATAAATAATTTCTTTATTGGCACCATTCAAGTAAGTCTTTTTGCTTCAAGTGGGGACTTTTACAAATTCTGTTGGGACAAAGGTACAGCCCCTTTTAGTTAGTTTGAAAATAAAAATTACTAAATCCGATAGAAATTTTGCAGAAAGAATATTATTTTAAAAAAAGGCTTTAAAAAAATAATTATTTTTCAAAAAGTGCCTTTTGGAAAAATAAAAATGGTGAATCCTAAAAGGCAAAATCGGCAAAAAGGGCTGTTTTGACCACTTAAAACCCTATTTTGAAAATACAGGATTTGGAAGTTATTAAAAACGCACATAGATTTGTGTCATGGATGCACAATTCAAGTAATATTGGCGGTTCAAACGGCAATAAAATGTGTCAAAAATTTGCTTCGAGTGGGGACTTTTATAGCAAATTCAGACCGAAAAATGGATTCATAAAAAGCCTCGAAAACGAGTGGGGTCGTTCCGAGGCAACGCGTGAAACAAATTTTTACATCATTTCACAATTTCATTGCAAAGCAAATGAAAAAACGGAACATCAACAAACGTTTGTTGGGTGTTGGGCTATTTTTTTGTCTTTTTTTTAAAAATAGCTCTGCCCAACTCGTCATTTCTGCTCAAATCCGTACTCGTGGCGAATTCCGCAATGGTTCGAGTACGCTTAAACTGCTTGATGCAGCGCCTGCGGGCTTTATTTCACAACGCTCTCGACTTTCTTTCAATTACAAATTGGAAAAAGTGACTTTTGGCATGTCGGTTCAAGACGTACACGTTTGGGGACAGGACGCTTCGACGATTAATTACAGCGATGGCGCGAAATTGGGCGTGCATGAAGCTTGGGCGGAAACGATGCTTTCAGATTCACTTGGTTTGTCGTTGAAAGTCGGTCGGCAGGAGTTGAGTTACGATGACACTCGATTATTGGGCAGTTTGGATTGGTTACAGCAAGGTCGTCGGCATGATGTTGCGGTTTTGAAATTCAATAAAAATGGTTGGCAAGCCGACTTAGGGGCGGCGTTTAATCAAAATAGTGATGCTTTTGGAACAGCAGGCACTTTTTACACCGCAGGCAACACGCCACAATACATTTCTAATTCCAAAGGCTATTTAGTAAGCGTTCCGACGGGTTTTGTGCCGACGAATGCCGCAGGCGCACCTGTTTTAACGATTAACCCTTCCACAAACGGCGGTCAACAAATGTATAAAGCAATACAATATTTGTACGTCGCTAAAAAATGGCAAACGCATAAAGCATCCGCCTTGATTTTCAAAGATGATTTTGCAAAATATCGCCTTGATACGCTTAAAAATGCCGATGGCGGCATCGTTGCAGGACGTAAATACGATGTTACAGGCATAAACAGTCGGTTAACGGCGGGTTTATTGGTCAGTGGCACATTTCGCAAAAATTTTAATTATTGGATAGGTGGCTATTTCCAAACGGGCAAAAATCGGGATGGCATTGATTTATCGGCTTATACGACGACTGCTTTTTTGGGTTACACGCAAGATAAATGGCTGATTGGTTTAGGTTATGATTTGGTTTCGGGCAATGATATGACCACTTTAACAAATACGAAGGACAACAAATTTGACCCACTTTACGGCACACCGCATAAGTTTTGGGGCGCGATGGATTACTTCTATGTGGGTACGGGCGGTTCTGCTGCGGGTTTATCAGACCCATATTTGCGCTTGAAATACGCATTTTCACCCAAATTGGCACTTGGATTAGACGTACATCACTTTTCATTGGCGAACAATATGCCGAATAAAGTCGCGGACGCAACAGGAAATACCTTGTTAAGCAAATCATTAGGCACTGAATTCGACTTGATAGGCACCTTTGCGCTCAACAAAGCAACCGTTTTAGAAATGGGTTACTGCGTCATGGCAGGCACGAACACCCTCGAATACCTCAAGCGCACCACCACCGATAAAACCGAACATATCGCAACTTGGGCATATATTTCTTTGAATTTCAAACCAGAAATATTCCCTACTGCTCGGTAACAACAACTATGAATTTGGGAAATCAATTTCGTAAATGGTTGAATATCAGCACAGTCCGAAAACGAAATTTGCAATCCCAAATCCATTGTTGAGTTATTTTGAGTTTTTAAAATTCATTTTTGTCGGATGCGTTCTTTCCGACAATTTTTGACAAATCTTTGATTAACAGATATTTATTAACAAAATTAAAAGCATAAAAAATGAATGATTCAAATTCAAACGCCAATCAGCCATTCGATAAATTGCCTATATTTTCGTTAAGCAGCGTTCAAATGCGCACGTTTCACGTCACTTGGCTGACTTTTTTCGCCTGTTTTTTTGGCTGGTTTGGGCTTGCGCCTTTGATGCCGACGATTCGAGAAGATTTGGGTTTAACCAAAGCGCAAGTCGGCAATATTATTATTGCCTCTGTTTCGGCAACGATTATTGCACGCCTTTTCATTGGTCGTTTGTGCGACACTTGGGGCCCGCGCAAAACTTATACGGCATTGCTCCTTTTTTGCTCCATTCCTGTTTTTTTGGTGGGTTTGGCGAATAGTTATGAAACTTTTTTACTATTTCGTTTGGCGATTGGCGTGATTGGCGCATCGTTCGTGATTACGCAATATCATACGTCCGTCATGTTCGCACCGAACATTAAAGGAACGGCAAATGCAGTTGCAGGTGGCTGGGGAAATCTTGGCGGAGGTGTTACAAATATGGTGATGCCGTTGATTTTCGCTTCTATTCTCGCGGCGGGCTATTCAAAACACGATGCTTGGAGATTGGCAATGATAGTTCCTGGTGTTTTATTATTAGTATGTGCGATACTATATTGGAAGTTCACAAAAGATTCACCGTCAGGTAATTATGAAGATATTAACCGTGAAATCGAGGTTGCTGAAAAAGCAGATTGGAGAGAAGTTGTGTTAGATTGGCGGGTATGGTCATTAGCCTTTGCGTACTCGATTTGCTTCGGCATGGAAATCACTTTTGACAATGTAGCGGCACTTTATTTCGTGGATAATTTCCATTTGGATATGAAAATGGCAGGTTTCATCGCGGGTACTTTTGGATTAATGAACATTTTTGCGCGTGCTGTGGGCGGTATTTGGGCAGATAGCATCGGTCGAAAATGGGGTTTGGCAGGAAAAGGTCGCCTTTTGGCGGTTTTAATTTGCATTGAAGGGTTGGGTTTAATGATGTTTTCGGGCGCAGTAAGTTTATGGGTTGCGATTACGTGGATGGTCGTTTTCGCGCTCTTTTTGAAAATGGCAAATGGCGCAACTTACGCATTGACCCCTTTTATTAATCCAAAAAATGTTGGCATGGTCGCGGGCATCGTGGGCGCGGGCGGTAACATTGGCGGCATGATGATGGGCTTTTTGTTTAAAAATCCGAATATTACATATAGTACAGCATTTTTATATATCGGCGGGATGGCTGTGTTGGCGGCATTAGTGATTGCGATTACTAAATTTGGAAAAGTGCCTGACTATGCAAATAAATCATTAAAAGTCAATGTTTTAGAAAGAGTATAATGTTTTAGGAAAAATTTTTGAAATAGGATGTGTATGATTTGAAGGATTGTAAGGATATTTTAGGTTGAAAAGCGCAAATGGGGACTTCCAATATCCTTTTTATCCTTCAAATCATACGCATCCTATTTCAAAAATTTTCCAAAATGGAAATGGCTGTGTTTTAGGATTGAAAAGATTCAATACTAAAACCAAATTATAAATTGAGAATAATTGTTTAATTAAAACAGATGCCAATATTTTTAAATAATACATTTACAATTTCAAAATATTGGCACCTGTTTTTTGTCAAAAAATGAAGGTAAACCAATGGTTGCAACTCAAAAAAAAACTTATAAAACGACTTGCTGTTATTGCGGCGTAGGTTGCGGCATCGTCGTTACGGAGCAAAAAAATGGTAAAATTACCGTCGAAGGCGACCCCGAACACCCATCAAATCGGGGTTTACTGTGTTCCAAAGGGATGAATTTGCATTACACGGCTTGGGATAAAACAGATAGATTGTTGTATCCTGAAATGCGTTGGAATAAAAATATGCCGCGCCAAAGAGTCTCGTGGGATACCGCTTTGGAACGAACAGCGCGTGTTTTCAAGACATTAATTGACAAATATGGAGCAGAATCGGTTGGTTTTTACGGTTCTGGACAACTTTTGACCGAAGAATATTACGTTGCGAACAAGTTGATGAAAGGTTTTATTGGGTCGAATAATATGGATACCAATTCTCGATTGTGCATGTCGAGTGCGGTGGTGGGTTATAAATTGGCTTTGGGCGAAGATTCCGTGCCAGTTTGTTATGATGATATTGAATTATCGGATTGTGTTTTGGTTGCGGGCGCGAATCCTGCATGGTGTCATCCGATTTTGTGGCGCAGGTTAGAAAAGCATAAATTGGCTAATCCGAATGTTAAAATCATCGTAGTGGATCCGCGCAAGACGGATTCGACGAGTGGTTCAGACCTTCATTTGCAAATAAAACCTGCAACGGATATTACGCTTTTCAACGCCATTGCGCGACTTTTGATTGAAAATGCTTGGATTGACCATGATTTTATCAAAAATCATACGAATGGTTACGAAAAATTGAAAGAAAAAGCGTTTGAACGCACGATTTTAGAAGCCGCAACCATTTGTGGGATTTCGGCAGACGACATTTTTAAAGCCGCGTCGTGGATTGGCAATGCGAAAGCCTTTTTGACGATGTGGACAATGGGTTTAAATCAATCGGTTATTGGCGTTGATAAAAATTTGAGCATCATCAATTTGAACCTTATCACAGGTCAGATTGGCAAAGCAGGCGCGGGACCGTTGTCCTTGACGGGTCAACCGAATGCAATGGGTGGGCGAGAAGTCGGTGGTTTATCGAATCTTTTGCCCGCACACCGCAATTTAGCGGATGCGCAAGATAGAAAAATGGTCGCTGATTTTTGGGGTGCGGTCAAGCCGATATCCCCGAAAATTGGTTTCCATGCTACTGAAATGTTTGAAGCCCTTGCAGACGGGCGTATGAAAGCGATTTGGATTATGGCAACAAATCCATTGGTGAGTATGCCTGATGTTCGGGTTGTGGAAGCGGCTTTGAAAAAAGCTAAATTTGTAGTGGTTCAAGATATGTCGAATCGTCCTGAGACGTTGGAATATGCGGATGTCATCTTACCCGCCGCGACTTGGACGGAAAAAGAAGGCACTATGACCAATTCGGAACGGCGGGTAAGTTACTTACATCAAATCAGCAAACCGCCTGCGGAAGCCTTGCCAGATGCCGAAATTTTAACTCGTTTTGCGCATAAAATGGGTTTTAAAGCACAATTTGACTATTTAAATTTGGATGAAACGCTGAATAGCGAAAAAATATTTGCCGAACATGTTGCATTGACGGAAGGTACTTCAATAGACATGTCAGGATTAAATTATGATAAGTTGAGAAATTATGGTACTTTTCAGTGGCCACACCTTGCAACAGATTTGAATGGGTCTGTTGCAAGTTCGCGGCTTTTTGAGGACAAAAAATTTCCTACGCCGACAGGTAAAGCCCAAATTCATGGTTGTAGCGACGTGAATTTGAGTGAAAAGGTGACAAAAGAACATCCGTTAATCCTCACAACAGGCAGAATCCGCGACCAATGGCACACGATGACGCGCACGGGCAAAGTCAATAAATTAAAACAGCATATCGTTGAACCTTCGCTTGATATGCATCCTGTTGATGCGGCGCGGCGCGAAATCATTGATAATCAATTAGTTGAGATACATAATTTGAGAGGAATGGTTCGGGTGCGCGCCAAAATCACAGAAGATATTCGAGAAGGCGTTGTTTTTTTGCCGATGCACTGGGGCAAAATCAATGGTTCAGATATGGCAAGAGTGAATAATGTGACCAATAATTTAATTGACCCACGTTCCAAAGAGCCAGATTTGAAATTCACAGCCGTTGAAGTTCGGGAAGTCATTTTGCCGCATAAAAAAATCGTCCTTATTGGTGCGGGCGCGGCGGGCTTTGGTTTCATTCAATCGTACAGACAATATAATACGACGGATGAAATCCATGTTTTCAGTAAAGAAATCCATCCTTTTTACAATCGCGTCATGTTGCCCGATTACGTTAGCGGGACGCAATCATGGGCAGATTTGCAAAAAATAGCTGAAAAAGATTTACAAATTCAAAATGTAATACTTCATAAAGCATTGGGAATCAAAAAGATAGATACATTATTAAAAACAATTACAGATGATAATGATACTGTACATATTTACGACGTGTTGATACTTGGAACGGGCAGTCGTGCTTTTATGCCGAAAGACGTGCCAACCCATTTAAAAGGAATTATGAATATGAGAACGCGACATCATGCAGACGCATTAGTTAAAATCATATCGCAATCCGCTACCCCAAAATCAATTGTGGTGGTTGGCGGCGGACTTTTGGGGCTTGAAATGGCTGCTTCTTTGCGAGAAGTGGGCGCAAAAGTGACGATTGTACAACGCATTTCGCGTTTGATGGATAGACAACTCGACCTTTTAGCTTCCAATCTGCTGCATGAAGAAATGATTGAACGCGGCATTGAAATTTTTTATAATGACCAAGTTCAAACCTTTTATGGGAATGACAAAGTCGTTGGAATTCGGTTAATGAGTGGGCGTAAGGTGGATTGCGATGCAGTGATTTATGCAATTGGGACGATTCCAAACGTCGAATTGATGCGTGAAGCAGGCATCAATTGCAATCGTGGTGTGAAAGTGAACGATTTTTTAGAAACAAATATGAAAAATGTGTTTGCATTAGGTGAAATTGCGGAATGGCAAGGACAAATGTGGGGCATTACGGCAGCGGCGGAAGAGCAAGCTGCGATTGCAGCACGTTACCTATCGGGCGATATTTTGCAACCGTATAAAGGTTCGCTTTCAATGAATTTGTTAAAAATGGAAGGTTTGAATTTATGTTCCTTAGGGCGCGTCGAAGTGCCTACGGATGACTCGACTTTTGAAGAAATTGTATTTATTGACAAGGCGAAACGCTATTATAAGAAATGTATTATTCAAAATGACCGATTGGTCGGAGCGATTTTGATGGGTGATAAAAGCGAATTCTTAGAATTTAAGCATTTAATTCAAAATGGAATTGAATTATCAGAAAAACGACTCCAATTATTAAGGAGTGGGAGCGTGGCAGAACCTGTGATTGGGAAATTAGTTTGCTCTTGCAACAGTGTCGGACAAGGGAATTTAGAAGCGAAAATTAAGAGTGGATGCACTGATTTGGCGGTTTTATGTGCGGAAACGGGTGCAGGTATGGGTTGCGGAAGTTGCCGCATTGAAGTGAAAAATATTTTAGAAAAGGCGTTAATAATTCATTAATTGGACTCTTTTATGGATGCTGTAATGATTGGGCTAGGTCTAAAAGGTTTACGATGGAGCGATTTGAATGAATAAATCTATATAAAAATTTGCAAAACAAAATTTTAAACAAATTTTATTTTGCAAAAACTGTTTAAATTTAGATCGGGGAACGGATTTTACTTTAAAACAAATTTTATTTTGCAAAAACTGTTTGAATTTAGATCGGGGAACGGATTTTACTTTAAAACAAATTTTATTTTGCAAAAACTGTTTGAATTTAGATCGGGGAACGGATTTTAAACAGTTTTTGCAAAATTTTATTAGGTAAAATTGTTTTAAACAGAATAGAGGCAAAAGAAAGTGATTTTTCTTTTTATTTTCCAATATTTAATATTTAAAATGAATTAAAATTTAATTTAAAAAGTGGTTTGATGACCAAATTTTATTTGGCTTCTTTTTTAATAAAATATGCTTAATTCATCATTTATGATTCAAACAATTCATCATTAATTACTTATGTATCAAAAATCGAATATCAAAATCAATTTAACGGGTGGCTTAATATCGCCGACTCATTTTTTGAATATTTTAGACATTGCGCGGCATGCTTTGGTAGAGGAGGTTCGTTTCGGTGCGCGTCAACAGTTATTAATGGAAATTCCATATCGCGCAACTTTGTTTTTTGAGCGCAAAATGGCGGCAGCAAACCTCATTTTTGAAAAAGACATGCAAATAAACCCAACGATTACGAGTTCATTCGCCTTTGCGAATATCACCCAAAACGCGACAAGTTGGGTTTCAGAAGGCGAATATTTCGATATTTTTAACCTTTTTGATTACAAACCTAACTTAAAAGTGAATATTTGTGATGGCAATCAATCACACGCGCCTTTTTTCACAGGGCATTTAAATTTTATATCATCTGAAATCCCCCATTTTTGGTATTGCTACATTCGGCTTCCCAAAACGAACACGATTGAGCGATTCCCCAAATTGATTTATACGCCAAGCATCGCTGTCTTTGCAAAACAATTAGAAGAGCAAATTTTAAAACATAGTTTAGAAATTAAAAATATATTATCCATTGATTTTGAAATAGATGAAATTATTTTTCGACAAATTGAACAAGATTTAACGATACCGCGCTTTATGATGCCGTATTATGAAGGTATCAATGCACAATCGGAAGATAAAGTTTGGCTTGGCATTTACCGACGGAATGAAACGTTTTCGGTGCAATTTCTGATGGCACTTTGTCAATTATGTGAAGCAAATCAAATAGGTAATATTTGTATTACGAACTGGCGCAGTTTGATTATCAAGGATATTCCAAAGGCGGATAGGTTACAATGGGAAAAATTATTGGGTAAACATGGCATCAATGTGCGGCACGCGACGAATGAATTAAATTGGCAAACCGAAGATGATTCTGAAAAAGGTTTCAAATTGAAACAATATTTGGTTAAATCCTTTGATGAATTGGATGCGCGGACTTATGGATTGGTTTTCGCCGTTAAAACGCGCCATAAATCAGAAGTTTTTGGTTCTGTCATTATTCGGCGAGAGCCCTTATTTAGAATTGGCAAATATGAATTTGATTTTTTCGGATTATTCGGTTTATATAATATTTTTTATGCAGAAGATTTCAACCCACACACACGCAAGCGCAAAACATTCCAAACAGGATTATCCAAAGCAAGATTGCCTGAAGCGTTATTAAGTTTGACTAAAAAATATTATAGAGAATTGATAGTTATACATAAAACATTGAAAATCAATGTAAAACAAGATAAAAATACAGCATCATTTGTTGAAAAGCATACACGATGTCGTGATTGTTGGACGGTTTTAGACTCTCAAATGACCAGTTGCCCTACCTGCGACGCAGAAATGGCTACTTTTGAACAAGTTGCACTATCGCAGTAAATACTTTTTTTACTTGATAAATGGGTAGTTGATGTAAAATAAACGACAACCTTCGACAATCTTCTTTTTTAGCTAAACAATTGATAATCAAGTAGATACACCGTTTGGAAGGTTTCAAACCTTCCAAACGGTGTTGTCGCACTATGTACCTATGTGTTTAATGAAACATTTCATTTTTTTTGGTTTTTTCCAATTAAAACTATAAATTTGCCCGACAAATCCTTTTATCAAAAATAATTGAAATATAACGCATGTCAAAATCTTTACATGTTCCAACGATAGCAGTCTTAGCGGCA
The DNA here is from genome assembly GCA_041192405.1 of Bacteroidota bacterium. Lineage (GTDB taxonomy): Bacteria > Bacteroidota > Bacteroidia > Chitinophagales > Saprospiraceae > JAAFJT01. The sequence goes on along the minus strand of JBEEMZ010000064.1, from coordinate 9,086 downwards.
GCAGGCAAAACGCCAGAAATTTTATTTTGGGTAGGCTGCGCAGGTAGTTTTGACGCTCGTGCACAGAAAGTGACGGTTGCTTTTTGCAAAATTATGAATGAATGCAAGATTGATTTTGCCATTCTCGGCAATGAAGAATCGTGTACGGGCGACCCTGCAAGACGCGCAGGGAATGAATTTCTGTTTCAAATGAAGGCTTTACAGAATATTCAAGTTTTGAATATGTACGAAGTCAAAAAAATTGTAACAGCGTGTCCACATTGTTTCAATACCTTAAAAAATGAATATCCTGCTTTGGGTGGACATTACGAAGTGGTGCATCACACGCAATTTCTACAACAATTGATTGCGGACGGACGCTTAAAACTCAAAGGCGGCGGTGATTTTAAAGGAAAACGCATTACATATCACGATTCTTGTTATATGGGTCGTGCGAATGGCGTATATGAAGCACCTCGAGATGTTTTGGCGGCTTTGGATATGGATTTAGTGGAGTTGAAGCGCAGCAAAACAAATGGTTTATGTTGTGGTGCGGGCGGTGCGCAGATGTTCAAAGAGGATGAACCAGGTCATAAACGCATTAATACAGAGCGAGCAGAAGATATTTTGGCATCGGGCGCGACGGCAGTAGTGGCAAATTGTCCTTTTTGTATCACGATGTTGCAAGATGGCATGAAGGCGAAAGACCGTCAAGATGATGTGATGGTATATGATTTATCGGAAATGGTTTTAAAAAATATGTAATTAGTGGGTTAGTTAATTAGTGGGTTAGTTAAAATATTGATAATCAATACTTTAAGAAATGAATCAAGCATAATTAACTAACTCATTAACCAACAAATCACCTCCCTTTGTCAATGAGTTGTTAACAAATTGTGACGATTTATACAAACATTCGTCTTAAAATTGCATGTTAAAATGTCACAAATTTATACCCACCTTATAATGTTCCATGATAAAAATTTAAAGTTCCAAAAACCGATGGTTCCCTCGTGCCTTGCGTTTGGCGCAAGGTAGCGAGGGTTTTTTAGGTTTAAAAACAAATTGTAAATCAAAACAGAAAGGATTTAAAATCAATTTTTTAGGATTTGAATGACTTGAAATAAACAATTTTTGTATATTTTTAAGAACGAATTTTTAAAACAAAACACTTGCTTTTAAAAGAAAATTTATTTCTATAATAAAAAATTATTATTCATAATAACACTCATTTCAAAAAAATAAGTACAAAAAGAAGTATTTTAAGGACATGATTTTGGATTAAAAATAAATTTACCATGTCACGATTTAAGTAAAAATTAATTTTCCTTGTACTCAAATCTCCTGCATTCTTGTCTCACGAATTGCAACTGACGAATCGTTTTAATTTTAACCATAACTCATTAAACGTTATTCTCTCCGTCTTGTTGCGCTTTGCACACTATGACGCTGCTCGTTTGAAAAATCGGTACGCGCCTCTAAAACAGATAATTTTTGTTCGAACTTTTTTATTTTTAACCAATTAAATTTCGTTCTGATTCACAATGAAAAAAATGCACATTCTTTTCGCATTACTTACAGTTTTGTTTGCAGCTTCAAGTGCGAATGCTCAAATGATTATTACAGAATCATTCAAAGTCAATGCGGATTGCAATACGCCCGCTTGCAAAAAACATTTAGAAAAGTCGTTATCTGACAAAGGTATGAAAACGGCTGAGTGGGACGCTGACACGCGCACATTAACCGTGACTTACGACCCTAAAAAAATTGATATGGCTGAAATTCGCAAAAAAGTGGATGCAGTTGTTTCAGAAACGGCTACCGCAGATAACAGAGGTAATAAAGCAGCACCAGTTACAGGGGACGGAAACAAAAAATAAGGAATTTTACAATTTTATTAGTAGTAATTTAAAATCAATGATTTATATTTAAAATTATTTTCTAATATTTATTTAAAAATTCTTAAAACAACTTGAAAAACGGCTTCGGAGACAGAACTCCAATATTTGTATCGTGTCTCCGAAGCTCAAACACCTATTCCACTTAATTTAATTTTCAACAAAACAAAGTCAAAAAAGCGGGGAAAATACGGCTCATTTAAAAAATCAGTATCACTCACCCTATATTTTGTTAGGATGTACATATTTAATTTTAATATAAATCAAACATAACCTTATTATTTCTATGAAACAGTCAAAAATTATTATTAGTTTAATTGTATTCTGCTGTTGCGCAATTCAAATGAATGCACAAATGTTTATCACTGAATACATTAAAGTTAAAGATTTTAACTCAGGTCTAAGCCGTCAAGCTGTTGAAGATGCTATTTATAGCAAAGGCGTAAAAGACGTGAAATGGGATGAGGATACTCAAATGTTTACGGTCAGCTACGAATGGCGCAAAACGACGATGAGCGAGATTCGGGAAAAAGTAGATAACTTGGTATCGAGTATGGGTCGTTTAGAAAACCATCCAGAGCCGTTTGACAAAATCCAGGAACGCAGGCAACGAGCTGCGAAAGTAGAAACGGCTTCTAAATAAAATTATCCCACTATTCATAAAACATTGATTTTCAATCTTAAATAAAGAATGAAAAAATATTTTTGTTTAAAGAAGGCAAATTGAGACGCTGTTTCAATTTGCCTTTTTCGTTTAGGTTGCCCCGAATTACACGAATTTGCACAAGTTTTTGTAAGCAGTTTGTACAAAATAATTACAAAAATTCGCGTAAATTCGTGTAATTCGGGGCAAAAGGCAGAACAATTTTTACTTTTGCATTTTTTTACGATTTAAATTTTTAACATGCAGCCTTTAAATGCCGTTTCGCCGATTGATGGTCGGTATCATCGTCAGACTCAACCTTTGACGGAGTTTTTTTCCGAATATGCGTTAATTCGTTATCGTGTTTTCGTCGAGATTCAATATTTTATAGCGTTGTGCCATTTGCCATTGCCGCAATTAGTGGATTTCGATACGCGAAAGATTGATGATTTAAACAATATAGCTGAAAATTTCAATATAGATGATGCGTTGATTATCAAGGAAATAGAGAAAATTACCAATCATGATGTCAAAGCAGTTGAATATTTTTTACGAGATGCCTTTGATAAAATAGGGTTGGAACACTTTAAAGAATTTATTCATTTCGGGCTTACGTCGCAAGATGTGAATAATACGGCGGTGCCACTGAGTACGATGCATGCGGTGGATAAATGTTATTTGCCATTAGTGCAGCAAGTGCGCAATCTTTTGAACGATTTTGCGGAAAAGTGGCGTGATATACCCATGTTAGCGCGTACACACGGGCAACCTGCATCGCCCACGTTGCTGGGAAAAGAGTTTATGGTTTTTGTGGAACGTATTGATAATCAAGTATTTGCGTTGAAAAAAATATTTTTTCAAGCTAAATTTGGAGGTGCCACAGGCAATTTAAATGCACATCATGTAACGTATCCCAATATTGATTGGAAAGCCTTTGCAGATAATTTTGTATCAGAATATCTCGGTTTGGAACGTCAAAAATATACGACTCAAATCGAACATTATGATAATTTGGCGGCTCTTTTCGACAATATGCGGCGCATCAATACGATTTTAATTGATTTATGTAGAGATATATGGTCATATATCTCAGTTGAATATTTTAAACAAAAAGTTGTTAAAGGTGAAGTGGGCTCCTCTGCGATGCCGCATAAGGTAAATCCGATTGATTTTGAAAATGCAGAAGGAAATTTAGGTTTAGCGAATGCGATTTTTGGACATTTATCTGAAAAATTGCCGATTTCGCGCTTGCAACGTGACTTAACGGATTCGACTGTTTTGCGAAATATCGGTGTTCCGTTTGCGCATACAGTGATTGCATTGCAGTCCATTTTAAAAGGATTAAACAAATTGTTGTTAAATGAGCAGAAATTGCATGATGATTTGGAGGCAAATTGGGCTGTTGTTGCGGAAGCGATTCAGAGTATTTTGCGCCGAGAAAATTATGAAAATCCGTATCAAGCACTCAAAATGTTGACACGTGGTCAAGCACAAATTACTAAAAAAAGTTTGCATCATTTTATAGATAATTTGGATGTGAAGGAAAGTGTGAAAGACGAGTTGAAACGGATTTCGCCCCATAATTATACTGGTTTGAAATAGGACCCGAATTAGACGAATTTACACGAATATTGATGAACATCATTAAATAATTTCGTGTAAATTCGTCCAATTTGTGTCTATTTCATTCTATTAATTGAAAAGAATCTAAGAATGGATCGGTTGACAAATTCATACTTTTATCTTTCATCGTCATCGTTTGAATCATGTAAAATCGGTTCCCAACTAAAAAGCATTTTGATTTAATAAAAACGTTTCCTTGATTGTAACCGACCCGCCAAACCTTGCCTTTATGAATCCCAAGCATTACATCACTTTCGTATAATAATTTGCCTTTAACGCCAATAACTGAATTTTCTATGGTTGTTTTAAAAAATTCAGCTATTAATTCTGTTGAATCCGCATGAAAAGTGCCTTGCGGATAATCTACATAATTGACAATATAAAAAACATTATCTGGATTTTTCTCAACAGGCTTGAAAACAAACGCATGATAAGCCGTTTCACCAATCGCCGTTTTCATTTTTGAAACTTTTTCAACCAATTCACCTGGCGTATTAATGCGAAATTTGCCTTCTAACTGCACTTGTTCTTTCCACGTAACCGTTTGAGAATGTGCATTAACGAGCATTAAAAAATTGAAAAAAACAAATACAAATTTTTTTATCATTGATGATTAATTTTTATGCGAAATGAGGCACAAACCCGCCTTGCGTACAACCTGCCAAAGGCATAACGTTATCGCCATTCATCGTAATATCAATGCCATCCGTTTTTAACGAAAGTACTTGTTGATACCATTTAGAAGCCAACGCTTTAGGAATTTCATTCAAATGAATCAAGCAATGAAACCCACCTCGGGTCCGAATCCAAGTTGCGGGCAACTCAATCGCTTGGCGCAATTCTTTTATACGATTTTCTGATATTTTATCATACTCAATGTCAATATCCAAATCAAAAAATACTTTTTTAGAACAATTTGTTTGCAACGCAGACAATGACACTTGATAAGGATTTAAGATTTGACCTGTTTGAATGCCTGTCAATAATTCTTTCATGACCGTGAAATTCGATTGCGTCAAACTGCGCGGATTCGGCGTGATATACACACCTAAAGCATCTTCTGGAATCGGCTTTCCCTTGTCCATATACGCACCGTAGGCAACTTCCATTTGTTCCAATTTATTCACCAAAGTTTTCTTAGTTGCTTGAAAACGTTTAAGTTGTACTTGTGAAGAAATTGTAATACCTGTTGTCTTCACCCATTTATTGCGCGCAAGCAAACTGACATAATAAACTTCATCTGCTTGTAAATCAGGTAAGAAACGAACCAATGCGTCTAATTGCTCCCTGTCTTTGATAATTTGATAGATTTCTGTTGTTTTCATATCTAAATAAAAAAAATTTGAAAATATTTACAACTTAGTTTGTTTTTTAAACTAAGTTATTGTATCTTTGCATCGTGTTAATCAATAATTAAATTCATCTTTTAATTTTATAACAAATGTTTGATAAAATATATAAAACCAATCTTAGTTTATTGACTGATTTATATCAGTTGACGATGGCTTACGGCTATTTCAAACAAGATATGCACCAAAAAGAGTCTGTTTTCCACCTTTTTTTTCGCAGAAACCCATTCAAAGGGCATTATGCGATTGCATGTGGATTGGAATTAGCGATTGAATATTTGAAAAATATTCATTTTTCGACAGCTGACCTTGATTATTTGCGCAGTCTAAACGGTTCTGATAATAATCCCCTTTTTGACGAATCTTTTCTCGAATTGCTACAAAATTGGGATTTTCAATGCAATATTGATGCGATTCCAGAAGGCACTGTTGTTTTTGCAAATGAGCCTTTAATTCGGGTTCGCGGTCCGATTTGGCAAGCTCAATTATTGGAAACCACCCTATTAAACATTATTAATTTTTCAACTTTAATTGCGACTAAAGCCTCTCGGATTGTTTCGGCTGCGGAAAAAGATGCCGTTTTAGAATTTGGTTTGCGTCGTGCACAGGGCGTTGATGGCGCGTTGACAGCGAGTCGTGCGGCGTACATTGGCGGTGTGTATGCGACAAGTAACGTTTTAGCGGGTCAATTGTTCGGAATCCCTGTGCGCGGGACACATGCACATTCATGGGTGATGAGTTTTGAGCATGAAAAAACGGCTTTTGAACAATATGCACACGCATTGCCGAATAATTTAACGTTTTTGGTGGACACTTATAACACGATTGAAGGCGTTAAAACGGCGATTCAAACGGTTAAAAATATGAAAACGAATCATAATACATTTGGGATTCGCTTAGATTCGGGCGATTTGGCAACATTAAGTATTGCGGCTCGAAAGTTATTGGACGAAGCAGGTTTTTCGAATGCAAGAATTATGGCGAGCAATGATTTAGATGAGTATGAGATTGAAAAATTGAAAAAACGAGGTGCGAAAATTGATATTTGGGGTGTTGGAACGAAATTAGTGACGGCTTACGATCAACCTGCCTTGGGCGGCGTGTACAAATTAGCGGCTTTGCGCAATGAAAATGGCGATTGGGATTATAAAATTAAGTTATCTGAAGACCTCATTAAAGTCAGTAATCCTGGTATTTTGCAGGTGCGTCGCGTCTATGCGGCAGACCAAACGATTGAAAAAGATATTTTATATGATGAAACTCATTTTGGTACCTTGCCCCAAGGCATTGATTTATTGAAACCGATTTTTATAAAAGGAAAATTAGTTTATCAAAGTCCAACTATTCATAAGTTGCGAGCACATACATTGAAAAATATTTCTATGTTAACGGTGCCATCAGCTGTGATGCGTTTAGAAAAAAAATTGGAAATCAATAAGTTACAATTGATGCAGGCGCGAAAGTTGGTTAAAGTATAGAAAATGAAAATCGTTTGTTATGAAATTTTAGGGTACTTTATAGCCATTTTGAGTTGAAAAAATGCTACATTTGCCGCAATCGTAAGGTTGATACAGATTCCTAACCAAAGTGCGAATAAAAAATCAATTGAATTGATGTAAAAATCGCATAATCAAATTTTTATAAATCAAAAATATGACTTATACATACGAATATCCAAGACCGTCTTTGACCGTAGATTGTATTATATTCGGTTTGGATGAAACGGGGCGTTTAAAAGTGTTGCTGATTCAGCGCGCTAAAAATCCATTTAAAGATCATTGGGCATTGCCTGGCGGTTTTGTGGATATGGATGAGGATTTGGAAGCGGCGGCTTTGCGCGAGTTGAAGGAGGAAACGGGCGTTGAAAATATTTTTATTGAACAACTTTACACGTTTGGAACGCCTGGGCGGGACCCGCGTGGGCGTGTGGTCAGTGTTGCGTATTTCGCGCTGGTCAATTTGGCGGAACATAAGTTGGGCGCGGATACGGATGCGCAAGATGTGCGTTGGTACGCCTTGGATGAATTGCCTGTTTTGGCGTTCGATCATGCGGTGATTTTGGAGACGGCTATCAACCGATTGCGTGGAAAAGTGCGGTATCAACCGATTGGTTTTGAATTATTGCCTGATAGTTTTACCTTGACGCAATTGCAAACATTATATGAAACGATATTGGGTAAATCATTGAATAAGCGTAACTTCCGTACTAAAATTCTTAAAATGGGTATTTTGGCAGAAGACAAAATGTTGCGCGGCGTTGCGCATAGACCCGCACAAATGTATAAATTTGACCAACAGAAATATGATGATTATTTGCAAAAAGGATTCAATTTTGAAATCTAAATAAGTTACATTTGCCCCGAATGACCCGAATTTGCACGAATTTTTACCAATTAATTGCTTAAAATTGGTGCAAATTTGGGTCATTCGGGGCAAATAAATATTTTTTAAAAATCAATTTCTTAAAATTTTATATCGTGAAAGCGTTAATATTAGTTGATATACAGAATGATTTTTGTCCTGGTGGCGCGTTGGAAGTTGCCGAAGGGGATGCTGTGATTGCCGTTGCGAATTTGCTAATGGACAAATTTGATGTGGTCGTCGCAACGCAAGATTGGCATCCTGCAAATCACAGTAGTTTTGCAGCAAATCACCCTTGGCGTAAGCCCTATCAAGTCATCAATTTGAATGGTTTAAAACAAACCTTATGGCCCATTCATTGCGTACAAAATAGTATGGGTGCATTGATTCATAAAGGTTTAGATAATCAAAAAATTCATAAAGTGATTCCGAAAGGCACGGATGTGAACATTGATTCATATAGTGGTTTTTTTGATAATGGACACCTCAAATCCACTGAAATGCACGATTATTTGCAATCTCAAAAGGTTACAAAAGTGTATGTGATGGGTTTGGCAACGGATTATTGCGTGAAGCACACTGCTTTAGACGCGCTTGAATTGGGTTATGAAGTTGCGTTGATTGAGGATGGTTGTCGTGGCGTTGATTTGAATGCGGGCGATGTGCAAAATGCCTTAACTGAAATGCACGAAAAAGGCGTTAAAATGACAAATAGTAAACGTTTAAAAAGCATAACTGCTTGTTAATCAATTAATTGATTTTTATTTTAAAATGTGATAGAACCGATAAAATAGATTTATCGGCTCTATCACTATTGGTATTAACACAAAATGAATTACTTTTTATACACTTTTTTCACTTCTTTTTTATCTTTCAATTCGATAGCAATTAAATACATGCCACTTGGCAGATTATTAAAATCAGGCTGAATCTTATTTTCACCAACATGCAAATTTTGTAATGGCTCACGCGCAATGACCTGTCCTAATTCATTAGAAATGGTCATGGTAGCATTATCTGAAGCTGCATTAAAATCAGATGTTACAAATAATGAAACGGTTGGATTCGATTCAAACGGATTCGGCGTTACCGAAAAAAAGAATTTTTTAGATTTTAAGTAAGTAAGTGAGCAGTGAAAAAGTAGGTTAATTTTTGCGCCGCGAGAGGGGGATCAGAGAGCGATGCTTTTTTTGGTTTGATTTTTTTTGCAAAAAAATCAAACCAAAAAAAGCA
>JBEEMZ010000063.1:0-20669 GCA_041192405.1 Bacteroidota bacterium | reverse complement strand
GATGCCGAGGATCATCATCCCCTTGCTGGCCCAGGCCACGCGGCTGAGCTCGGGGATGGAGAAGCAGCGGGTGATCGACTGGCCGTCGCTGAGGTACGACGGGTCGCAGTTCAGGTAGAACCAGATGAAGGCGAGCAGCATGAAAATGGCCGCCACCTCGTCAATCACGATTTCACCGGGATCTTGCTTGCCGGTGGATGTTACATATTTTTCCGATGCCGCATCACCGTTTCTACACTCACATATAATTTTTCTGCAATCGTTTTAGAATCCATCCCTTGCGCAACGCCATTCAAGACCTCCAATTCGCGGGGTGAAAATAAATCCGTTGCATCCTGGTCTGCTGTGGAAAAAAACAACATTTTGTCATTCGCCTCGCCATAAGTGAGGCGCATCCAAGCATCTTCAGATTTCATCATAAAATTGATTTTATCAAGTGTTAATAGCGAAACTTGCGGGCATCCACCCGCATCATGTGCATAATGTGTGCCTCGTATCAACAATCGGTGTGGCACCCCGTCGGGCGACACGGTAGTCAAGCCGCAAATCACGGAACTGTAAAACTGGAATTTCGTTGTTTTTTTGCTTCGAGCAAAACTTTCAATCGCACGAGCAATCATCACTAAATGTTTAGGCGCAACGCAAGCCATAAAATCATTAAAAGCATTTTTGCTCTCAATGCGCAAATCTAAACCTGTCACCGATTTTATATTATTGGAAATCGCAATGGGTTTGTAATGCACTTGGTCAAGAACGACTTTCGCCGACTTATCACCTGCCGATAGGAAGTTCCAAAAAACAGGCTCGATGCCAAGCAATTGTTGAATATCGTCATTGTGCGTGAGGGATAAGGAATCATGCCTAAGTTTTCTCAAAAAATGAGCGATGTCAGATGGGTTTTCTTTCAAAATCTTATGATAATTTGTCAGTTGGGGAAACATAAGTTTCGTTTAAAAATTTAAATTTCAAGTAATATTTTTAAAAATCGGTGACAAATTTAGGGCATAACATTGGATTCGCGCAATAGAAAAAGTGGTTTGCTTTGAAAAATTACCGTTACGGTTATTTCTCCGATTTTATTTCTAAAAGTTTTTCCACCAATTCCCCATTTTCAATGCCGAATTCTTTCAATACTTTTCAATGGCTTTTCGCTGATCCATTTCGGGAAGATTTTTTAGGATTCAAACTTTTAAACTTAGAACTTCTTTGATTGAATGAGCCTTTGAAATCTTTTATTTTTGACAAATTCCATGTTAGAAAAGTTCAGTTTTCCAATCTTCAATCGTTCGTTTTTCGTCTGAAAAGTTCACGTCAATCCCAATAATCGTTTTTTCAGAAGCCCGATAGGGATTCGCATAACCATTTTGATGAATTTGTTGCAACGCGATATCGGCAGATTCTTTGAATTTAAATTCAAAAATAAAGATATGTGTATCTGTTTGAACTACAACGTCTGCGCGTCCTCTTGACGAATGTACTTCACTTTGAATGAACGTTCCCAAATATTTAAAAATAATATGAATTAATCCGTGATAAAGCCCTTCGGAAGAATGTCGAAAGACTTCTTCGGGCAATTCACTCAAATAAGAATTGATAATCACCTGCACACGCGGCAACCGATTGCTTTCAAACGCATATTTTAAATCTTCAATCGTCATGCCTGAACGCGGGCGTTGCGAACGGCGCGTCAATTCAGACATTAAAAATTCATAGATACTATCGTGGACTTCTTTATTGGGTATCCCTAACCAATACTCATCGGTTAAAGGATCTTTTTTTTGAATCGTCAAATAACCCGTTTGAAATAAAAGTTGGTTAATTTCAATATTTTCCAAATCATATTTTTCAAAAAAACTATATTTGACCTTTATATTTTCAATAGCAAACTGACCATATTTTTTCATTTGTTCTAATAAAAAAGTAGGCGTACCTGTTGAAAACCAATAATTGCCGAAAGAGCCTTTATTTAAAAAAGTGATCGTACCAAATGGATTGTAAATATGGGTTTTTCCATCCCAACTGTAACCATCATACCAAAGTTTCATTTGGGATAATAATTTTTCATGAGATATATTTCGTTTGTTTTCAACAACTTGCAAATGTTCTCCAAAATAATGCTCTAATTCAGATTGCGTATAACCCGTAATCGTTGCATAATTTTCATCCAACGTAATATCGCTCAAATGATTTAAATCCGAAAAAATGGACACTTTGGTGAACTTAGAAACACCCGTGATGAATACGAATTTTAAGATTTTACCTGCATCTTTTAAGACCGAATAAAAATTTTTAAAAATTTTACGATGTGCAATTGCTTTTTTGAGGTGATTATTTTCCAAATAATGAACAATCGGTTTATCATATTCGTCAATTAACAAAACGACTTGTCCCGCTTGCCGATGCACCGCTTGAAGCAATTCATGGAAGCGACTTTTGACTGTTTTTTTGGTCAAAACAATACCTTTTTGTTCCGCAATGCTGTCTAACGCTTCAAAAATGGCTGCGGAGAGGTTCAAATCTTCAAAATCCCATTCCGCAAATGAAATGCGAATCACAGGATTTTGCTGCGACCAATCCCAATTTTTTTCAATCCACAAGTCTTTAAACAAAATTTTATTGCCTTCAAACACTTCTTGGAGTGTCGAAACCAATAAAGATTTTCCAAAACGGCGCGGGCGCGATAGAAAATAATATTTCCCTGTGGTCACGAGTTGATGTACCAAGCGCGTTTTGTCCACATAGATACTATTGGTTTCCGCAAATTCCGATAAAAATTGAAGTCCAATCGGTAAATTTTTCATTGTACGTTTTTTTTAATACCTGCAAAGATAACCAAATTCCCCCAAATTCATGCAAATTCGTTAAATTCGTGTCAAAGTTTAGGAAAAACCGTTTAATTTGCATCGTTTTTAGTGAAAGATGTCTTTCACATATTCAACCTATTGAAAATATGAGCAAAACGTTGGACGGCATCAAACAACCGATTGCCGATGAATTAGACCGCTTTGAAGCGTTTTTTCGGGCTGCGATGCGCAGTCATGTCCCGTTATTGGACAAAATCACTCATTATATTGTGCAACGCAAGGGCAAACAGGTACGTCCGATGTTTGTTTTCTTCGCTGCCAAACTTTGTGGCACTATCAATGACAAGAGTTTTACGGTCGCGTCGCTCGTCGAACTCCTGCATACGGCATCGCTCGTGCATGACGATGTGGTGGACGATGCCAATGAAAGACGTGGTTTTTTCTCGGTGAACGCGCTTTGGAAAAATAAAATTGCGGTTTTGGTGGGCGATTACCTGCTTTCGCAAGGGTTGTCTATGGCGTTGAAAAGCAATGCGCATACCGCACTACAAATTGTTTCAAATGCGGTGAAGGAAATGAGTGAAGGTGAATTGTTGCAAATTGAGAAAGCGCGGCGTTTGGATATTGAGGAATCGGTTTATTTTGAGATTATTCGGCAGAAAACGGCTTCATTGATAGCGTCGGCGTGTTCTGCGGGCGCGTCTTCGACGACGGACGACCCTGAAATCATTGAAAAAATGCGCCTTTTCGGAGAAAAAATCGGTATTGCGTTTCAAATTCGAGACGATTTGTTTGATTTTGGGACAGATGATGTCGGAAAACCACTTGGCATTGACATCAAAGAAAAGAAAATGACGTTGCCACTCATTTACGCGCTCAGTCATACCGACAAAAAAACACGCGATAATATCATTCATATCGTCAAAAGATACAGTCAACAACCCGAAAAAGTGGCAGAAGTGATTGATTTTGTGCGCAAAAGCAATGGTTTGCAGTATTCGGAAGAGGTGATGTTGCGGTATCGGACGGATGCTTTTGAGATTTTGCATCAATTTCCGCCTTCGGATGTGCGCGACGGATTAGAAGAATTGGTTATCTTTGTGACGGATAGGAAAAAATAAATAAAACAATTAAAACTATTTCCAACATGATACGAACCTTATTTTTATCAACTATTTGTTGTTTATCCGTCTTGTCATCCTGTAAGGATCAAGCAGAAACGGATGACGGTACAGGTTTTGCGGGCATGAGCGTCGAATATAACAATGTTCTTACGTTCAATCGCATGAACATTCATCCGCCAACCAAGCAAAATGCTTTCGCGCCCGCGCCTTTGACAGACGTAAAAGGCACGTATGGCATTGACGTTTCCAAATATCAGAAAACCATTGACTGGCAACAAGTTATGGATGATACGTCTGAAGGAAAAATTACATTTGTCGTCCACAAAGCGACCGAAGGCGTAACCTATCTTGACCCGAATTTTAAGAAAAACTTTGCGGATTCAAAGCGTTTTAAATTAAAATCAGGTGCATACCATTTTTTTAAACAACAACGGAAAGCCGCCGACCAAGCTAAACAATTTATTAAAAATGTTCAATTGGATGCGAATGATTTGCCGCCTGTTTTGGATATTGAGCCGGGTTGCGCGAAGTGCAAAGATGTGGAATTACCGTTGAAAACGTTGATAAAAGGGTTGCAAACTTGGATTGAAATCGTTGAAAAACAATATGGTAAGCGAGTCATTATATATACGACTGAACGATATTATAGTCGTTATTTGAAAGGCAATTTTCCAAACAATACGTTTTGGATTGCAAAATACAATCAAACACCGCCTGAAACCTTGCTTTTGCCAAACACCGAACCCGAACGTGCCACAATTTGGCAATACACGCACAAAGGCAAAGTCAATGGTATTGAAGGTTTTGTGGATTTGAATTTCACAGCTGAAGACGTTTCAAAATGGTAATTCGATTTCGGAATGTGGATTTCGGATTTCGGAATAAATTGATTATCAATAAGTTATAAATGTCTGAAACCCACATTCTCAAATCCGAAATTTAAAAACTTATATGAAAGATTTCCAACTTCAACTAACTGCCCTTTTTGAATCTTGGGCAGGGGAACGCGCTGAAACGATGACTCGTTTGGCGCAAGCGGGCAGCGACCGCCGTTATTTCCGAATTTCGGCTCCAAATCATACTGCAATTGGCACTTATAATGCCGATATTAAGGAAAACCGTGCATTTTTTGCCTTTTCCAAACATTTTCATGCGAAAGGATTGCCCGTTCCTGCGATTTACGCAATTAGCGAGGATGAATATTTGTATGTTCAAGAAGATTTGGGCGATATTCAACTTTTTTCGCTGTTGCCGAAAGCGGATGAACCTTTTTCACCCGAATTGCTCGAAATTTTCAAAAAAACGGTCGCGCAACTCGCTCGATTGCAGATTTTGGGACATGAAGGGTTGGATTACAGCGTTTGTTATCCGCGAGCCGCGTTTGATAAACAAAGTATGCTATGGGATTTGAACTATTTCAAACATTATTTTTTGAAATTAGCTAAAATTCCGTTTGATGAACAACTCCTCGAAAATGATTTCCAAAAGTTCACTGATTATCTGTTGTTGGCAGACCGTGATTATTTTTTGTTTAGAGATTTTCAATCACGGAATGTTATGATTAAAAATGGTGAACCGTATTTTGTTGATTATCAAGGTGGTAGAAGCGGTGCATTGCAATATGATTTAGCGTCGTTGTTGTTTCAAGCGAAAGGAAATATTCCTGCAAAAATTCAAAATGAAGTTATTGAACATTATTTGACCGTTGCCGAATCGCTGACGACGATTGATAGGCGGTTTTTCATGGAGCAATTTTATGGATATGTTTTAATTCGATGTTTGCAGGCGTTAGGCGCGTATGGCTTTCGCGGTTTGTACGAACGGCGCGAACATTTTATTACAAGCATTCCATTTGCGATTAAACAGATGGATAAAGTGTTAAAATTGTTGAAAATGCCTGTCAAATTGCCCGAATTGATGCAATGTTTGAAATTAATATCGGCGTGTCGGGATTTTGATGGTTTTGATGCCAAAAAGTATAGTGACAGTCCTTTGACCGTACATGTGACGAGTTTTTCGTATTTAAAAATGGGTTATCCCAAAGATAATACGGGGACAGGTGGTGGATTTGCGTTTGATTGTCGCTACTTGCACAATCCTGGGCGTTATCAGGAATACAAACATTTGACAGGGCGAGATGAACAAGTGATTTTATTTTTGAAACAAAATTCTGGAATAGATGCTTTTATGGAAAATATATTTGGCATTGTGGACAAAGCAGTGGAAAATTATTTGGAACGCGGGTTTCACCATTTGACCGTGAATTTTGGATGCACGGGCGGGCAACATCGTTCCGTCTATTCCGCAGACGCTTTGACGAAACATTTAGTTGCAAAATATGGCGTAAAAGTGGATTTGCAACACCTCGAACAAGAGCGAAAAGGTTGGAAAAATTAGGAATCAAGGAAATTTAAGGAATCAAGGAATTCAGTGTTTCATTTTTTGTCAAAAACAATTTTTAGAATCCTTGATTCCTTAAAATGCCTTCATTTCTAATGGCATCTATGTCTCCTACGTACCTATGTGTTTGCAATGGCAGTTTCGATAATGTATTGTAACACACCGATTAATATATTTGGTTGCCCCAAATAATACTTTTTTTCATCTATAAACAGCGTATTATTTTCCAATTTCAGAAAACGCCAAACTTCACCCGTCGTCGCCGCCCCGTAAAAACACGGGATTTGAAAACCTTCCGCTTCATTAAATAATTTTGCACCATATAATTGAGCCGCACATTGCGCCACCCCATACCGCAAATCCTGCTCTTTCGCCTCCACAATCGCAATCACAGGTGCAATCAATTCATCAATCACTTTTTTATGTACGCTGATTAAGAAATCGCATTCCCCATTCAACCCTTGCTTATCATCCACAAACAAGTCCCGACCCGAATAAACCACAATAGAAGTGTGATTATGTAAGGTCAATTCGGTCAAAATCGGGCTGACCAACCGTTCAGAGCGTTCTTTTTCATTCGCATAACCCACTTTTTCCGCCGCATCCAAACAAATCGTTAGATATTGACTTAACTCAATCGGTTTTATAGATGGGAATAATACGACGGTTTGCAGATTCAAATTAAATTTTTTTGTTACATCTGTTAGCTTCTTGAAATGGCTGTATGGCATGATGGACAATTTTTAGAACGGTGAAAAAATAAATTTGCCACAAATTACACGAATTTGCACGAATGTTATCGTTTATTTACACCGTTTGGAAGGTTTCAAACCTTCCAAACGGTGTTGTCACATAACCGCTTTTTTTTAGCTTACCCCATCCGTATTATCCCGCGTTTTGCGCGGTTTGAGCCATTCGATGTGCTTGCGCAACGCTTCCCAATCGTTTTCCATCAACATTTTAGCTTGCGCTGACCAGCCTGTTGGGTCTAACATCCGATATTCATCGCCCGCAGCTGCCAATATCATACGCAATTTTATAATATCTGTTTCTGCCAATACTTTCCAAGTCGTCACACCGCCCCCTTTTAAAATTTGTTCGACTTTCGGACCAATGCCTTCAATCGCTTGCAAATTATCAGGAGTCATTTTAGGAATTGCGAGTACATTTGCATCTGTAATTTCATTGTTAGGAGTCGTTGCGCCCTTCGTCTCGATGGGCGCAACGATTTCGGACGCTTTTGTAGGCTCTGATTGAGCAGGTTCTTCTCTCAAATCCTCATTCGTAATTTCCAAATCTGGCTCAACCGTCGCAGAAGTAACTTCTGGTTTGCCTGTATCTTCAACAAAAAAATCAGATTTTGCTTCAGATTGAGCGGCTTCCCCTTCGGGTTTTGCATACCGAAATGTACCATTTGCGACTCTGCCAAGCGCAGCTTTTTCAAACATATCCACTTTATCGCGCAAATCATCGTTTTCAGATGCAATCGCGTTCAGTTTTTCACGCGCTTCAGTCAATGCTTCTTGCAAAACTGCCACTTCATTATTAAGAGAACCTGTCGCATCCGCGTCTGCTTTTAAAACATCATGCGCCGTTTTCATGGTTGTAAGCCGATTGTTAAGCGTCGCAATGGTGGTTGAATGCGCAATAAAATCCTTTTGAATCTTTACTTTTTCGTCCTCAACCGTTTTCAAACGCAGGCGCAAATCTTCCATTTCGGAGTGTGGAACGCCCAAAGCAGCTTGTTTTTGCAAGGATTGCACCTGTTCATGCAACGTAATTTTATCTTTTGCACGGTTTTCGATTTCAGCATTCAACGCTGCCACTTTTTGATTCATCAAAGAATCCGCCGCCAAATAGCCCGTCAAAAGAGCTGCGGCACAACTGATTGGGAATATCGCGGGTTGTTGTATAACCATCCCGTGATGGTACATCCATGCGATGCAACCGACCAATAATATTGCTAAAATGGGGAACAAAAGCCTCATAGTAACTTCGGTTTTGTTTAATAATTTTTGAAAATTCGGCTAAAAGTACATCGATATTTTGGATTTGACAAATTTTTTTCTATACTTAAAATGTATAAACGGCGATTTTTGGCGATTTTTTGAGCGATTTTTCTTCAAAATCTGTATTATTTCATTAAAATCCATCTCTATTGCAGGAAACTCAACTGGTAATTTGCGGTATCATGGTAAAATGAATTTTGCGGATTTAGGGATTTAAGCGGATGTCTCATTTTTGAATAATGATGAATGATGAATGATGAATTTGTGTCCTATTTGACAAAATGTACACTACTGAGTTGTTAAAGTTATAATTTATAAAAGTCCAAAATGGATTTTATGAAAGGGGTCTCAAGAAATTTTGTTATTCTAATATTGATAATCAGCGATTTACAAATTATAACTTTAACAACTCAGTAGTGTAAACAAAATGTTAAGTGATAGACTTTAATGCTATATTTAAACTTTTTAAATATAGTTGAATTTACTGATGTCTTAAGATCTTTTTCTTAAAATGCGCCAAACCTAAACAAAATAGCTAATACCAATAAAATTAAAATGCCATAAACGATCAAAATGCCTTTTGCCCATTTTAACCATGAATTAGAAGCTTTTTTATATTTGTTCGGTGCCTTGCTTAAGCGCAGCGCACTGACGAGCGCAAAAATAAGCCCAAGCAAAGGGTAAATAAGCGCAAAAATGAAGGCTAAAATGGAAAATGCTTCATATTGTTTTTTAGAATCATCTATATCCGAATAAGCATCATTTTCATCCTTTTTGTAGGCGAAAATCACCTCATCTTCACTATTTTTAATCACTAAAACAGTCTCTTTCGCTAAAATGTATTCAACATCAGTTGTTTGACCACATTTTTTATATCGAATTTCGACAGGATTCATTTCTAAAATTTCCGCTTCAATGACGCGTCCACTGTTGAGAATGATTTTAGCGCAAGGTGTTTTGATGGCGGCGTGACTGACGATTGCCATACAGAGCGCGAGGATTGTAATTTGTAATTTCATAAAATCAGCCATTAAAATTTTTTAATTAAGTCGTTTATTCCAAATAAGATTACGAAAAAGGTCGCGTCGCCAGAAGTGGGACAGGGAGCAAAATTTTAAAAAATGATTTTTTTTGCAAAAAAAATCATTTTTTAAAATTTTGCTCCCTCTGGAAGTTTTTCCTTATGAATTCAGCATTGCAAACATTTTTTGTTGAATGAGGTTGATGGCTTTCAAAGGGCGAATCATCACTTTGAAATCAATAATATGACCGTCTTCATCCCACGTCATCATATCTACGCCATTGACCGAAATGCCATCAATTTCGACTTGAAATTCTAATACAGCATCTCGTTCTGTCACTAATTTGCGTACATAATGAAAGGTTTCATTATAAAAAACTTTAAAAGCGGCGGACAAATACATCATTGTCACGGCTTTGCCGACTTGCGGTTTATGCACGATAGGCGAATGAAAAATGGCATTTTCAGCAATCAGCGTGCTTAATAATTTTTTATCGCCCGTTACGAGGACTTGATGCCAAACATCTATGGTATTGATTTTCATATTTTAATTTTTAAGACACGAATTTCACTAATTTTCACGAAATGGAGTATCCTTTTCGTGAAAATTAGTGAAATTCGTGTCTTATTTAACAAAAAAAGCATTCAAATGAATCTAAAATATATTATTTCGCTGCTTTGCTGCCTATCGTTTTGGGGTTGCAAAAAAACAAATCGGGTTGTTTATCCATCATTTTATTATTGGAAAAGCACTTTGCATGCATCCGATTTGGATACCGTTAAAATGAATCAATTTGGGTTGAAACGATTGTATATCAAATATTTAGACATAGATTGGAATGCCATACAAGGTGCACAACCGCGCTCCATTACGCAAGTGCAACCAAACGTTTTGCCGACAAATATTGAAATGGTGCCTGTTGTTTTTATTACGAATAGAGTGTTTTTAAACCTCAAATCAGAAGATTTGCCTATTTTGGCAGACCGCCTCATTACGCAACTTAAAACCATTCTTTCAACCGCGCCCGAATTACAAATTGATTGTGATTGGTCAGAAGGAAGTCGCCTGCGCTACTTTGAGTTTTTGACGATTTTAAAACAAAAAATACATTTCGGAAACTTTGAAAGTTTGCGAAACGTGAGCGCGACCATTCGTTTACACCAAATTAAATATCGGCATAAAACAGGTATTCCACCCGTTGATAGAGGGATGTTGATGATGTATAACTTCTTGAAAGTCAGTGATTTCAATGATAGAAATTCGATTTACGAAACCGCCGAAGCACGAAAATATTTGAAAAATCAAAAAACGTATAAGTTGCCTTTGGATGTGGTTTTGCCCATTTGGTCATGGGCAGTTGCGTATCGGGAAGGGAAATATTTACATTTGTTCAATCATTTAAACACAAAAAGTTGTGATACATTGGCGTTTTTGGAACGCGAAAAAACACCTTTTTTCCGCGTCAAACAAGATACCGTTTTTCAAAAAGAGTATTTGCGCATGGGCGATCGCTTGAAAATAGAGGAAATTTCAACAAAGGCATTGCAGGAATCAGCAGAGTTGGCGCGTCAATTTATTCAAAATGATAGCATTCATGTATCCTTTTTTCACTGGGATGAGCCTGTTTTGCAAAATATGCCTTTGGGCGAAATGAAAAAAACAGTCCATAAATTCTAAATTGAAATATAAATAACTCCTATTTGCAAAAAATAGAAATCCTTTTTTTGATAGTTTGCGTGAATTATGATAGTTTTGCCGAATGCCCAAATTTTTGTTTCGACGCATTCGCCATTCATTCTCAATTCGATTGATAATGCAAAAATTTACATATTGAAAAATGATAATTCTATTGCAAGATTAGTAGATACGGTTTTGTCTGATACAGGGAATTCATACATGTATGTCTATGAACATATTTTGAATACTAAGAATGCATTCGGCATCGAAACGATGAATGATCTTAAAAAATTCAATGCGTTAGATGCTCAAATAGCGCAAAAAAATTATACAAATGAAACTGATTTTAAAGCAGTTGTGAAAAAATTATCGGATGAAGGAGAAGAAGTCATGACTTTAATCAGTTCAAAATTGTTTCGATTGAAACGAATCACTGGAAAAGATTATTTGAATGGAGAAAATCCTTAGAAAAGGGAACAATCGTACAACAATGGTTCCCTTTTCTAAGGATTTAAACGATTGATTACCAATAAATTACAATTTATTCAGCAGGGTCAAATATAAAACTATACATCATAATAAACAGGAAAGAAACGCCAAAACTCGGTGCGGTTTTGGAGAGGATTTGCCGCCAATACACAAACGTATAGGCTTCTACGGAGAAGTAAAACAGCGTGTGCAGCAACATGAAAAAACACGCATACTTGACAAAAAATAAAAATCCGAAATTGCGTTTTGTGGGGCTTACGCCCTCTTTGTACCCGCCCGCAGGCTCTAAAACGTTCAACATCCAGCGTCGGATATACGCCATGAACACGCACGTCGCCGCATGCATGCCTATCGAATCGTAAAAACTATCCAACGTCAAACCCGTCAAGAAGCCGATAAACAGCATCAAAACAGGGGGCGTATTCAATGGCAGCGACATCAAAAATAACGGATATGCAAATATCGTTATGTAATTAAACTCTGCGCCACCCAGATTCACTCTTTTCAGTACCAAAATCTGTAACGCCATCAAAAATAGGAACCGAAATAGGTTGCGTAATAAGATTGAACTCATAAGGATTGCGTATCAATTGCGAATGTTGAGGCGTTGTTGCGATTGTTGTATTTCTTGTAAGGCTTTTAATTCTTTAATGTAAAAATTTTCAATGACATATACATACCGAATTTTTCCTATATCATTACTCAATTCAACCGATATTTCATCAAAGCGTTTCGGGTCGGTAATCGTGCCGATGCGAATCCCGCCAGGGAAGATTTCAGAATAGCCCGACGTTTCTATTGTATCACCTTTGCGAATGTCCGCATGTTTTTGAATATTGTCCAAATTCACGATTTTAGGATTGCCGCCGCGCCATAAGATTGTCCCAAAATACCGATTGCGTTTAATCATCCCGCTTAATAACATCTGTTTATTCAAAATAGACATCACTTGGGAGAAGTGGTCGGTCGTGTTTTTGACTACACCGACTACGCCATCACTGCTAATTACGCCCATACCCGCTTTAATGCCATGCAATTTGCCGCGATTAATTGTCAAGTAATTGTTATCTCGCGCTACACTATTATTGACAATTTCTGCACCAATGTACCGAAATTGCAATAAAACATCTTTTTGAGGCGCGGTATCGGGGCGAATCGTCGAAGTATCTACTGGAAATGTCACCATTCCACGGGTCACTGCATTGTCGTACTTGGAGGTTTCTAACTGTTGCCGCAATTCTCCATTCTCTTTTTGCAAACTATCTATGTCATTTTGATTTGACAAGTATTTATTAAAGGTATTGAAATGCGTATAAACCGTTCCCGCGAACAAATTCGCTGAACTTTGATAAATTTCTCCCGCCTTCGTATTGTACTGCGCGACCAGTACTAATGAATACGTTTCCAATAGCAGAAACAGAAAGAATGAGCCGTATCTTATTAAAAACTGCATGACGATTGTGGATTGCGGATTGTGGATTGCAGATTTTGGATTCCTTACCTTCCGAAATCCACCATCCGAAATCGCAGCGATTTCGGACGGTGGATTTCGGGTTTCGGGATGAATCTATCCATTCCAAAATCTAAAATTCACGGTCCGAAATCGCAACGATTTCGGATTTCAGCACTTCCCGAAATCGCAAATCCGACATCCGAAATCTGAAATCCGAAATCGTTAAGTATCTTTATTAAGAAATTTTTTTTACACTGATTTCTTTGTCTTGAGTAATTACGGAAACATCAAACGAGTTGATAAATTTTAGAATCAATTGATTATCAATTAGTTACAAAAAAAACTCATCATTCATCCTTTATCATTCATCATTACTTAAACGCGCTTGCGGTCTATCAAAAAAGAGTATTTATTCGTATTTTTCAAGGCGATGCCAGTCCCGCGAACCACTGCCCGCAATGGGTCGCTCGCAACATGCACAGGTAATTTTGTTTTAGCAGCAATTCGTTTGTCCAAGCCGCGCAATAATGCGCCACCACCTGTCAAGTAAAGACCCGTTTTGTAAATATCAGATGCCAATTCTGGCGGAGTCGTTTCCAACGCTTTCAACACCGCATCTTCAATTTTGGAGATGGATTTATCAATCGCGTGCGCTACTTCATTATACGAAACTGTAATTTGTTTTGGAATCCCTGTCATCAAATCGCGTCCGTTGACCGCGAAATCATCTGGTGGATTTTCCAAATCTTGCAACGCCGAACCTACATGAATTTTAATTTGTTCAGCCGTCCTTTCACCGATTAAGATATTATGTTGGCGTTTCATATAATTGACAATATCGGTCGTCAATTCATCGCCCGCAATCCGAATAGACTGGTCGCAAACAATGCCCGACAATGCGATAACCGCAATTTCCGTTGTACCGCCGCCTATGTCAATAATCATATTGCCAATCGGCTCCTCTACGTCAAGACCGATACCAAGAGCCGCAGCCATTGGCTCGTGAATGAGATAGGTTTCCTTTGAGTCCACATGGTCAGCCGATTCAAACACCGCGCGTTTTTCGACTTCCGTGATGCCCGACGGAATGCATATCACCATTTTCATGTGCGTGAAAAAACGACGTTTATTACCCGCCATCCGAATCAAACCTTCAATCATGCTTTCCGCAGCTTGGAAGTCCGCAATCACCCCATCTTTCAATGGGCGAATGGTTTTAATATTTTCATGCGTTTTTTCATGCATCTGCATCGCTTTGTGTCCGACGGCAATGGTCTGTCCCGTTTTGCGGTCAATAGCGACAATCGAAGGCTCATCTACCACGATTTCATCGTTTTGGATGATGAGCGTGTTGGCGGTACCGAGGTCAATCGCCAATTCCTGCGTGAAGAAGTTAAAAAATTTCATTAACTATTCTATGTTTCCTCTCGATTTGCTCAAAAGCCAAGGGTTTACGATACGTTGTTTTTTTCCTGTTTGTATGGACGCGCGCTTGACGCGACCGTGGCGAAAATTTAGTTTGTTCGACATTCGTTTGTTCTAAAAACTTTGCAAAAGAACGAATTATTTATCGAAAACAGAAAACTTTTTTAACTATTTTTTTTCCTTTTTTTTTAAACACAGTCGAAATTGGGTTCGTGTAAATATTGTTATGAAAATTTGAACGTTTTTTACCGTTGTTCAAGGTCAAAATGACCTAAAACAAGTAACACCGTTCCCTCAAAATTCGTTTTTAATTTTAGGATAAATTGAAATGATGCAACCTTATTTTGTTCGTTTGGCACTTGTTTTAAAAGGTTTTCCTTACATTTGCGTCTTTCATTTAAACTTTGGACGCATCCACCGATGCAAAGGAACAACTTTTTAGGAAATAATTTTAATTAAATGATGAATAATGAATGATAAATGATGAATGATGAATAATGAATGATGCATTTTTAAGGAGGAATGGTAATTATGAATGATGAATTAAAGGATGAATGGCGCGACGCAAATGATAAAAATAAATTATTTATCATTCATTCACCCTTAAAAAGTTGTCCTTAAAAATGCATCCTTAAAAATTCATCATTCATCATTCATCATTCGTCATTCGTCATTCATCATTCATCATTCATCATTAATTAATATGAACTCATTTCAAAAACGAAACAACATTGTGGGATGGTTGGTTTTTGCCATCACAATGACTGTGTTTTTCTTCTCGGTCGAACGCACAGGGAGCCTTTGGGATTGTGGCGAATTCGTGTCAGGTTGCTACAAATTACAAGTGGTGCATCCACCAGGCGCGCCTTTATTTTTGCTCATTGGGCGCATTTTTACGATGTTGGGCAAAATGTTTTCTAAAAATCCTGCGGCAATTGCGTTTGCCGTTAACTTATTATCAGGTGCGTGTACCGCGCTGACGGGCATGTTTGTGTGCTGGATTACCATCATTTTGGGCAAAATCGCCCTCGTTGGACGTGAAAATGAGCCTGATAGCTCCCAATTTAATGCTTTAGCAGGTGCGGGCATCGTTTCGGGCTTGTGTACGGCGTTTGCAACTTCGATTTGGTTTTCGGCGGTGGAAGGGGAGGTTTACGCAATGTCCACCTGCTTCACGGCGTTGACGCTTTGGGCGATGATTAAATGGTATAACGCGCCCGATTCGCCACAATCCGATAGATGGATGTTGCTGGCGGTTTACACGGCGGCACTTTCAACGGGGGTTCACTTATTGAGTTTGTTAACGTTTCCAGCGTTGGCGTTGTTCTATTATTTCAAAAAATGGGAAAAACCTACGTTTCTTGGCATGGCGGGCGCGGGTATTGCAGGCGTAATGTCTATTTGGGCATTGCAAACCTTTGTCATCACAGGGATTCCAAAATTGTGGGCATTTTTAGAAATTATTTGTGTCAATTGGTTTGGCTTGCCGTTCAATATTCCAAGTTTAATTTTGACGTTGGCAATCGTTGGGGCGGTGTTATATTACGGTTTGAAATTCGCACATGAAAAGGCAAATAGCACGATTCAAAATATACTTGTAGGATTTGCCTTATCTGTAATTGGCTTCTCCACAATTGGTATGGTGGTGATTCGCGCCAATGCGAACCCGCCGATTAACATGAATAATCCAAGTGACCCAACCCGTTTGTTGCCATATATCAACCGTGAACAATATGGTGAAAGACCTTTATTATACGGACCGCAATTCAACAAAAAACCAGAGCAAAGTACCTCCGAAGACCGTTATGGTCGGGTTGGCAACGAATATAAAGTGGTGGATCACAAAGCAGATTATGTTTTCAATCCAGAAGATAAAGTTTTATTTCCGCGCATGGGGCATTGGGAAAGCGACCGTGAGCCGTATTACAAATATTGGATGGGCTTGGGACAACGCGAAGCATTGCCGCATGACCGTCCCGATTTTGGCGATAATTTGAGTTATTTCTTTGGTTATCAAGTAAATTGGATGTATTGGCGATACTTTTTCTGGAATTTTTCGGGTCGTCAGAATGGCGAACAAGGTTTCATGCCGACCGATAATAAAGGCAATTGGATTTCTGGCATTCCGTTCCTTGACCAAATGCGCGGTTTGCCTTCCGAAAAAGACATGCCCGAAGCCACCAAACAAGATGCAGGACGCAACAAATATTATATGTTGCCTTTTATTTTTGGACTTTTCGGCTTATTCTGGCATTATAAACGACGACCTAATGACATGTTAGGACTTTTGGCTATGTTTATCATCACTGGTATTGGAATTATTGTTTATACGAATGAGCCACCGAATGAACCCCGTGAACGGGATTATGTCATTGTGGGTTCGTTATTCACCTTTGCAATCTGGATTGGCATGGGTGTTTTGGCGATTTACGACTTTTTAAGAACCAAAATGCCATCTTCGGTTTCATCTTTGGTTGCGTCAGGCGCGGTTTTGGTTGCACCCATTTTGATGGGAACGCAAAATTTTGATGACCATTCGCGCAGACATCACACAGGTGCAAGGGATTACGCATTAAATTTTTTGGAATCTTGTGAGAAAAATGCCGTGATTTTCACTTATGGTGATAATGATACATACCCACTTTGGTATGCGCAAGAAGTTGAAAATATTCGCCCCGATATTCGGGTTGTGAACCTAAGTTTGATACAAATTGACTGGTATATTGACCAAGCGCGCCGCAAAGTGAACACTTCTCCGACGATTAAATTGACGATTCCATCCGCAGCGATTCGCGGCGATAAGCGTCAACAAATCCCGTTGAACGATGGTGGCGAAATGTCCTTACTCGATTGGTTGAAATATGTTGGGGAAGATCATCCCGTTTCTTATGGTCAAAATAAGATTGAATCGGTCGGACCATCGAAGAAATTATTTATTCCTATTGACCGTAATAAGATGATTGCCAATGGTTTAATCAGCGCAACCGATTCTGTTGTGGATAAAATCTCCTTCACATTGAATGGCAATTTCATTGGCAGAGATGACATCGCTGTGCTTGACATCATCGGCAGCAATATCAACGAACGCCCGATTTACTTTGCGGTGACGTGTCGCCCTGAGAAAATGCAAGGGATGGATGCTTATATGCAATTGGAAGGGTTGGCATCGCGGATTATACCCGTGTTGTCGGCGAAAGAAGACCCGATGTTACGCGGTTTAGGCATCATTGCTTCAGGGCGCGTTGCGGAAGATAAGATTTTGGAAAAAGTGACTAAAAAATTCAAATGGGGAAATTTTGATAAGCGTAAAGCATTCATTGACAGGAGTTATCGTCCGAGCGTTCAGACGACTCAATATGTGATTATGCGAACGGTATCCGACATGTTGAAAAAAGGGAAGAAGGAACAAGCGATTCAATTGTTGGATAAATTCTTTGAAGCGTTCCCGAATATGAATTTCCCTTATGATGGACAAATATTAACATTTATTCAAATGTATATTGAGGCAGGCGCGTTTGACAAAGCGGGCAAACATGGTGAGATTTTGGCGAAAAGTTTAGCAGAAAATTTGCATTTTTATGCATCTATGACTCCGAGTATTAAACAAAATGGTTATAATCAAGAGGAAATGATGGATAAACGTACCAAAGATGATTTAATTAATTTGGCGCGGAGTACTAAAAATACCGATTTGATTGCGAAATTGGAAGTCATTTTGAAACCGTATGGGTTGCCGCCGAGTGCGCCAGATGTGCCACTTAACCCCGCGAAGCAGTAATGATTTGAATTAGAAAAACAGGAAATGGAAGGAATTAAGGACTTAAGGTGCTTGATTCCTTCGTTTTTTAACTAAAAAATCAGTCCAATTCTAACGTTTACCACATCCTAAAAATTTCAACTTGAATATGAATACCAGCCGTTTTTTACTCATTCTAATTCTTGGCTTATTATCAGCCATCGGTCCGTTTTCGATAGACACCTATTTATCAGGGTTTCCAACGATTGCCGCAGATTTGCACGTCACAGTGGACACCGTTTCCTATTCATTAGCCAGTTTTTTTGTTGGCATCTCGTTTGGACAATTGATTTATGGCCCGTTGCTCGACCGTTATGGTCGCAAAATGCCACTTTTAGTTGGATTAATACTTTATATCATTGCTTCTGTGGGTTGCGCGCTGGCTCCAACGATTGAAATCCTCATTATTTGCCGTTTTTTTCAGGCTTTGGGCGGATGTGGCGGCATGGTTGCGCCTCGTGCGATTGTGCGAGATGCTTTTCCAGTGAGCGAAAGTGCTAAAATCTTTTCAACTTTAATCCTCATTTTGGGCGTATCGCCAATAATTGCGCCGACAGTTGGCAGTTATTTGATAACGCATTTTGGATGGCAATCCGTTTTTTGGGTGCAAGGCATCATGGGCATTTTTTTGTTGACGTTGGTATTTTTCTACTTGCCCGAAACGCAGGAACCGAATCCTTCGATTTCGCTTTTACCTAAACCCATTTTGAAAAGTTTTCTATATGTATTCCAATCACCTCAATTTCTCATCTATACCTTTGCAGCATCGTTGGTTTCGGCGGGCGTTTATGCGTATTTGTCGGGTTCGCCATTGGTTTTTATGCAACTTTTTAAAGTCAGCAAAGAACAATATGGGTTAATATTCGGCGGTTTGGCGGCAGGATTGGTACTCAGTAGCCAATTAAACACGCTTTTATTGAAATATTATAGCTGCGAACAAATTATTAAAGCCACTTTATGGGTTCAAACACTTATTGGCATTTGTTTATGCGTATCCAGTTTAATGGGCTGGTTGAATTTGTATAATAGTATCATATTAATTTTTTTATTTTTATGTTGTCAAGGATTCAGTTTTCCGAATGCGTCCGCGCTTTCTATGGCTCCGTTTAAAAAAGAAGCAGGCACCGCTTCGGCATTAATGGGAGCCGTGCAGATGAGTTTTGGTGCATTGGCGGCAGGATTGGTTGGATTTTTGAGTGACGGTACGAGCCTGCCGATGACAGGCGTGATGGCAACGTGCGCCGTAATGGGTTTGATAACATTAATGGTTGGATTATCAAAATGGATTAAACCAATTGCGAATTGAGATACACCGTTTGGAAGGTTTGAAACCTTCCAAACGGTGTTGAAACCTTCCAAACGGTGTTCAATAAGCAGCGCGTTGACGATCAAAAATCCTAAAAATATTGTGAATAATTGTCCATTTTTTCCACCAACCGCGCTCTCAAAATGGCATTACCCGCGCCCAAAGCGTCCAAAATCACTTGTGCTTCTAACAAATATAATTTTCGTTTCTCCATAGACCAATAAGAAGGGGGTTCTTGCAAATTGCAAATGCGGTCTGCCAATTTCACTGCCCATACTTCAATTGGTTGATTCTTAACGCGTTGCAAACTATCTATCATTTGTTGCGCCTTCGGCAGAGCAGGATTTTTGGTCAAAGCGGATACGCCATCCGCAATTTTGTCACCAAATTTAAATCGAATGTCCTCTAAACTGACGGCAGTATCCTCCACCACATCGTGCAATAAAGCGCAACCAAGTGCCAAATCCCAATTAAAATGTGGAGTCTGCTGTCCTGCAAAAGTGATTTCTGCCGCTACCATCGCCACATGTACCATGTAAGACGTTTGTTGAGTGCCAGGGAATCGTTGATGACTATGCGCCGCACCCGCAAATCGGATGGCTTTATGATAAATCTCTTTCATATTGATGAGGTTATATTTTTTGATTTTGCCACAAATTAGACAAATTTTTGCAAAGGTATGGATGATTTGTGTGTAGTGTAAGCGAAATGTATTGCATTTAAATGATTTTAGATACAAATTGCACATATTTTCAGCTCTTAAAAATTTTTCAGAGGCGATAAATTGAGCCATTCGGGTTCATTTTGTCATCTTAATCCATTCATAATCAATTTTTTATGAAAAAAAATACACGCGCCTCTATCGCAGAAGACACTTTGAAAATCATTGACGATTCAATTGCGGCTTCTAAAAGCAAATTTTTAAGCTGTGCCAATGGTTCAAAGGAAGGATTTTTGGGCAACCGACCCGTTTTGGATAAACCCAAAGTTGTTTGGGCAAGTCTAATTTGGTTAGACTTTCGGGCATTTTCTCGTATTTTGTAAACATTATGTAATGATGAATGATTACACTACTGAGTTATTAAAGTTGTAATATGTTTTTTTCCCGCAGATTTCGCAGAATAGAGACTCAAAAAGAAAATCCGCGAGAATCTGCGGGAAAAT
>JBEEMZ010000062.1:0-37302 GCA_041192405.1 Bacteroidota bacterium | reverse complement strand
CTTATTTAGATTTAAAATAAACCTGTCTTATTTAGATTTAAAATAAACCTGTCTTATTTAGATTTAAAATAAACCTGTCTTATTTAGATTTAAAATAAAACTATGTTTAAATCATTTAAAATAAATTAATTGTAAATGATTTAAAGGAGATTATAAATAATTTAAACAAGACAGGTCACGACCTGTCTCTACGGGTTTTCATTCAAATCATCAAGGAATTATGAACGGCATTAATCCAAATCGTGCGTTTCGTCGCCCGTTGCGCCCATTATCGCCTGCGGATTACGTCACGGGTATCCTTCAAAGTGACCGTATGATATTGAGTCGCGCCATCACTTTGATAGAAAGCACCTTGCCCGAACATCGTCAAATTGCTGAAGCTGTTATCGAAAAATGCCTTCCATACGCGGGCAAAAGCCTCCGAATCGGCATTACAGGCACGCCTGGCGTTGGCAAAAGTACCTTCATTGAAGCCTTTGGCATGCGTTGCGCAAAGGATGGAAATCGTTTAGCCGTGCTTGCAATTGACCCGACAAGTCGAATTTCAGGTGGTAGCATTTTGGGCGATAAGACGCGGATGCCACATCTTTCGGTGCATCCTGATGTGTTCATTCGACCTTCGCCTGCGGGTGATTCATTAGGCGGTGTTGCACGTAAAACGCGGGAAACCATTGTTTTATGTGAGGCAGCAGGTTTTAATAAGATCATTGTGGAGACAGTTGGCGTAGGGCAATCGGAGACGGCGGTGCGCGAAATGACTGATTTTTTTCTCCTATTATTGCTGCCAGGCGCGGGCGACGATTTGCAAGGCATCAAACGCGGCATTGTGGAAGCAGCCGATTTGATTGCGGTCAACAAAGCGGATGGCGATAATGAAAAACTTGCCCGTCAAGCGAAACAATTTTATAAAACGGCACTTCATTTTTTTCCGCCGAAGGCGAGTGGCTGGATTCCGCAAGTCACGACATGTTCTGCATTGAGTGGATTGGGGTTAGATTCGATTTTGGAATATATATCTAATTACAAATCTATGACTGAAAACAATGGTTTTTTTGAAAAACAGCGCGGCGAACAATCCGCTTATTGGTTTAAAGAAACGATTTTGGAAACCTTGCATCAACGTTTTTATAATCATCCTTCGGTTCAGAATCATTACCAACTCATTGAAAATCAAATAGTTATGGGGCGAATTTCGCCATTTGCAGGTGCAGAAGATTTGTTAAAAGCGTTTTTTAAATGATGGGTTTCAAAAAAAAACGCATTTTGCAGTGTTATTTGGATTGTTAATCCAAATAGAATGATAGAAATGTCAGAAAAAATCATGTAAAAGAATTGTTTAATAGATTTTTCAAAATAAACTTTTGTGATAATACAATTTGTCTTTATTTTATTCTGAAAAAACGTTGTTGAATTCACAGATTGGCTTATCTTTGGACTCTAAAAACGGACTTATGATACAAGTACGAAACCCGTGCACAAGCAAAATTGAATACACATTCCAACCGAGTTCGATTGTATTTTAAAACAAATTGCCAAGAAAGATAATTTTTTTTGAAAAAAAACAGATTTTAATTTGCAATTCAAAAAAAAACCGTATCTTTGCGCGGATTTCAAGGAACACGCTTCGGAGAACTAAAATCTTAGCCACCACCAAATCAATCGCGGGTATGGCGAAATTGGTAGCCGTACCAGACTTAGGATCTGGCGCTGAAAGGCATGGGGGTTCGAGTCCCTCTACCCGCACTTATTTTTCAAGTAAAAATGCGTCTGTTTTAACCGATAGACGCATTTTTTTTAATGTATCATTTTAAAAATATCATCCAAAGATGGCAAAAGTCGTTAAAACAGATATTGATTCGCTGAATGCTCAACTCAGCGTGATGCTCGATACGGCGGATTACGCTCCCAAAGTTCAAGCCGAAATTAAAAAATATAGTAGCCAAGCATCTATCAAAGGCTTCAGACCAGGCAAAACGCCCCCGAACATGATTAAAAAAATGTATGGCTCCTCGTTTTTGTACGATATTGTTAATAAAAAAATTGAAGATACGCTCAATGATTATTTGAAAGATGCGAATTTAAATATGCTCGGCAGACCGATTATGTCGCCGAATCAACCGAAATTGAATCTTTCTGTGAACAATATGCCTGATTTGACTTATCATTTTGAAATTGGCGTTGCACCCACTTTTGAAGTACATGGTTTGAAAGATGTGCCTTTTAATCGTTATGCGGTACAGGTTGATAATCAAGAAGTTGAGACGGAGATTGAGCGTTTGTGCAAGCGCATGAGTGAGAAAATCAATGTCACAACTCATTTTCAAGATAAAGATATGTTGAAGTTGAAAGCGACGGCAACAATCGGCGAACATACGTCTGAATTCAGCATTTTGTACGAAATGTTGACGCATTCGGCGCTAACGGCTATCGCGGGTAAGTCTGTGGGTGATACGTTTCATTGCAATTTGTACGATTTGGAGAAAGATGCATCTGCGGAACATGCTGAACAATATTTGATGCAGTTGCCAAAAGGTACGAAACTCGAAACGGCGGAATATATTGCGGAAATTGTGGAGGTGACGCGTCAAGTGTCTGCGGAAATGGGTCAAGCGTTGTATGACAAAGCATTTGGCGAAGGCGCGGTCACAACGGAGGCAGAAGCGCGAAATATTATTTCGTCCTCGTTAGCGCGGAAGTATCAACCGAATGTAGAAGGATTGTTATTGCGCGATATTCAGAATGCGTTGATGATGGAAAATCAATTTGCTTTGCCTGATGCTTATTTGAAATTGTTGCTCAAAACGTCGGACAAAAAAAATACAGACGAAATTATTGAAAGAGATTATACTAATTTTGCAAATAATATGCGGTGGATGTTGATTCGCAACCAACTTTGTGATGATTTTGACATCAAAGTTTCTGAAAAAGATTTGCGGGATTATTATGGTATGCGGATTCGGGGCTATCTCGGCGGTCAAGAAAACGAAGCATTGGAAAGACAATTGACGGATCGCGTGTTAAGCGATGAAAAACAAAAAGAAGAATTATTTGAAGAAGTGTTGATGGAACATTTGTTTTTCAAGATGAAAAGTGTTGCTAAAATCAATGAAATTGCGGTTTCGGTCGCTGAATTTGAGACAATTTCAGCAAATGCGCGTTTAGATGCGGCGAAAACACGCGGCGAAGTGGAGGTAGTAGAGCCTGAGATGGCGCATTAAAATCATTTGAATTAGGAATTTAGGAACTGAAAAGGAATTAAAGAAGCACAGCTTCTTTAATTCCTTTTTGCATTTAAAAAATTTGACTGTTCATAAATTGCCTATTTCATTGATAATCAATTCATTGTAAAATTTATCATTCATCATTGAAAGAATTTGATTATCTTTGCATTCGGGGATGACGATTGAGGATTTAAAATATGCGTTTGAGAGCAATCGCTTGCCGCGTGTGCAAGTGATTATCAATTCGTATTTGGAAGAATTGCCTGAAGAAGTCTTTCGGCACACGTCCGAAGGCTTATATCATGGATTAATTCATATTATTTTTAAATATTTGAGAATGTTTATTCGGAGTGAAGTTCATTCCTCGCGAGGGCGTGCGGACGCGGTGGTTCAAACGGATACACATGTGTTTATTTTTAAATTTAAATTCAAAGAATCTGCTGATGAAGCCTTACAACAAATTCATCAAAATGGTTATGCGAATCCATATCGAGCTTCCGAAAAAATAATTATAGGCATTGGCGTGAACTTTTCAGACGAAAAACGCACTATTGAGGAATAGAAAACAGCACTTTTTTAGGTTGTATTAGGATTATTTTTTTTTAAAATTTGTAAGCATTTAATTGTATAAATTACTGAAAATCAATGACTTTCATCAAAAATAAAGTCGTCGAGGTTGCAATCTCGACGACTTTTACAGTATATCACTTAATATTTTTCCAATTGATTGCTCAAATAATTTTTCAACGGCGCGTACACCAAATCGCCTGTTAATTCCAACAAAACAATATACTCACGCACCAAATCATGATTAATTTTGACTAAATCCGCTTCTTTTTCGTGTTGAAGTATTTTCAAATCAATAATATCTGCGGGCGCGAGCCGCATCGAAACGGCTTCATTCTCCAACATATTTTTAGCCAAACCTTGATTTGCCTGTTCAGTTACCGTTTTATACTGTTTCAACAAATTCTCAACTTTGACAATTTGCAATTTTATCAACCGATCTTGTTCAAAAGAGGCAAAATTATATTCATTTTCGGCAAATTTCATATCCAATAAATATTCATTTTGTTTCGGGCGGAAATTGCCTTTGATTGGAATATTGATGCCGAAACGAATCCCAAAATCTTTTGTGGAAAACTCGCTCCCCGCTTTTGTCGAATAATTCAACTGGAAATTGTCAAATATCGCATTAAAATCGGCTTCATCCAATTTCAATTCGGATTGCACCAAATTGATTTTGCTTTGGAACGCACGTAATTCAGGCGAATTGCGTAAACGATTGTTTTTCAATAAGTTAACAATATTTTCCACTTTGGAAACGGTGATAAAATCATTGAAATTTAAAGCAATTTCATGTTGCACGCCTACGTATTCTTGAATCTGTTGATAACCCGTCTTCAAAATATTTTGAAGATTAATCATATTGGAATGAACCGTTTTTAAATGTTCTTCGGTTTCGACCAAATCTTTGACCTTGACCATAATGCCTTTTTGTAAGGATAATTTCAAGGTCGCATTCCGTGTTTGCAAAAGCGAATCTAAACGCTGTTGTTTAGCCAATTCAAGTTGCGTGTAAAAGACATTTGTAATATTTAAATATCTTTCTTTCACAATTTGAACGAGTAATACATCATTTTTTGCTTGATATAAATCTAACTGTGCTTGTTTGACGCTTTCCTGCGCCCGAATCTTTGCAAACGTATTAAAAGAAACGGCTACACCATATTGTTGTTTTGCCTGTGAAACATCGTCCGCACCATACCGCAATCCTAAACTTTTTAGCACAGGTAATTTATAATTCAAACCATTCATAAATTGAAGGGTTTGTTGTCCTGCCTTGATGCGGCGTTCCTTGTCGGCACTCGCCAATACATCTTTGACAGATAATCGAATCGGGTCTTCTCCAGCGCAACTGCCACGTGCTGCTATCCCGTAAAAACACGTTATGAAGAAAAGCGTTGAACGTAACATTTTGGTTATGAATTAGTTAGTTAGTTGGTTAGTTGGTTAGTTAGTTAGTTAGTTAGTTAGTTAGTTGGTTAGCTAAAAATCAAGATTTAACCAACTAACCAACCAACTAACTAACCAACAACAACTTCCAAATTAGGCGCAAAATTTACTTCCTGCGAAATCTCTCGAGTATCCACTGCTGTAAAAGATTCACCTTCATAAATCCTTTCAATGACGCGCCGCGTCACTGGATTCAGATTTTCAGGCAAATCAAGGTATGAAAACCAGCGAATCTCTTGAAATTTCTTTGGTTCCGCGCTTTGCACCTCGCCATTCCAACGTTTTGCTTTAAAATATAAAACAATTTGCGTTTTTTTGTTTTTTTGTTCCTGCAAAACATGAACTAATCGCAAATTAATTTCTTGAATTTCAATGCCCGCTTCTTCAAGAGCTTCGCGCACTAAAGTCGAAACTGCAAATTCTTTAGCTTCCACTTTGCCGCCAATGAGGGCATAACGCCCACCATTTTGACGCGTTTGCTCTAAAAATAGCAATTTTTTATTATTTTCGAGCAACAAGGATACTTTTAGCGTTGTTTTTCCAAGCATGAGTATAAAATTATAAGATTTTTAAAAGGTAATTATAAGTTAATAATGAATGAATTTATGTTCACTTTCCAAGCCAAACTAAGCAAAATCTGAACCAATCCGTTTCAATTCACTCTACTTATTGATCATTCATTATTCATCAGGCATCATTATTTCCTATTTTTCAAGGTAATCATAATCTTTTCTCCAATAAAAAAATCATTATTAGGCGGCAATTTAATGTACACTTCGCGCCCCCAAGCCTTCACTTC
The DNA here is from genome assembly GCA_041192405.1 of Bacteroidota bacterium. Taxonomy (GTDB): domain Bacteria; phylum Bacteroidota; class Bacteroidia; order Chitinophagales; family Saprospiraceae; genus JAAFJT01. Next base: position 31,266 of record JBEEMZ010000062.1, on the reverse strand, counting down.
CTGAATTTTGCGCAAGCGCAACGGCAATTCCACCAATTGTGGCGCCGTGCCAACCAACACCCCCGATTGCGTCACGGTCGGGCGCGTCGAAGAACGCAATTGCACCGTGTCGCCCATTCGATACAACGCTTCGGACGCTTCGGGCAAAAAACCTTTCACTTTATCAGGCATTCTCGGATTGATTTTGAGCAACGGCTTGAATTGCGAAGTCGTTTCCTTCTCAAAAACAGTTACATTTTCAATAAAACCATCTATTTGTGCCCGCAAAACCAACTTTGTTTGCGCATCCCGCATAAAATCCATCTCTTGCGAAACCGATTGCATCCGCGTATCATGCACAATTGCCATCGCATTTTGTTGCGTTTTGAGCTGCTTCATCTGCATTCCAAAACGCTTTTCTTCCATCCGAATCGTATTTTCAAGCAAATGAATCTTATCAACTAACAAACTTTTTGTGTTTTTTTCGTTAGAAACCAACTTTCTTAAATCGGATTGTGCGGATTCTTCGGCTTGTAATAGTTCAATATCTGTTTTCAAACTATTTATTTTTGCAAAGTGTTCCCCCGATAATTTCTCAATTTCATTGCGAATATCCTCTGTTGAAGCCTGTTTTGCAGCCTGATTTTGTTGCAATTCGCTTGCTTTTAAAACAGATTGTTTGTCCAAATCAGGTCTTGACGCAATTAGTAACGTGTCGCCTTTACGCACCGCATCCCCTGTGCGCACCTTGATTTGATGCACCAAAATCGGATATTCATAACTTAAAATTTGACCTTCCGTTTCCGCCGTACCGAATAATTCAATAGCCGCTTTACTCGAAAACCGATACACAAGCCACACACTAATGCCAAAAAGCATTAACCAAAGCGCGTATAATAAATTGAATTTCATAGCGTTGTGATTTAAAAAAATTATTTATCTTTTTTTCGGTTAAATGAAAATACATTTATTTGCAAATAGCCAAAGGCTTTAAAAAGGTCGCGCTGTTGAGCTTCATTTTTTAACATAATATTAAAATGATATAATTTCGTACCATCTTTATCGCGTTCGACTCCTTCTAATGTTTCATATTTGCAATATTCTGACATAATTTGTTTAAAATCATCGCTTAAAAAAACCCAATCTTCGCCCTTCAATTTGAGGTTCCAAACAGGCAAATGAGAAAAATGGAATGGTGAAAAACGAATTAAAAAAGCAACTATACAAAAAAATAGTGTACCAATAATCGCAATACGCCAACCATATAAGCCAGAGGCGATACCTGAACCCAATGCCGCGAAAACAAAAATCATATCTCGCGGATTTCGTAAAGTCGTCCGAAATTGCACCACCGTCAACGCGCCTAACATACCTAATCCAGAAGCAACGTTATCGCCAATCGCTTGTAAAACCATGGTTGCAATGAGTGAACTAAGAATAAAAGTTTGCATCAGTCCATAATGCCGCACCGTACTAAAGGTTGTTTTTTCATAGGTAAAGGCAACGAGCGAGGAAAGCAAAAAGGACAATATGAATGTAAACAGCACCATCTCCAAAGTCGGATTCTCGATTTTGGAATAGGTAGAAAAAAAGTCTAACATTTAACTAATTGGTTTGAATGTAATTAAGCATTGCGCTAAAATCAGTTCCAAAAATAAATTGTCATTCAAAGGTTTGTTTTTTATAAAAAATATGCTTGCTCTATTTGGTAAAACTGGATGACAGATATAACTCAAAATCCATAAATCGTGCCAGTTGATAAATGAGGTCTGGGCACTTCTCTTAAAGCTCTCTTACTCGACAGCAAAGTTACAGTAAAAAATTGGACATCGTTCTAAAAAAATGGGCTTCCAAGTGAAATTATATCTTTTAAGGTAAAAGATATATTTAGTGTTAATGTATAATTAATTATTATATTTAACTGATTGATTTAAAATCTCCATTCATCTTCTACGGGGGGAGTGGTATATGTTTTTCGGGTTTGTGCGCGTTCCAATTGTCGTTCCCAAACCAAGCGAGCTAAACCTACATTCGGTGATTCGGGATGAAAAGGTGCTAATACGGTTTGAATTTTGTGCTCGTCAATGTCCAAACGATACATTAAACCAAACAATTTGTCGGTTTGATGTTCGAGCATGTACGCAATCACGTCTGCGAGATACGCTAAAAAAGCAGCAACATTTGTTGGATTTTGAGTCGTCAGCCCAAAATCTTGCGTGATGAGCGAAACGATAGGAAGCAGATTTTCGGTATTTTTTGTTTCCAAAATGAATTTTTATTGTTGTTAAATGTGGCTTTGACAGAATTATATTTTTTTTAGACGGCAAATGTACGCAAAAGTCAAAAAAAGATACGATTTTAGAGAAAGAAAAACGATATTTGCGGCAAATATGAGTTCAATTTTTTTTATAACTTTTAAAAAAATGATTATCATGTACGTTGCACCTTTAAATATTGACCGTTTTTTCAAAAAAGTGTTTTCGGATCCAATGATAGCGAAAGCGTTTTTGCAAGATTTTTTGGGCGTTACCATTCAATCTATTGAACCATTGCAAACTGAACATAAGATTACAAGTGACGCAACCGCAATGGAATTCGATTATCGTTGCAAGATTGATGACCAATATGTGATTATTGATATGCAACAATGGTATAAACCAGATGTTGTGAAGCGATTTTATTTGTATCATACGATGAATACATCGCTTCAATCAGAACTTGTGCCCGTAAAAAGCCTTAAAGTAGATGAGAATACGAAACGGGATACAAAAAATTATGATGAATTGATGCCTGTTGTTACTGTAATTTGGTTTGCGGACGATGCATTAAAATTTAAAGAAGATTATATTGCATTTACGATGTTGCCTGAAATCGCTGCTATTTTTTTGCGCAATCCAGAGTTAATAGATAAAGGTGAGTTTGATACACCGCTGAAAAGAGTTTTAAGCGCGTTAAATAATACTCATAAATCGTTGGATTTTTTGCCGAAAAATCGCATAATTTATGCGTTTCAGAAAAATATTGTTAAAAATCAGAATTCTAAGAAGTATAAAAAGTATTTTGCATGGTTTGATTTTGCAGAAAAATCGAAAAATAAAGAAAATACAAAGTATGATTTTGTAGAATATGAGAAAGATCCATTGTTTGCAGCGATTATTCAAAAAATTGGGCAGGAAACAATGAAACAAGATGATTATCAATATATTGAAGATTTTGAAAAATATAGAAAACAATTTGAAGCGCATGATGCAACCATTCGAAGACAATCCATAGAAGAGGGAAGGCAAGAGGGAAGGCAAGAAGGAAGGCAAGAGGGAAGGCAAGAAGAGAAAATTGAAATGTCCAAAAATTTAAAAAAATTAAATATTGATTTGGATACCATTTCAAAGGCAACAGGTTTATCTATAAAAGAAATTGAACATTTGTAATATAAGTATTTAAGGAATGAACAAAAAATGGATTCTCGTAATTGTATTGTTGATTGCTTGGATTGTCGGGCGATATATGTATAAAAAACCGTCTGCTATCAATGGCGCGAAAGCGATTGATTTTACGGCATTGTCGGCGAAAGGTGATAGTATTTCATTATCCGATGTTTTGAAAAAAGGGCATCGCTACATTTTGTTGGATTTTTGGGGCAGTTGGTGTGGCCCGTGTCGGGTAGAGGCTCCTGAATTGGTGGCGTTTTATGACGAATTTAAAGCTAAACAATTGGAAATCATTGGTATAGCCATTGAAAATAATCAAAATAGATGGTTGCAAGCCATTGAACAATGGCAGCTTCATTGGACGTATCATGTTTCTGATTTGAAACATTTTGATTCGCCTTTGGCAAAAAAATTCGGTGTGCGCGTGATTCCAACAAAGATTTTGTTGAATCACGAAGGGACGATTATTGCAGTGAATCCAACTTTTGAAGAATTGAGAAAAATTATAAATTAAAAAAATTTATTATAAAAGATGACCGCATCCGAAATTGACGCATTAAATCAGGAAATTTATATTGAAAGTCGTTTTTTAGACGCGCTCCAAGCGGAAACCGCAAAAGTCATTGTAGGTCAACAGAATATGATTGACCGTTTATTGATAGGTTTGTTGACGCGGGGACATATTTTATTGGAAGGTTTGCCTGGTTTGGCGAAAACATTGGCGATTAAAACCCTTTCTGCGGCAGTGAACGCGCAATTCAGTCGTATTCAATTTACGCCTGATTTGTTGCCCGCCGACATCATCGGTACGATGATTTACAATCCGAATAAAGCAGAATTTGCCGTTCGGAAAGGGCCCATTTTTGCCAATTTTGTGTTGGCGGACGAGATTAACCGTGCTCCTGCGAAGGTGCAATCTGCCCTTTTGGAGGCGATGGCGGAACGTCAAGTGACGATTGGGAATGATACGTTTAAATTAGCAGAACCGTTTTTGGTACTTGCTACTCAAAACCCAATTGAACAAGAGGGCACTTATCCATTGCCAGAGGCGCAAGTGGATCGTTTTATGTTAAAAGTGAAGATTACGTACCCGAATCAAGCGGAAGAACGCGAAATTGTGCGCCGAAATTTGACTGGAATGTTCAGTGCCGTCAATAAAGTCGTCTCAATTGACGAAATTTTACGCGCACGACAGGTGGTGAGTCGGGTTTACATGGATGAAAAAATTGAACAATATATTCTGGATATTGTTTTTGCGACACGGACTCCTGAAAAATATGGGTTGCCGCGCCTCAAAAACATGATTGAATATGGTGGGTCGCCGCGTGCGAGTATCAATTTGGCGTTGGCGGCGAAGGCTTATGCCTTTTTGAAACGGCGCGGTTATGTGATTCCAGAGGATGTTCGGCAGATTTGTCAGGATGTTTTGCGGCATCGCATCGGGCTGACGTATGAAGCCGAAGCTGAAAATATGACCGCAGAAGATATTGTCAATCAAATTATTAATAAAATCGAAGTTCCTTAATGCAAACACATCGGTACATATGACACATAGATTTTATTTAATACATAGATACATGTGACACATAGGAAATTCAACTTCTATGTGTCCTATGCACCTATGTGTTAAAAAATCTATGTGCCCTATGTATATATGTGTTTCAAAAAAAATACAAATATGCAATATGATGTAACTGTAATCGGTTCTGGCCCAGGTGGTTATGTAGCGGCGATACGCGCAGCGCAATTGGGTTTGAAAACTGCTATCATCGAAAGATACGCGACATTAGGCGGTACGTGTTTGAATGTGGGCTGCATTCCGTCCAAAGCGTTACTTGATTCGTCCGAACATTACCACAATGCAGTGCATAAATTCAAATTACATGGGTTAAATATCTCAGGTGATTTGACGGTGGACATGGCTGCGATGATTCAACGCAAAAATCAAGTTGTTTCACAGACTTGTGATGGCGTTGCATTTTTGATGAAAAAGAATAAAATTGATGTTTTCTACGGACACGGTTCGTTTGAAAATGCCCATCAAATCAAAGTTGCAAAAGCAGATGGCACTTCACAAATCATTGATACTCAAAAAGTTATCATTGCAACAGGTTCAAAGCCTGTCGTGCCTGCGGCGTTCAATTATGACAAAAAACGCATCATCACTTCCACCGAAGCGTTGACTTTGACGGAGATTCCTAAAAAAATGGTCATCATTGGTGGCGGCGTAATTGGGTTAGAATTGGGTTCCGTATATGCGCGCTTGGGGACGGAAATTCATGTTATCGAGTTCATGGATAGGTTGATTGCGGGCATGGACGGCGATTGTTCAAGAGAATTGCAACGCAGTTTGAAGGATTTGGGCATGAAATTCTATCTTAAACATGGCGTTACGACCGTCCATGCAGTGGGCGAAATGGGCGTTAAAGTCGAGTTTAAAAAACGCGATACGGAAGATATTCAAGTTTTGGAAGCCGATTATTGTTTGGTTGCAATCGGTCGCCGACCTTATACGGATAATCTTGGATTGGAAAACGCAGGTGTTAAAAAAGATGAACGTGGGCGCATTGCAGTTGATAATCATTTGAAAACCAATGTAGAAAATATATACGCTATTGGTGATGTGATTCACGGCGCGATGTTGGCGCATAAGGCAGAAGAAGAAGGTGTCTTGGTGGCGGAAAGCATCGCAGGGCAAAAACCTCATATTAATTATAATTTGATTCCTGGAGTTGTCTATACTTGGCCAGAAGTTGCGGGCGTTGGTCAGACGGAAGAACAACTCAAAGCGGATGGGATTCCTTATAAAGCGGGCAAATTTCCATTTCGGGCATTGGGTCGGGCGCGGGCGAGTACAGACATTGAAGGCATGGTGAAAGTGTTGGCGCACAAGGAAACGGATGAAATTTTAGGGGTGCACATGGTCGGTCCGAGAGTTGCGGATATGATTGCGGAAGCGGTTGCGTTGATGGAATTTCGGGCTTCGGCGGAAGATGCGGCGCGCATGTCGCATGCACACCCAACTTATACAGAAGCGTTTAAAGAAGCGGCTTTGGCGGCAACGGCAAATAGAGCATTGCATTTTTAAAATGATATAACGCATATACATCATATATGTAGAGATAGAGCAATGCTCTATCTCTACTCTATCTCTACTATTTATTTTGAATTAATATGAAAATCAAAATAATAATTCAAAATTTTACAAATAATTTTATTATAATATTGTTTCTGGTAATTCCATTACATTTAATCGCTCAAAACCCTTGTCAGCGATTCGATAAAAATTATGTTCCCGTTCATTTAGAAGGTGCGTTGCAATATCTGGATTGCAGTTGGAGCTTTGCGGATAAAGACACTTTTAAAAACAAAAATGAAGACATCGCTTGTAGTGAATTGCATCGGCAATATGGGATGTGGATGCGCAATTCGTAGAGTTTATGGGGTAAGCATTCTCATATTGTTACTTATTTTAATAAATGGAGTGTTTTTCATGCAGAAGAGATGTCGGATATTATTGTGCGTTCTTTTCATCGGCAATTGAAAGGAATTTGTTTTGGATGCGGGATGCTTTTGGAAAAGCAAGTTGATAAATTGCGTATTAAAATCCGTTTGATAGAGGCTTGTGATGAAAAAGGGATTGTTGCGCATCGAATTAAGAAAATTTTTCAAAAAGAAGTGGTGGAAATGATGCAACTCGGCGAGGAACATTGGTTTGATGTGAACGATTGGCGCGATAATGATAAGCCATGAAAAGGTTGACATTTTTATGAATTTTTGATGATTTGAATTCAGAATCAAGGAAAAACAATATATTTAAATCCTTGATTCTGAATTTAAAATAATTATAACATTTTTTGCATGTCTTCCTAATGTACCTTCCATGCTTTCGGAAACGCATTTTCCGTACACATCAATGCAACTGCTACCGACGGGCGATCCAAAATCAAAAATCAGCGAATTAACTTGCGTCAAGTTTTGATTTTAATTATTTCAATTCCTTCAAATGTTCTCCTAACCAATTGAAAATCAATACTGTAACTAATATCGCCCCACTCGGAAATATCGCTAACCACCAATGACTCGGCTGTTCTCGCGCCACTTGACAGATGGAACCCCAAGTCACGATACTTTGTTCCAAGCCTACGCCCAAAAACGATAACATACTTTCCGCCATAATCGCATTTGCAACCCCAAAAGACATCACAACTAATAGAGGAGTCAATAAGTTAGGTATTAAATGAAGGAACCATATACGCCAAGTTTCATAACCTAATGCTTCTGCATTTTGGATGAAAACTTTATCGCGCAATCGCAACGTTTGGGTGCGCACCTGCCGCGCAATCGGCATCCAAGTCACGCAACCTATAATTAAAATTACATTTAAAACACTTTTTTGTTTTATAAATGGCATGATTCCCAACAAAATAATGTAAAATGGTATTGCCTGTAATAAATCAATACTGCGCATCACATAATAATCAATTGGAAGTATCCAGATTACAGGATTGTGTTTAATAGATAATATTAATTTTTCTAAAATTCTTAAAATGATGTAAATCAATAAGATGATTCCAAATGACTGTGACCAAAAACGCATTCGATTGATTTCTTCATGCGCAAAAATGTTAATATAAAACAAGGCGAACGACCACCCAATTGCCCATAAAAGCACACATCGGCGCGCCATCCGATAACGGTCATCTCCATAATAACCACTCGCAAGCCCCATAAACAAACCAATCACCGCCGCTACTGTAACAGCACCAAACCCGACGATTAATGCCGTGCGCGTACCCGCAATCACACCCGCCGCAATATCGCGTCCAAGTGGATCTGTGCCAAACCAATGTCGCCGATACCAAGATTTATGGATTTGCTTGCCAAAAGGATTCATTAATTTTTCTTCGGGATTCGTTTTTCCCGCATCGTAAGGTATCAAAGGCAACAAAATAGCGTGTTCTTGTGGCTTAAAAGCAAGATAAGGCGCAGAAAACGCAATGCTCAAAAATAAACAAAATACATATAAATGATATTTTGCAAAAGGCTCTCGCTTTAAATTATTCCGAATATAATGATAATATTTTATGGGTTGAAGCATTTTATAGTTAGTTGGTTAGTTAGTTGGTTGGTTAGTTGTTGATTAGCAATGTTTTAACTAACTAACAGCAATTTTCGCTTTATAAAAGGAGCGATTTTTTTCCGCAGATTTACGCGGATTTTTGGGTTTGAAACCTTCATTCTGCGAAAATTTGCGGGAATGGGTAGCTTCTTTTTTTAAAGCGAAAATTGCTGACTAACCAACCAACTAATTTATTTAAAACTTTTTTGTGGGTTTGCGTATCCCTGTAAAATATCGGTTACAAAACTACCTATCATTGCCACCATTGCTGACAGTGTTACAATCGCGTAAATTAAAGGATGATTTTGTTGCATTAAGGCATCATAAGCGACTAAACCCATGCCATTTATATTGAATATAATTTCAACCGTCACAGAACCTGCTATGGCAAATGGGAACGTCTGTCCAAATAAAGTGATTAAGGGCAACAAAGCATTTTTAAAAACTTGAAAATACAAAATGTTTGGTTTTAACATGCCTTTGGCACGTGCTGTCCGAACATATTCTTTTTTTAATTCATCCAATAAACCCATCTGCAAATGCCGTGCTACCTGTGTCATCAATCGGTATGAAACACAAATCGTTGGAAAAATAAGCAAAAACGCATTTTCAGTTAAAAAAGTAAGAAAACCATCTTTTTCGTTTACGTATAAACCAAGCGAACTGATTTGCCCAAAGCCACCCTCTGTACATAAAAGGCGCATTAAAATCGCTACTAAAAACGGTGGAAACGCATAAATAACAAATAAAAAGTTTGAAATAAAGTAAGCAGCTGTCGTTCTATGCGCCCTCGCTAACCAAATGCCAAAGCCAGTACCAATTAAAAAAGCACTCAAAATGGCACACAAACTAATCCATAAAGTGAGTTTAAGCGGCAAATAGAGCGTTCCCAAAACACTTCTTCCTGTTTCAGACGAAACGCCAAAATCGCCCCGCAAGGTTGAAAAAAGCCAATGATGATATTGATTATCAATACCATACCAATTCAATTTTGGAATATATAATTTCCAAATTTGCCGATTTTCGTTCAAATCTTTATATTTTTGATGCAATGCAAAGACTTGTTCTTGAAATTGACCGAGTTCCTTGGCTTTATCCTCAATTTGATTTAATAGGCACCATTCATATTTTGAATGCTTATTAACAAGTAGTCTTTCAAACAAATTGTGTATATTTCTAAATCCATCATTGTTCTGAGTTGCATTTTTTAAGGACAATATCATGTTATAATAAATTTCAATTTGTTGCCAATTTCCAAAAGCGCGAATTTTGGAAGCCAATGCCTCAATTCTATGTTTATGCAGGAACCGATGCAAGGTATCGGGGAATGCCTGCGTCGTGAGCGTGCCATAAAACAACGGTTTATCGCGATGCAACTGAATCGCCGCAACTTGATAGGCTTCCTCCGAAAGGACAAACCCAGATTTTTCCACAGGGTCTGAAGGAGCTACTTCTTGTAGCCAAAACGAAAGCAGCGTAATCGCCAAAAAAGTAGGCAAAAAAATTCGTAACTTATTGATAATCAGTTTAAACATTTGTTCATGTGCGTTTTATAAAAATGGTAAGAGTTGGCTTTTTGCGAACACATATGTGCATAGATGACATAAATTTGCACTACATAAAGTGCTGAAAATCTATATTATCTATCTACTTATGTGTTCACAATTTTAGTTGCGTTCTATGTTTCCTATCTACATCTTCGTTTAGATTATTGACACAAAAAGCGGGGCACATATCCAGGATTTTGCTTACAAATGGTTGCATGAAATCGCTTATCAATCGCTAATCGTTCTCGAATCGCAAACAAAAAAACGGCGGGCTGTTCCTCATATAGCAATGCTTGAAATGCCCAATACAATTTTCGACGCTTTTCGGGGTCTAATTCCGTGCGAATTTGTTCAATCAACGCATCTGAATGTGCATTGCCAAACCCAAAATAATTATTGCCACTCTGTTTATCGCTCGACGTATGCCATAATTGTTTCATATCATCTAAATCATATTGTGACCCAATCGGCTTTAAAACCAAGTCAAAATCTCGTTTTTTCAATGCATCTTTTAAAATATTCGCGTCAAGATTCGTCAATTCAATCGAAATACCTACTTTTTGTGCATTTTCTTTCAACAAAATGCCTACAAATTTGCTCGTCGAACTCACTCCCGCATAGCTAAATCGCAAACTTAAATTTGTTTTTTCACCATTCAACATTTTGTCTAAAATGCCATCTTTATCTGAATCTTTCCAACCTGCTTCTTCCAACAATTTTTTTGCCTGCTCCAAATCCAATTTCAATGGTTTCAAATTCGTATTATAATAAGCCTTTTCGGGAGAAATCGGGCCCACAGTCGGGTCTGCAAAACCTTCCATCAAATTAATAATACTTTCTGTGTCAAAAGTTAAGGCAATCGCTCGCCGCACTTTTTTATCCGCCAACTTATGGTTTTTAAGGTTGAAACCAACACTTGCCACTGCAAATAGCGGAAAAGAAGCAAAATCATACTTTTTTTTAAACTTTTCGTTTTGCTGTAGTGTCACAAATTCTTTGGACGGCAGCCGTGCACACACGTCAAAACCACCATTTTTAAACATGGCTAATGCCGTTTCGTCCTCTCGCACCGTTCGATAAGTCAATGTTTTAGGACAAGCCTTCAACATTTTGTTTGAATCAAGGCGCGCCCACCAATTCGCTTTATGTAAAAAACTTAATCTTTGATTCAGTACCCACTCCGATAAGGTGTACGCACCGCTACCACAAATTCCTGCTTGAGACACAAAAAACGAAGGCGATTGATAACGATTTGCAAAATCTTTCAATGATTTGTTTGAAATAGTATCTGCCATCATTTTTTTGACCTTAGCCGTATCACTCAAATCCGCAATCGTATATTTTCCCAACAAATTGTTTTTATCATAAAAATAAGCAGGCAAAATAAAAATTTCACCAATAGCCGATTCCGCATTAATGTAAGGTCGGCGCATGAAAACCGTCCATTTTTTAGGATTTTCGGGATACAAACGCACATCACATAACAAATTATCTAAATATCCGCGCCAAACGCCTGCATTCACATACGGATTTAAAATAATTTTTAAAGAAAATAAATAATCCGCCGCCGTAATCGGAGTGCCATTGTCCCAGCGAGCCGAATCATTCATTTCGTAAGTGAGCGAGATGCCGCCTTTCCATTTGCCTGTATCTACTTTGACCATTTCAGGCATGGTTTTGACCAAAACAGGTTTTCGTTCTAAAGTAACAGGGTCGAAATCCGTTAACTTTTGAAACAAATTGGATAATAATTGCTGCGTGATGGCATCAACCGACGTGAAAGGACTTAATTTTTCAGGGTCTGCCGACAAGCGACAAACTACTGATTGACTAATATCCGTCAGATGCCGCGAATTGCATGAAAACGCGGCGAAAAGCAACAACAGCCTAAATACAAAATGGTATTGTAGGTAGTGTTGGGGCAAAAACAGTATTTTCCTCATACCTGTCATTTTTTTCCCGTAAAAATTTTTAGTTCGTTTGTAACAAAACACCCGTTGGATTCCAGTTCCTACGGAATGATAAAAAAAAACTTGTCGTTCCGTTGTTTTTTGTTATTCCGTAGGAACCAAAATCTACATTCCTAAACAAAAAGTTTTTATCCAATAAATGGATTGGCAAGTTGGGTACATCCTTTTTACAAGGTTTGCTAACGCGATTGTTTTCATGGTGCAAATTACAGCCTTTTTTTTAGATAGCATAATGTTAATTTCAAAATTGTGACACAACTTTTACAATTCATTCCACTCTAAATTGAAAAAATGTACCTTATAGAACCTTTAAAAGGCTGTATTTTAAAACCCGATTCAAAATATAATAGATTGATTTACAAAAAAATAATTAAATCATTTCCTTGTAATATGATGTTTATAAGTATTCAAATAAATCCTACTTATTTTTGATTATTTTGCGCAATTATTTTGATGATTTGCGCATTTCTACTATGTTCACGTATCGCAAAAAAACATTCCATGCCATTATCGCACTAATTATAAAACCGATTTTGCCATCTAAAAACCCAAATTTTAAAACATAATGTTTGAAAAATCGAAAAAAAGGTTTTATCAAAAGCTGCCAAATCGTAATGTGTCCTGTATGCGGTTCGTGGTCTTGCGCCGACCATACTGCATAACGCATTTGTTTTTTTAAGAAAGTATCCAAATCTTTAAAAGTATAATGTTCCAACTTATTTTTCAACATTCCGACTTTCAAACCAGTGGTTTCAATTTCTTCATGCACTTGATTTTGATTATAGCGTGCATGGTCTCGCTGTATCAATCGAATCGTTTTATCATTTTGCCAGCCACTATATTTAACAAATTTTTCCATGAAAAAGTGTTGAAAACCAATATTATACACATTGTATTTGTCAATGTTATCATTTTCAAACATCGCTTCAATTTCTTGTTTTAGCGCGGGTGTGAGGCGTTCGTCGGCATCCAAAATTAATATATATGGGTATTTTGCCTGTGGGATAGCCCAGTTTTTTTGGTCAGCGGGACCCACATATTTTCGTTGAAATAAAATAATTCCATCAAACTGTTGTAATATTGCAACAGTTTCATCGGTGCTAAACGAATCTACGACCATGATTTCAGATGCCCAATCTATGACATTATTAAGAATAGCTTTTATATGATGCGCCTCATTGAAGGTCGTAATGAGGATTGTTAGCGGCAGTTTTGGCATATTAATAGATGCGATTTGAACCTTTTTAATTAGAGCTACGTCACAAAATCAACAAAGTGCATAAAAACTTTGTTGTGTTTTTTTAGAACATGAATTTATCCATGTATGAGATACATTTATGATTTGTGCGTAAAATCACTTTTGAATGGGCAATTATAGATATTTTTCAACATTGGTTTAAACGTTTAACTCATTTTATAAAATAGTTTAATACATATAATGAACCAACTTTTAAATAATTTATTGATAATCAATCTTTTATGATGCTACTCGAATTTATTTACAAATTATAAATTTATTGAACATGGATTCGTCTGGATGCAATTTTTTTACTAAAAAACGAAAAACTTTAATTTTGAGCAATTTAAAATCTAATAGACTTATCGGACGATTCGACGGAGCCAAACGGGGCAATTTAGTCATCGTCATTGGCGCATTGCACGGCAATGAACCCGCAGGTGTTATTGCATTGCAAAACGTTTTCCAACAATTGAACGAATATCAACAAACAGTTGGTACAAAGGATTCAAATTTTAACTTTCAAGGTCGCTTAGTTGGGTTCGTCGGCAATCTGCGCGCCTTTCAGAAACGGGTTCGGTTTATCACAAAAGACATGAATCGCCAATTTACCATCCAAAAAATCGCTGCGGCTCTGATGCCGCCTTACCGTTTTCGAGACTCCGAAGACCGCGAATTAGATGAATTATTAACCGAAATTCGCGCCGAAATCATTGATTATCAACCAAATAAGATTTTTTTATTGGATATACATTCTACATCTGCGCAAGGTGGGATTTTTGCGATTCCGTTCGATACGGATGCATCGAGTGTTGCGTTAGCGGCGGCGTTGCACGTGCCTGTTGTGACGGGCATGATGACGGGCATTAGCGGGACAACTTTGCACTTTTTTAATGGGGAAACCTTTGGTGTATCAAGTACGGCAGCCGCTTTTGAAGCGGGGCAACACGATGACCCGCGTTCCGCAGAGAGAGCTAAAGCCGTGATTTTCAATTTGTTACATCATGCAGATTGTGTAGCATCGAACCTTTTTGAAGATGCGATTTTGGAAGAGGATAATGAATTTCCAGCAGAAAGCCTGCCTTTGATGGTGGATTTAAAATATGTGCATCGCATTTCGGATGTGGATGCATTTCGGATGCGCCCTGGTTTTCGGAATTTTCAACCGATTGAGCAGGGGCAATGGCTGGCGGATGATAAAAATGGGCGCGTTTTGTCGCCTGCGTCGGGTCGGATTTTGATGCCTTTGTATCAGCCGCAAGGTCGGGAAGGTTTTTTTATTGTTCAGAATTAGGCACTTTTAAAAAGAAAAGTGCCTAATATGATTTGGTTGTGATAAATAAATTTCTTGATGGTGAGAAACCCATTAAAAGTTAGAATTGGGTTGATGGAAGTACGGATTACACGGATTTTCACGGGATTTATACGGATCTTCGAGTTGCAGGTTAGACATCCTTGCGGTAGCTTCTGCGCAGCAAAGGTAATTCTTTTTTTGAATTCTACCCTAAAGGGTAGCGGTTTTTACCGAAATTTTTTTTTTGATAAAAAAATCATAATTAAAAATAGCGTATTTGTAAAATAGTTATATTATTTGTAGTTATAAATATTCTCTATATCTGTTTGGAAGGTGGTTTTCGGATTTCTAATTTTCATAACGTATTGATAATCAATACGTTATGAAAATTAGAAACCTAAAAACCACCATGTATATAAATTGTACTTGATTGATAAAAGATGTATTTATTACAAATGCGTCCTTAATTCCGTTTGTCATTCCGTAAGGAATCAATCTTCACGCATCACCGACGACACATCATGTAACGCCTTCAATGCGCGTATAGACAATTCCAATTGATCTTTATTCGCCACCACAAGGCTGATTCGACCTTCAAAACCGCCGTGTGGCAAACTTTTCATATAAAAAGTACGCATATTCAAATTCAATTGCGTCGAAATCTGTCGCGACAACCGTTCAATAACGCCTTTTCCATCCACGCCCATCACGATTAAATCCGCCACAAAAGAAGCATTCGTCGCCGCGCCCCACTCTGCGCGCCGAATCCGATAACCATAATTCGCCATCATATCCGTCGCATTCGGACAGCCTGTTCGATGAATTTTGAACGCACCTCCAACACCCAAATATGCAAAAATATCATCGCCCTGAACTGGATTACAACAAGTTGAAAAATGATGTGCATACAAATTTGCAGGTTCGCCGCCAATAAATAATTGAGATTTATGCGCACCTGATTTGAAAATCACTTTTTTACTATCTGTTTTCGACTCGCCTTTTGCTTCTTCTTCCGCTACGTACGCCAAGACCAATTTGCCTTTTTCAACTTTAAAAATCTTAAAGTCTTGTAAATCAACGATTTGCGCCGCAATTGCGCAATACAAATCTAACGGCGTTTTATAATTAAAATGTTTTAACAAAAATTCTACGGATTCCGTGAAATCAACATCCATACGACTTAATTTCCGTTCCAAAGCCTCTTTGCCAAACAAACCCGTTTGTTTTTGCTCATCGCGCAACGATTGCCGAATGCGTTCCCGCGCTTTATTCGTCGTCACCAATTCCAACCAACCTTCATTCGGACGCTGATTTTTCGCCGTAATGACGGTCACTTGGTCACCATTTTTCAATTCGTAACCCATCGGCACCAATTTGTCATTCACTCGAATCGCTTGACACCGATACCCCACATCCGTATGCACCGAAAACGCAAAATCCAATGCCGTTGCACCTTTCGGAAGCAATTTTGTATCGCCTTTGGGCGTGTAAATATAGACTTCTTCGGTGAAAAGGCTGGTTGCACGGAAATTTTCAATGAAATCAACCGTACTTTTGCCTGCATTCGTCGCAATTACTTCTCGAACGCTATCCAACCACGCTTCATATACATCGGTTTGATTATTAATCCCTTTGTATTTCCAATGCGCCGCAAAACCACATTCTGCAATTTCATCCATGCGCTGCGTCCGAATCTGAACCTCCACATAACGACCTGCGGGACCAATCACCGTCGTATGCAACGATTCATAACCATTTGCTTTCGGCGTATTAATCCAATCTTTCAAACGTTCCGCAACACTTTTATACACTTCCGTCACACCTGCATAAGCCTGCCAACATGCATTTCGTTCTTTGTTCATCGGCACGTCTAACACGATGCGCACGGCGAAAAGGTCATAGATTTCAGACATCGGGACATTTTTGGCTTTCAACTTTTGCCAAATCGAATAAATAGACTTCGGGCGACCTGCAATCCGATACGGAAAACCACTTTCAGTCAATGCCGTTTTAATCGGTTGAATAAAAGTTTCAATATATTGCTCACGGACGCGTTTGGTTTCGGCGAGTTCACGAGCGATTTGTTTATACTCGGTCGGGTGCGTGATTTTCATGCAGAGGTCTTGAAACTCTGTTTTGATTTTGTACAAACCCAGCCGATGTGCCAATGGCGCGTAAATGTAATCCGTCTCAGCCGCAATTTTGAGTTGCTTATGACGGGGCATAGAACCGAGTGTGCGCATATTGTGCAAGCGATCCGCCATTTTAATCAAAACGACGCGCACATCCCGCAATAAAGTCGCTAAAACTTTTTTGAAATTCTCTGCTTGAGGACTTTCTGTGTCGTAATTACTCTCCAATTTGGTCAAACCGTCCACTAACATAGCAATGCGTTCGCCAAACATGAGGTGAATTTCTTTCAACGTCACATCCGTATCCTCCACCACATCATGTAGCAGTGCGGCAATCACCGCCGTCGGGCCCAAACCAATCTCCTCGCTACAAATCCGAGCGACTTCAATCGGATGAAAAATGTAAGGTTCGCCCGATTTACGCCGTTGTAAGCTATGCGCTTGCACGGCGAGTTCAAAGGCTTTACGAATGTTTCGATGGTCTTCGGCTGTTACTTCCGATTTGATGGAGCGCAATAATTGGCGGTATGCGGTCCGAATGAGGCTTTTTTCCGCCTCATCATAATTTAATACGTCCGTTGTTAATACTTCTTGTAATACCATAATTCGGGTGCATTGTGTTAATCTCTCGTTAAACAATCAGGGTGATAAAAGCGCGTCGGTTCGGTGTTTGTAAAAAAGTCAAAACAAATATTCCAACAAGAGCAATGTCATCCGAATGGTGTTCGTTAGGCAGAACAGTTGATGGCAGTGAATTGAATGTAACGATGCGTTCCCAAGCTCAAAGATTTTTTTTTAATGAAAAAACGATTTTTACAAAGTTACAACATAGTTATACCCATTACAAAATGGATTGCGAAAAATCGTAGGGACAGGTCGTGACCTGTCCGTTTTAAATTGCAAGTAAAATAATTTATCATTCATTGATCATTCAAGAATTGTAAATTGTTTGAAACAGACAGGTCACGACC
The DNA here is from genome assembly GCA_041192405.1 of Bacteroidota bacterium. GTDB lineage: Bacteria > Bacteroidota > Bacteroidia > Chitinophagales > Saprospiraceae > JAAFJT01. The sequence goes on along the minus strand of JBEEMZ010000062.1, from coordinate 13,586 downwards.
TGTCCCTACGATTTTTCGCAATTTAATTTGAAATGGGTATAGTTAGTTGGTTAGTTAGTTGTTAAATTTTTGAAAACCAACTAAACAACTAACTTATAAAACTTCTTTAACAATTGTTGTTCCTAATTAGAGACTTGAAAAACTTATTTTTGACACATTCCGTTAAAAAAAATTTTTTTTGAGATAGGATACTGAAAAATGCTTATTTTACATCGTTTTTCTACCAATATTGCGGTGCTATATACCTTTTTTATTTTTTAGAATGGCTCTAATGCCAATAATCATTTTGTGAGTAATGGATAGGCTATAAAGGGGCGGAGCGATGCAATTTTTAGAAATGGATTTTGTTGCAAAAAAATCCATTTCTAAAAATTGCATCGCTCTGATGGCGGATTGTAAAAAAAAAATGACAAACTTGCATAATTAGCCAAAAAAGTTCACCTTTGCAGCATTATTTTAAATCATCATTCGTATTCAAATCAAACGAATATGATTAAAATTAGAATGTCACAAAAACAATTAAAATTTCTTTTTTAAATAGTGTTGTGTGATACTTTTGTAAAAGCAAACAAGACAAATATGAATAAATTACTTTTTTGCCTATCTATAGCTCTTTTTGGCATGAGTTGCCAAGAAAATCAGCCAAAAACAGCCGTCGCACAAGCGAAACCGAGTAAAAAATATGATAAAAATATTATTTTTTTTGGTAATAGTTTGACCGCAGGTTATGGGTTGCCCGAAGTATCAAGTGGTTTTGTATCGCTGACTCAAAAGCGCATTGATTCGCTTGGTCTGCCTTATAAATGTGTCAATGCAGGACTTAGCGGTGAGACAACCGCAGGTGGCGCGGCGCGTGTAGATTGGATTTTGCAACAAAAAGTAGATGTATTTGTGTTGGAACTTGGTGGCAATGATGCGTTACGCGGGCTTGAGCCTAAAATTGCCTTGCAAAATTTGCAAACGATTTTGGATAAAGTCAAGGCAAAACATCCGACGGCACAAATTGTTTTAGCAGGGATGCAAGCACCTAAAAACATGGGTACGACTTACACGGATGCGTTTCAAGCGATTTATCCGAAATTAGCAGCACAAAATAAAATTTCGTTAATCCCCTTTATTTTAGATGGGGTTGGCGGTGTTCCAACGTTGAATCAAGGAGATGGAATTCATCCAAATGAGGCGGGAAACAAAATTATTTTAGAAAATTTGTGGAAAAACTTGCAAAAGATATTGTTACCATAGTATTTTTGTGCGTCAGACAAAAAAAAGGCAATTGAAGTCTTCATAAACGGATACAGAAGCAAAATTGACCACAAAATTTAATTTTATAAAAGCGTATTTTGACAAATCAGATTTTGCAGTGGAAAAACATTTGTTAAGAAAGTGTTTTATTTGGCTAAAAAAGTATTAATAAAATGTTAATGATTGTCAAATATGCAAATTTTGAATTTTAAAATACGAATTTTGTAACAAATTGAGGTTTAAACGATTAACATTTTAAGGTCGGCGATAAAATAATCATTCCTAATTTTTATTAAAATGCGTTTTTTGACCTGTTTAAACGATTATCTTTTAATTTAACAATAAAAAATCATAGTAGGACACACTATTAAACAATCATGGTTATGAGATTAAAAACAGTATTTTTCACCGTAGCAGCCATGCTTTTAGTTGGCACTGTCGCATCTGCGCAATTGGCGGAACCTGTAAAATGGTCTTTCACGGCGCAACCACTCACAGACAACGAATATCAAGTGACTTTAACCGCCGATATTGCGGAAGGTTGGTTCTTATATTCACAATATTTGTCAAGTGATGACGGTCCAATTCGCACCACTATTGAGTTTGAAAAAAATCCTGCCATTGAACTCAAAGGCAAAACCGAAGAAAATGGTCATAAAAAGGAAGGATTTGACCAAATGTTTGGTATGAATGTGATTAAATTTTCAGGTAAGACCCAATTTGTTCAAACGATTGTGGTGAAAGCAGCCGATTTAAATTCTGTGCGCGGGACGTTACAATATATGACTTGCAATGGTCAGATGTGTATGCCGCCGAAAGACATCCCTTTTAATGTGAATTTAAAGTAATTTGTTTTAAATCATGGAAAAAAGAAAATGGAGGAATCTGAGACTTATAGTCTTTGATTCCTTTACTTTTTTTTGAAACACATAAGACATTGTTTTAAACACATAGGGACATAAGACACATCGTGTTGATAATCAATCTTCTATGTTCCCTATGCCCCTATGTGTTTCAAAAAAAAAGAGGCTGTCCCTGCGGCAGCCTCTGAAAATGCTTGGTTTAGTTTGCAATGGTCTTATAAACGGATACTAAAAATTTTTATTGTATAAATCATTAAAAAATAATCATTTAGAATTTTTTACCCGTGTGCACCACATTCCCTAATTTATTCATAATGATTTTTGCTAATTGTTTGCCCTGTTCTTTGCCGTTTTCCACAGCATCGCGGAAATGAATGCCACCATATAATCTTGAAACACTTGCTTCTTCCGCCGCCGCCCGAAACGAAATAAATTGGCGTGCTTTCATGCCAGCATATTTTTCAGAATCGTCTGTAAAAGCAATGTTATCCCCAAAACAATGCGATAAAATGGCTGCAACCGCCGTCGAAATCACGCTATGACCACTCGAATATTCAGGAAAAGCGGGCGTATTCAAAAACGGTTCCCAATCTTTATCCATATTAGCGCGAATCACCGTAATCGGGCGCACCCGTTCCGAACGATATTTTTCTGCCCAAGTCGAGATAAAACCATCATGTATCGTGAGCGCGACGAGCGTGTGCGCCCAAACCGTTTTATCAAAATCCGCTTTCAACGAGTCGGTTATATGACTTGTAATCTTCATCCAATGCGTTCCTGGCGTTTGGCGCAATTGATTTTTGGGTGCTTTCGTCCCAACTTTATGGAACGTGTAGGATGTATTTTCCCAAAAAAGAGCTATTTCTTTTTGTTCAGCCGTCAAATTTTTATTGATTTCAACGACTTCTTCCGCCATTTTGCGGAAAGCACTGCCTTCTGCCATCGAAAATTCGGTAGGAGGTGCGGGCTTGCATTGTCGTGCCGAATCCAATACAAACGGGCGCAACGTCTGCCATTGCCATTCCACTGCTGGAAAAAACTCTGGCGGTGTTCGTTGCCACTTGCCCGCACCCGAATTTACCGAGTATAGTTTCATCTGCTTGCGGATGTCGCGGAAACCGTCCCGATTCGCGTAAATCATGACAGCATTGCAAACATTTTGCGCATATTTATCCGAATTATCAACGATTTGTTGAGATAATCCGCTTTTTAGAGCATCTTCTTTTAAACGTTTTTGTGCGATTTCTAAATCGGCGATGATGTACATCAATTCGCAGGCGATTTTCAAAGTGGCGAGCGTAGCACTCAGAGGATAATCTACTTTGCCGCTTGTTGATTGTTCAACTCCTTGATAACCAATGAGTTGTCCTTTTAAGGAAGGGTAGTCGCTATTGTGTTGCGACACGATTTCATAAGCTCCGAGCAGCGCGTAGGCGTAATCCCTGCCCGCATGTGGCGCACCCACTCCCGTCCGATACATCAATTGCGAAATGCCTTGAAGTTCGGTTCGGAAACGTGCTGCTGCATCTTTTTGACGTTGTTGCGGATTGTTTGAAGGTTGTGCACCTGCAACAGTCGCCAAAATTAAACAAAATATGGGGGGGAACATTTTGGTTTTTGGGAGCGAACGAGTCTTTTTAGAAATTTTTTCAAGGAACTGAGTTGCTTTCAAATAGTACATTTTTATAATGTTATGATTGACATGAATCATGCCAAATTTGTTAATAATAGCTTAATTTTTTGATTTTGAATAAAATAAATATAATTAAAAATGTAAATATATTGTTTGGAAGGTGATTTTACAATATACCTTAAATTGGGTGCTTTTTTCATGCCAATAATTTGAAATCAATATGTATTTTTGTGATTCAAATGTAAAAGTTTAATTAAAATGAAAAAAAAATCAACATTATTTGTTTTATTATTAATGGTCGGGCGGCTGTTTGCAACGTCGCCGAATCCGCCTGTAGATGGCGAAGGTATGTGGTTGCCAATCCTCCTTTCGCAACTCAATGAAGCCGAAATGAAAAAAATGGGCATGAAAATGTCTGCCGAAGACATTTACAGCGTCAATAAAGGGTCGCTCAAAGACGCAATTGTATTGTTTGGCGGCGGCTGTACAGCCGAAATGATTTCTGATAAAGGCTTGTTATTGACGAATCATCATTGTGGTTATGACGCGATTCAACAACATAGTTCGTTGGAACACAATTACTTAGATAATGGTTTCTGGGCAAAAGACGGTGCGCAAGAGTTGCAAAACAAAGGTCTTACAGCCACTTTCATTATCAGTATGACGGATGTTTCGTCGGCTGTGTTGCTGGGTGTCACGGCTGAATTGTCCGAGAAAGAGCGTCAATCCCAAATTGATAAAAATCTCGCAGATGTCCGCAAAAATACGACTCTAATGGCGGGGCAAGACGTATTAATTCGCCCAATGTTTGAAGGCAATCAATACTTTTTGTTTGTAACGGAAACCTACAAAGATGTTCGTTTGGTGGGTGCGCCGCCTTCGAGCATTGGGAAATTTGGTTCGGATACTGATAATTGGGTTTGGCCTCGACATACAGGCGATTTTTCGATTTTCAGAATTTATGCAGATAAAAACAACCGTCCTGCCGAATATTCTACGGATAATGTGCCATATAAGCCTAAAAAATTCTTACCAATTTCATTAGATGGTGTTGCACAAGGTGATTTTACAATGGTTTTTGGGTTTCCAGGACGGACGCAAGAATATTTGCCTGCTGCCGCCGTTGCGCAAACCGTTGAAACGTTGAATCCTACGCGCATTCGCTTACGCGATAAAGCATTGAAAATCATGGATATAGATATGCGTTCAGATGCTAAAACGAAAATCCGTTACGCGTCTAAGTATGCACGGATTGCGAACGCTTGGAAAAAGTGGATTGGTGAAAATCAAGGTTTGAAACAAACCAATGGAGTTGGAAAAAAGCAGGTTTTAGAAGCTGATTTTCAAAAAAGGGTGGATGCTAATCCGATTTGGAAGCAAAATTATGGCAATATTTTATCCGATTTCAACAAATTGTATAAAACATTTGAGCCTTACGCACAAGCGCGCGAGAATTTTAATGAAACGTTTCGGAATGTGGAATTGTTATCTTTGATTTCCAATTTGAATGGATTTGTTGGGGCGCATGAAAAAAATAAAAACAATTCGTTGGATGAACGCCGTCAAAAAACAAAGCAATATATTCAAAGTTTTTATGAAGATTACTTGCCCGCGACCGACCAAAAAGTTTTTGCAGGTTTAATTGAAATTTATTTGCAATATGCGGATTCAAGTTTGGTTTCGAGCCAAGTACGCAAATTAGTAACCGATTCAAAAAAAGATTATTCCAAATTATCAGAATCGTTTTTTAAAGAATCGTTCTTGTTGAAAAAAGATAGTTTAGTAGCCCTTTTCAGCTTAAAACCTGCTGAAATTGTCGAAAAATTGGATAAAGATGCCGCTTTTTCATTCGGCAAGCACCTCATTGACCAATATTCAACCCTCATCGAACCGAAAATTGCAGATTTGCAACCACGTATTAATGGTTTGCAACGGCAATATATGGCGGCATTGATGACGGTTTTTGGCAAAGAAAAGCGTTTTTTTCCCGATGCGAATAGCACTTTGCGCGTTACGTATGGTCAAGCGGAAGGCTATCAACCGCGTGATGGCGTGATGTATCAACATTATACTTACTTGGATGGCGTGATGGAGAAATATGTTCCGAATGATTATGAATTCGATGTGCCGCAAAAATTGCGGGATTTATTTGAAAAAAAGGATTTTGGAGCTTACGCAGACCAAAATGGGAAAATGCCTGTTTGTTTTATTGGGTCGAATCATACGACGGGCGGCAATTCGGGCAGTCCCGCGATTGATGCACATGGGAATTTGATTGGTTTGAATTTTGACCGCGTTTGGGAAGGGACGATGAGTGATATTCATTATGATAAAACAATTTGTCGTAATATTATGGTGGATGCGCGATACATTTTGTTTCTGATTGATAAATTTGCGGGTGCGGGGCATTTGATTAAGGAATTGAAATTGGTGCATCCGAAGCATTAAAATTTTAGTTCAAAATAAAAAACGCAATATAATTTGGTTATAATGCCATAATGATTTAAATTGTATTGCTTTTTTTAATATATGATTGAAGTGGTCATTATACTACTGAGTTGTTAAAGTTGTAATATGTTTTTTCCCGCAGATTTCGCAGAAAAAGAGTCCAAAAGAAAATCTGCGAAATTTGCGGGAAAAAATAGATTGATAATCAATTATTTACATATTAAATCTTTAACAACTCAGTAGTGCATGTTGAATGTATCAAACAATTTTTGTCGTTTTGCCTTTAATTGAATGATAAACCTCGAAAATTTCATTTCAAAACCGCAAACACTCCACTTAATTGAATGATAAATGATGAATCTATGGATTCATCATTCATCATTCATTATTCATCATTAATGCTCTTGAAACACCTCAATTTCATGCGTTTTGACAACTAAATCCGTGAATTTGCCTCTAAAACGAGTTGCTTTCACGATATGATTGTCAATCCAATGATAATTGCCGCCTCTCGGCTTGTTTAGAAGGATGCCATGATACTTAAAACCATGTTTTTTCAACCATGTTTCCGTAATCTCACGATGTTCGTCGGTGCGCGACGTGAAAAACGTAATGATATGCCCTTCATCATACCATTTGTTTAAAATTTTGAGCGCGTCTAAGTACGGCAAGCACGTGACCATGCGTTCAGGTTCTTCATTCGGCACGTCGTCGCAAATCGTACCATCAATATCAATCAAATAGTTTTTAACACCCGACCGTAGAATCGGGCTTACATGTTGCCCTTTTGCATCAAAAGATTCGGCTAATTTAAAACGTTCTTTTTGTTGATCCATCTTTTTTAAATTAAAATTTAATTAATTTTTATTTGTTCAATAACCAAAGGCTCGCTCTCGTAAACGCTTCAAAAATGGTGACGCAAACACGAAATCTTGTAAAATCGGATGTTTGCTTTCCAAAACCTCCGATTTATTGCCGCGCCAAACCAATTCGCCTTGATACAGCAAATTGATACAATCACCAATTTCCATCACCGAATTCATATCATGCGTGTTGATGACCGTTGTAATATTATTTTCAATCGTAATACTTTGAATCAATTCATCAATTACAATCGAAGTTTTAGGGTCTAAACCTGAATTCGGCTCATCGCAAAACAAATATTTGGGATTCATCACAATCGCTCGCGCAATGCCGACACGCTTTTGCATGCCGCCCGAAAGTTCGGAAGAGAATTTTTTATGATTTGTTCCACCGCCCAAACTGACGCGATCCAAACAAGAATCAACGCGCACCGCTTTTTCTTTTTTGGTCATCGTCGTGAACATATCCAACGGAAAACGAATATTTTCCTCTACCGTTAGCGAGTCGAACAACGCCGAACCTTGAAATAACATCCCGATTTGCAGGCGAACAGCCCTCATTTTTTTCGCGTCGAGTTGGCTGAACAGCACGTCATCATACCAAATTTCACCTGAAGTCGGCGTTTGTAATCCAACTAATAGTTTTAATAAAACGGTTTTGCCCGCGCCGCTTCGACCAATCATTAGATTAGTTTTGCCAGTTTCAAAGTTAGTGGTGATACCTTTGAGTACCTCCGTCTCTCCAAAAGATTTGCGGACATTGACGGCACGAATCATATTATTTTGATAATTTAATTATTTGCAAAATTATATTTTAAGACACGAATTTCATGAATTTTCATCAATTTGTTTTTCAAACGTTTTTACTTCTTTTTCTAAGAGCACACCATTATAATGTGTCGCAAGTTGCAACCGACGTAAACCAATTTTAATATATGCTTCTTGCAATTCAATCCCAATCGAACGCCTTTTCAACGATTTCGCTACAAAAGAAGTTGTAAAAGTACCTGAAAATGGGTCTAAAACAACATCGCCTTCATTAGAACTTGCTTTAAGGATGCGTTCCAAAAGCGCAATTGGCTTTTGGGTCGGATGATTTTCATATTCAGGCATTCGGTAGCGCACTCGCGCAAAACCCCAAACATTTCCTGGCACTTTTTCAGAATTATAAGGTTGCGGCGGGTCTTTTCGATAGTTTATTAACTTCCGTTTTGCGCCCGTTTTTGCCTCTACTAAAATGTCATTTGCATTGAAGGTATAATCAGATTTATTTTTTACACCATATATAATTGGTTCAAACATAGAGCCATAATAATTTTTTGCCTGCACACCCGAACTATCATACGACCAAACAATGCGGGAAAGAATCTCTATTTTATCCCGCAAAAAAATATCAAAATACGGCATAAATTGCGTTGCTGTCATCACATAAAAACTGCCATTTGGTTTCAACTTATTAAGACAAAGTTGCAACCATTCATAACACCAATTCAAATAAGCGGTTTCGGTTTCCCAAGAATCTTTATGCCCATTAAAATTTTTACCAATATTATAAGGCGGGTCTGCAAAAATAAGGTCAATCGAATGGTCAGGTATTTCGGATTGAAGTACCTGTATCACATCGCCATGAAGAATTTTATGTTGCGTATCGCCTAATAAAGCCATTTTTATTATAACAATTTATTCATAACCGTAATAAAATAATCCGCCAACAAAATCGCAACATCACTCCGAACCACTGCACGCGTACTCGCTTCACCCAATTCAATGCTGCCACCTTTGACATAATAACCTTCATAACAAGAGATGGTCGTCAATAAAAAGGCATACACAAATGATTTTGCAAACATCACAATCACATTTTTTTCAATGAAAAACGACCGCAAACCGCGTATATAATCGCCATGTGAGAGCAATTCAGTCGGAATCGTCGCCAAATACCCGCCTACAATACTCACAAACGCCGATGCCGCTACCAACATCGGTATCATGAATAATGCCGCAATTAACTTTGGCATGATTAAAAAAGCTGCTGTGTTCACGCCCATAATTTCCATTGCGTCAATATGTTCGTGTTGCCGCATGCCACCGATTTCAGCCGTCATATTCGAGCCGACTTTCCCTGACAAAACTAAACACGAAAAAGTGGGCGATAATTCGATAATTGCTAAGTCACGGACGATATAGCCAATATAATATTTGGGTATCAATTGCCCATCCAACTGCGTACAGAATTGCACCGCCGCTACTGCGCCAATAAAAATCGAGATAAGACACACAATCATCAAGGAACCAATACCGATATGATACATTTGACGCGTGGTTTCTTTGGCATACATGCGCCAATTTTCGGGACGCGCCACACTCGAATACATCAATTGTAAATATTTGCCAAAGGTTTCAAAAAAACCTAATGTGTTCTCATAGAGCGACGTAAAACGATTTGTTAAAAAATCGCCGAAACGGTAAAAAATATCAAAACCCATAGTTCTAATTTTTGAATTTTGAAGGATGAAGGATGAAGGATGAATAATGAATTTTATAATTAAACAATTGTTAATCAATTACTTAGGTTGAAAATTCATCATTCATCATTTATCATTCCTCATTCCTTTATCTTGGTTTTGGACGCGTTTGCTTGCTGCCAGGTGCGAAACCTCTAAATCCAGGCCGATTCATTTGCGCTTGTTGCGCTTGAATTTGCGTTTTATTTTTCATCACTTGATCCACTTGTTGTATTTGTTCTTTCAACATCGGTTCAGAAATGTTCAATCCTTTCAACTTTTTGTAGTATTCTTCTGCCTCTGCCCACTTGTTTTTTTGAAGTCTGAAATTGACAATTGCCAAATAAACCATTGCTTTTTCATTGTCCGTCGGCAAACCAATAGATTCCGCCTTCAAATAATGTTCTTCAGATAATTCAAAATCTTTGCGTTGACCTGCAATACCGCCTTTGAGCAAGTAGTAATACGCATGATTTTGCGGCAACAAGTATTGCGGATACCGCGTCAAATTTAATTGCCGTTCCACCGCATCAATGTCGCCCGATTGCATCATCATTGCAGCCGATTGAATCGTGCCCATCAAAAAATAGCCGACTGACAATGCAATACTCGCTAAAAGGAACAAAATCCCGTACCAAAACCCGAACATCGCCCACAAAACAATCCCTAATAAGAGACCGCCTGCCATCAATGCGAAACGAGTGTAAATGTTAATGGTGTACATCATAATATTTTCTATTTGAATTGGTTTAACTTGGATTTTGTGGATTTTTGTGGATGTTAACTCCAAAAAATCCAAGTTAAAAATAGTTGCGCAAAGTTAAGATTTTAAATTGAGAACATTTGCGCGACTGACCAAAATATAATTGGTGTCCGTGTCAAAACAATAACCGTGCGGAAAAACACTTGAGAAAACTAAATCATAATAAAGATTGCCAAATTTGCGCGCATCTTGCGTGTGTGCTAATAAATTGAACATTAATACGCCCTTTGGAGTTAATAATTCAGCAACATTTTCTAAAAAATTGATATTTAAAAAAGGTTTAGGCACAGCCTCATCGAGAAAAATGTCTATACAAATAAGTTCAAAGGATTGTTTTTGAGGCGTTGCGGTTTGTATGTATAGGTACGCGTCCGAACAAATTAAATTTATTTTAGATTTGAGCGTTGGAATCGTATATTTTTTTGCTAACCGAACGACTTCTGAATCTATTTCAACCGCCGTATAATGGTATCTTTTGTTAAATAATTTCTCTAAAATCTCAGGAATACTCCCCAATCCATAACCCAAAATTAAAACATTTTTAATTTTAAGCGCGTTCAAATCCATTGCTTGAAAGGTTTTGGTGAAATTATCATACAAATCTGCGTAAGAATAAATGGCATTTTTGGATAATAATTGGAATCGTCCTTGCGTCAACAATACTTTCAAAACGGGATTGTATGGGCTACTCGTTTCTTCTAAGAGTTGAGGATATAAATGACTATATAACTGTTTGATTTTCAATAGGCTCATTCGATAATTGTTTGAAGATTAACGGGATATATTCGTGCCATGAGAGGGGAGAGGTCGCAACATTTTTTAAAATGTTGCGACCTCTGGAAGTTTTTTTATTCTTCTACTTTGGGAGTCGGCTCATTGTTTGTCAAAATGGTTGTACTTGGCTGCTCAATGATTTGATTATCAATGGTTTGCGATGTTTCTATAACTGGATTATTAACAATTTGTTGTTCTGTTGGCTTCGGTTCGTCATTGAAATAGGCGCGTTGAAACATCAAAATACTCGCAACGCCCAACGTAATCGCTGAATCCGCCACATTGAAAACAGGTTCAAAAAACATGCGCCCGCCCAAAAATGGCAACCAATTTGGAAAATGCCCCATCGGAAAATAAAACATATCTACTACTTTTCCATGCAAAAACGTCCCATAACCACCTTCAGGCGGGAACATTTTTGCCACAATGCAATTCCAATGATGTACACTTGGATCCGAAGTCGAAAATATCAAACCGTAAAAAAGACTATCTAAAACATTCCCAATCGCACCCGCCAAAATCGAACTAAAACCGAGTACCAAACCTTTGGGCGCATTGGTTTTGATGAGGTTACGAATATAATAAATTAAGAATCCAATTGCAAATAATCTAAATAAACTTAATATCAATTTGCCATAACTGCCACCAAGCGTGATGCCAAATGCCATGCCAGGGTTTTCAACAAAATTGAGTTGTGCCCATTTTAAACCGAGGATTGGAATCGGTTCGCCGCCGATGCACATGTGCGTTTTTACCCAAATTTTGACCGCTTGGTCTATTGCTAAAATTACAAAAATAAGTAATATAACTTGAACAGAACGTTTCAATGTAAAAAAAATCTATTTCGTTAAGGAATTTTTGATAAAAAATCGTGCAATGATACGATAAAAAGATAGGATTTAAAAGTTTTAAAGACGAATGATGAATGATGAATGATGAATGATGAATTTTACGATAAATTTAGCGTCGGTTTGCTGTAAAAATCATTCGTTTCCTGCGGAATGACCAAAAAAGAAGAACAAAAAAAGGAATTAAGAACGGCACGCTCTTAATTCCTTTTTTTGTCATTCCGCAGGAAACTATTTTTTAAACGGTAATTGATTCACGCGTCTGCCGCAAACGTAGCCTAAACGCAAGCCTTCCTCGCAATCCATGCGCGTATGCACGCCTAACCAAATCCGCGAATACGCATTTTCAGCCGCCATATCGTAAAACGAATTAAAAGTACGGGGGCGACTGCCTTCAAAATCTGTCCGACCTTCATGGCAACGGTCTGTCAGCGTGTAACTGCTGCCAAAAACATCAACCAACGCTTCCGCCGCCGCCGCGCCAAAAGTTGAGTGTCCCGACGGGTACGCAGGAAACGACGGCGTACTGCCTAAAAAACTATTGGTCGTCAAATTCATAATATTCCAAGTCGGATTAATGACTTTGCTAATATAACTGACAGGACGTTCCAAATTATAGAAAAATTTTGAATGCCAACAGGCTACTGACGCGTCATTCAATGCTAATCCAACTTTGGCGGCTGCAAAAACGGCTGTTTCTAAATTGACTTTATCCGCCACCAACACTTGATTTAAAATCGCTATCCATCGAGACGGTGGCGAAAACGTAAATCCTAATACATCATCACTCCAAAACTCTGCAATCCAACGATTTTCTGAAGTTTGCGGAGTCGTATTGCTGTACACTTCCAACATTTGTGTATAGTAGGGCGAGTTTCTATCTTCCGAATACGCTAAAGGCGGGCGAGCTGTTTTTTCAGATTCCTTGATTGCGAAGGTGCGCCCGCCGCCCCAATACGGAAACATCGCTGCTTGATTGCCAGGGGCTGTTGGTTTCCACTTGCCTGGCCCGACGACAGGAATATAACCCGAAGGTCTTGGATTTAAATATTTGTCATGCGTCACGCTGTCAGTCGCAGAAAAAGTATAAACGGCTTCCGCAACCCGTCTGCCATAATCTTCAGAACGGCTGATGACTGCACTCGAAAGACCTGTCCGCAAGCCATTATTGATAGACGATTCTAAGGTCGCAATTTTGAATAAATCGGTCGGTTGCACATTCGCAAAAAACTTTTTAAACATGGTCGCATAAACCGCGTTTACCACTAAAGACCAATTGTAATCTTGACCAGCCTCCACGCTCGGCAACCGCAACGCTGGATAAAGAGTCGATATAGTCTCCGGTTGAAAACACATATTTGAACTGGTTGAATGGATTTCCTTCGTTATTATCTGCTATACTCTGACCGAAGTTGAAGCTGTAAGTCGTGTTAGGCTGCAGCGTGTCTTTTATTCTGATTGTAATAAATTTACTGGCAGTTGTAGGAAGAATCAAAGGTTCATTTTTCATTGGAGGCGAAATAATCAACTGCTTGTTTAGATTCTTTAATTTAATATTTTCAGAATATGGAACTTGATAGAAGTTCATTGTGGTAATCAAAGAAATATAAAGGTTGCAAGAAATATAAATGGAAAAAAAAATTGTTTT
>JBEEMZ010000061.1:0-20977 GCA_041192405.1 Bacteroidota bacterium | reverse complement strand
GTTTGTAGTTCTAATGATTTTTTTTGAAAAGTACGTCACAATTCTATAAATGATTTTTTCTTTTGTTATTTTTTGACTTATATTTTTTTTTCAAAGGTGTATTTATAAAAAAAATTTTATTTTTACCGAAATTTTAATGCTTACAAATTTATCTGATTGAAAATCAATAACTTACAATGTTTTTAAAATGATATAAACCTTATTACAATTCATCATTTCAAATAGATTTATAAAAAAAAATAGGCTTAATGTGACATTGCATTTGACTTTTTGGTAAAAAAATTGCTACCTTTATGTCACAAACCACGACAGATGAAAAATTTAATAGAAATCGCAAAAATTGTTACCAAAAAGAAGGTTCGGAAAATCGAAATTTTCGATGATAACTCGCTTAAAAATAAGGCGAGCAAATTCAACGAATTTTATGAGGCACTCCTAAGTAACAAATTTCGGAACGACCGCGATGCGGCAACGTTCCTGTATGACTGTAGCCCGACTGATGATAAATATCGTCAGTTAAAGTCGCGTTTCCGAAAGCGGCTTTTGAATACTTTATTTTTTTTAGATGTGAATTTGCCTGATACGTCGGGTTACGACCGCGCCTATTATTCTTGCAATAAAGAATGGACGCTTGTTAAAATTCTGTTATCTAATGAAGCTCCGTTTACGGCGGCGACCTTGGCGCGACAGATTTTGACGACTTCGTTGAAGTACAAATTTGCAGATATGATTGTGAATTGCGCTCGTATTTTGCGCACCTACTCGACCGAAATTGACTCCGAACGAGAATTTGAAGAATATGACCAACATATTAAGCAATATTCTGATATTTTGAGTGCCGAAATTCGTTCTGAGGAGTTGTATCAACGTGTAATGCTTAATTATTTCAAGCCGCCTGAAGAAAATAACAATTTGCGCGAACGCATTGATACGTATTGTGATGCGTTGATAGGTTTGTCGGAGATGTATGATTCGCCTGTGGTTTTTTATAATATGTATTTGGTTTGGACATATCGTTATGAGATGTTGCAAGATTATGAGGCGATGATTGAAGTGTGTTCGCGGGCGGAACAATATATGAAGGATAATCCTATATATCATCAGGATGATAAAATGGCGACCTTTCAATTGAAAAAAATGTCGGCATTTTTGCATTTGAAGGATTACAAACGCGGCAAAGTCAATGCTGAAAAATGTTTGCAAACGTTTCCAGAAGGCAGTGATATTTGGTTTACGTTCATGGAATATTACTTGTTGTTGGCGATGCACACCGAAAATTACATTAATGCAATGGCAATTTGGGGTAAAGCGACGGCACATCCGCGTTTTCGGAAGTTAGACCCCGAAAATCGGGAGAAATGGAAAGTGTATGAAGCGTATTTGAATTATATTATTGAAGTTTTTGGGGATACGAATCCGATTTTGCGCCGTCAGAATCGCCGTAATTTCAAAGTGACTAAATTTTTAAGTGACCCAGTTTTGTACTCGAAAGATATGCGGATTTTCACGATTTTCATGTTGATTGCGCAATTATTGTTCCATTTGGAGGCAAAACAATATTCACACGTCACGGATTTGGTGGATCGGTTGAAAAATTATGCGAATCGGCAGTTGAAAAAAGAAGAATTTTTCCGATTGATACAGTTTATTCGCCTCTTGCAACAGATGGTGAAAGGCAATTATAAAACAGAAGAATTGGGTAATACCGATAAATATGTGGGTCGCTTGACCGAAATGCCGTTTCGGTATCGCGGTTTGGTGACGGAATTGGAAGTGATTCCTTATGAAAAATTATGGGGGATTATCGTTTCGAGATTGAAATAATTAACAAGTTGTATAAAACAGAAACGCCGAACCCCAAACTTCGGCGTTTTCGTTTTGTTGTATGCTCATTCCTTAAAAAGAATGGTTCATCCGCGTTTTGAACGCAAATACAGCGATACAACACCGTTTGGAAGGTTTAAAACGATTTCAGCCCTTTTATTTTGAAAATCGGTACTATTCACGATTAATATTTTTTACATTATTTGCCACCTAAATAGGCTCTTTTCACCGCCTCATTCCCAAATAATTCCGCACCTGTTCCCGAAAGTCGGATTTGCCCTTGCTCAACCACATAAGCACGATCCGCCACTTTCAAAGCGCGATACGCTAATTGTTCCACGAGGAAAATCGTCATATCGCCTCTGCCTTTCAATTCGTTGATTAAACGAAAAACTTCATCTATCACGACAGGGGCTAAACCCATCGAAGGTTCATCCAATAACAATAATTTCGGACGCGAAACTAACGCACGTCCCAATGCAAGCATTTGTTGTTCGCCGCCCGACATCGTGCCAGCTTGTTGATTTTCACGCTCTTTTAAACGCGGAAAACTCGTATAAATCTTTTCAATATCTTCTAAAACGGCTTTTTTATCGCCTTTGCGCATCCGCAGATACGCGCCGAGCAACAAATTATCTTTCACAGGCAACGATGCAAAGACTTTGCGCCCTTCAGGAACGTGCGCAATGCCCAAACCTGCCACTTCATGCGCAGGAATCCCTACAACCGATTTGCCATTGAACCATATATCACCTGTCGTCGGTTTCAATAAGCCCGAAATGGTATTCATCATGGTGGTTTTGCCCGCGCCGTTGCTGCCAATCATGGCAACTAATTCACCTTCGTGAATGTTTAAAGTCACGTCTTTGAGGGCGGTGACTTCGCCATATTTTACCGTTAAGTTATTGATTTTCAACATTTTAGTTTATTTTATAAAGCTAATTTTTTTAGAAAAATCGTTGGGAACAAAAATGTTTCGTAGATTATTTAAGGTATCGTTTGATACTACGTCCTGACACTTGATTTTTAAAATCAATAATGCCTGATGAAGCATCTGCCGTACCGATATGAATGCCTTGAGCGTCACAAACTTCTAATTCTACCAAAATTTTGGCATCTTTTTCTTGCGCGTCTCGATGAAAACTGTCGTAATACCAATAATAACTGGTTTCTAATTCACGATATATGAGTTGTCCTTTAAATTTGTAAGGCGTTTTTTGAAACCGTTTTGTATTCGACAATAATTTGACGACGACGACAAAAGATTTTAACCAATCCTCATAATAACGAATATGCTCTTGGGTACCAATATGTCGCACTACAATATCGGTTTCTTGAAATTGGTTCGCTTTTTCATCAATAAATTGCTTATTCAATGTATAACTGCTTTCAAACCAATTCGTTATGCTATTATAACTGATACTTGCTGTATCGGTCTCATAAGCATAGGCAAGCCCAAAACAGCGCGTTTGATTCAAAAAGTAATCAGGATAATTGTGTATAATCTCTTTTTTAGTTATCAAGCCCAGAAAAAAAGCGGCTTTTTCTTTATTTTTTTTGAGCCATTCCATCAACGGCAAATCAGAACTAATCAAGGCTTCTTTCAACAAAATGGTACTCCGCAAATCTAACGATTTAACCGTTTTTTGAATAATTTCTAACAATTCTATCCATCTGCGCATCGCTCTATCGGCTTCCATGCGCGTTTCGGGCAGGTTTTGAAGCGATAGTTCATTAAATATGATTTCCATGAGACCGTTTTTAAAGGAGTTCCATTAAATTATTATTCCATTCGTCGAAAAAACCATCGGGCCATTCGTCTATTCTGCCATCTTCATCTACTTGCGGCGTGAAAATATTTGGAGCGTCTTCATCCGGATTTTCTCCAAAATAAAATATTTGCAAATCGTCAGGAGTTAGATTTTTATTTTTAACTGCAACGCGCAAAGCATTTAAAATATGGTCACTATGCGATTCTATGAAAACTTGAACGCCTGTTTTCGCTACTTTCGCCAAAAAATGCGCTAAACGCGATTGCGCTCGCGGATGTAAATGCGCTTCTGGATTTTCAATAATCAAAATTTCATGAGGTTTTGCAATTAAACCCGAAACAATAATTGGCAAAATGTAGGAATAGCCAAATCCAACATTGGGCATTGTATAAGATTTTGTTCCCATTTTGAAAGTCAAACTAATCGTGTAACGGTTATCACCATTCACTTCTAAGGATATATTTGGATGCCCCAAAACATGACCTAACCATTCACTCGCTTGTGCCACTAATAAACGATTTTTGCTCAATGCAAGTAATTCATCCACAATCATTTGCGATTTTTGAGCATTCGCAAGTACTTGTGCAACGAATTCCCCTTTTTTGCCCACACGCAGATCATTCATGTCTATTTTTTCATAAAATTCTTGCGGTCCCAAACGGTCAGCACTTATATAATGTGTATTGCCCCAGTTAAACATACGCCAAGTGACACTATTTGGTTTATCATTTCCCATGAATTCTAATACTCTATCATCATTGCTTGGACCGAATCTATATGTAACAATATGTTTACCTCCTTTGCTGCCAAGAATATTGTAGTAATAGTTGAATTTAAAAATAATATGCATATTTCGTGAAATGTGTGCATTTCTCACATCATCAAATGTACCTAAGCGCACTAATGAATCATTTAAATTTAAATTTCCATGAAAGGTGGAATCTTGAGTTCTTAATAAGGATAATTTAGCTTGTGCAATTAAGAGAATACTTTGCAAAAAGGTAGATTTCCCCTTTCCATTGATGCCCGTCAACAGATTAATTGGCTTCAAATCAAAATGCGTTTCTTCTTGATAGCATTTAAAATTTTGAAGCGAGATGCTTTTTATCATGATAATTGATTTTTAATTAAAACATTCTGTGCCAATTGAAAACGCGTTTTCACATTCATTTTATTGCCTGTGCTGTTTTTAACTGCATTTCGATAAGCGTCATTTTGGGTTAAAAAAACATAATTTTGACGAATTTGGGCTTCATTTTGTGCCAAAAACGCATCTGTACAACCCGATAAGGCATAACAAACACTTTCCATTACTGAAATATTGAAAGACCCGCGCCCTTTTTGTTGTTTTTCCGCATTGTAAATCGGCAAGCGAAAAGATTGTTTTTCAAACAATCGAACCGCCCAATACATCACCCTTTTAAAATCTTGCTCTAATTTTTCAAGCGTCGCATCCGTCATTTGATTCATTGCCTCCATAGTTTGCTCCAAAAATGGGCTCATATCACTGCCATATTGTTCGTAACCGTTCACTTTAAACGCTAAATACCGTAAAACCGATTCTCTGTCTTTCATGCGTTTATCGCTCACAGAACCGTCCAAAGCCTGTTCAAAAATGGATTCTTTTGCCAATTTTTCTAAAAATTGAGTCGATTTGCCTACGAAAATCCCATTCCGCACCTCTTGACGTGTCAAGGGCGTACCCCCTGTATTCACTCGGTCGAACAATTCATACACGACACGCATCGGAGTCGTTGCCTTCAAAATATAAACATTTAAACCCCTATCTTCCATTTTTGCCTGCAAAGCAGTCGGCAAATCTTTAAAACATTTACCATTATACCGTTTCAAACTCGTTAATTCACTTAATGAAAATTCATTATTTAAATATTCTTTTAACGTAATCGTGCGTTGCAAACCGTCAATAATTAAATAAGAACCATCTTCTCGCAAATTGAGGTAAAACGGCGGTATCGGAAAACCCATCAACAACGATTCTATAAAACGACTTTTTTGAGCCGCTTTCCAAACAGAATGTCTTTGAAAATGTTGTAAATCAATATTTTGTATAAATAAACGCCCTTTTTCCAATTTGCGCAAATGGTCATAAACAGACCATTTATCTTGAATCAAATCAATATCTTGTTTGATTGGGTCGAATAATTGAGTATCTGTTTGATAGTTATCATCTGTACCATCCTCATTTTCAATGATTTCAGGCTCTACAACGACGGCCACTACCCAATTTTTTAAACCAAAACGAGTTGGTTTATCTTCTATTTTTATAAAAAAAGAATTGGGATTATCCCGAGTATCCGTGAATAACAACGATGATAACGTATCCCAAGGCGTTTTGCCATTACCCATTTTTTGTTCTGTCAAACCGAGGGATTCCGCTTGATTCCAAACCGCTCGGGATGACAAAGGACTGCCATGTTGTTGTAAAACTTTTTGGGCGATTTCTAAATACGTCATAACAAGTTTTGTTAATTTAAAAAAAGCAAAGGTGCTTGGAATGAAGTTTCATAAAAGATTGATTATCAACATTTTTGAAAACTTCATTCCAAGTATTTGTTAGCTATCGAAGCCTTATAGGTACAAAGTTACTGCTTTTTGATAAAAAGTATTGAGAAAAATTACTCATCACCGCCGAGCAAGCTACCCAAATTACCTAACACGCTACCTTCCTCTTTTTGCTTCATCGGTGAGCCGTAAGACAATACGCGACTCGCCAAACGACTTATCGGAATCGTTTGAATCCAAACCAAACCTGGTCCGCGTAAAGTCGCAAAAAATAAACCTTCGCCGCCAAATATTACATTTTTCACGCCTTTGACAAATTGAATATCGTAATGTACATCTTGCGTAAACGCAACGATACAACCTGTATCCACTTTCAATAATTCGCCATGCGCCAATCGTTTTTCAAAAACAAAGCCGCCCGCATGCACAAATGCCATGCCGTCACCTTCCAATTTTTGCATAATAAAGCCTTCGCCGCCAAATAAACCAGTGCCAAGTTTGCGTTGAAACTCTATGCCAACGGTCACACCTTTCGCAGCCGCCAAAAAGGAATCTTTTTGTGCAATGACTTTGCCGCCTAATTGCGCCAAATTCAATGGAATGATTTTACCAGGATACGGCGCAGCAAAGGTAACTCGCGCTTTTCCACGTCCTTGATTCGTAAACGCCGTCATAAACAAACTTTCTCCCGTCAAAAGCCGCTTGCCAGCAGAGAAAACTTTGCTCATAAACGATTGTTTTTCGTCACCGCCTGTGCCGAGTACCGTTTGCATTTCAATGGATTCTTCCATCATCATAAAACTGCCCGCTTCTGCAATCGCTGTTTCTTGTGGGTCGAGTTCGACCTCGACACATTGCATTTCTTCGCCGTAAATTCGGTAGTCTATTTCGTGACTTCTCATTTTGGTTTGTAATTTTTTATGAATTGTTTAAAATTTCTTACAAAAATGAAACACGATGCGTTTTGTAAAAGTTCCGTTTCTATCGAAAAAAGTTTCCAAATAAAATTTTGAATAAAAAACCATTTATAAATTGAATTTAAACCGCTTTGCAAAATAAAATTTTACAAAATTGAACCTAAATTATAAATATTTTATAAACAATCGCATTTTGACGCATTTTGCAAAATTTAATGCTGTAGAAATGTTCAAAAAGCCGTTCCCCGAACGCACTTTTTGAAAAACCGTTCCCCGAACGCGCTTTTTGACGCAATAAATATTTATCCTTCCGTGCCCAAATACGCCCGAATCACCTGTGGATCATTCCGAACCGTTTGATAATCCCCTTCCGCTATTTTTTTGCCAAAATCCAAAACCGTCACTTCATCCGAAACCGCACTAATCATATCCATGTGGTGTTCTATCAACAAAATCGAAATCCCAGCCGCTTTCATTTTCAAAATCAAGGCATTAATTTTCTCAATTTCGCCCGATGTCAAACCCGCCGCAGGCTCGTCCAATAACAATAATGCAGGATTCGACGCTAAGGCACGAGCAATTTCCAATAATCGCGCTTGTCCATAAGCCAAATTTTTAGCTTGTTCAAACGCAACGGATTCTAAGCCAACAAATTGTAACCATTTAAAGGCTTTTACCTCAATCAACGCTTCTTCATTCCGACATGCCTTCGTTCCAAATATAATTCCTAATAAATTGGATTTGAATGAGTTATGCATGCCAACCATTACATTTTGTAACGCCGTCATATCACTGAATAATTGCAAGTTTTGAAACGTCCGCGCAATACCGAGTTTCGCCCGTTGATACGTGTGCATGGGTTTCAAATCGATTCCTAATGCCGTCATCGTGCCATCTACAGGTTTGTAAATGCCTGTTAATAAATTGACAGTGGTACTTTTGCCGCTACCATTCGGACCGATTAAACCATGAACCGTTCCGCGTTTCACCGTCATATCTAATTGATTTACAGCCGTTAAGCCGCCAAATCGCATCGTCAAATGATGGGCTTTTAATATATCATCCGAAGTAGATTGCGGCATTTCATTCCATAAATCTACCTTTTCACTGCGCTGTTGCAAATCTGTTAATCGTTCCGATTCAGTCTTTTCATTTGAAAAGAAATGGGCATATTTCGCCATAAACTTGCTGACCAAACCCGCCAATCCTTTCGGCAAGAAAAACAACACCAATAATAAGGCGATTCCAAAAACAATCAACCGATAATCATTAAAACGGTTGAATAAATCGGGTAACAATACGTACACGCTCACACCCAAAATGTTGCCCGTAATGGATTGCGTTCCTCCGACGATTAAGGCAATCAACATTTCCACTGAAAAATTGTAAGAAAAGGTATTCGGCGAAATGTATGCGTCCAATTGTGCGAACAATCCTCCCGCTAATCCCGCGATGCCTGCGGAGATTACAAATGCCCAAATTTTATAATACGATTTTGAAATCCCAGAATTCGCCGCCGCAACTTCACTATATTTAATGGCTTCAAAGGCGCGTCCCCAGAAACTTTTGGTCAGATTCCGAATCAGCAATAACGCCAATATCAACATCGGATATACCAAATATAACAAATTGTTGCCCGCAAAAGAGAATCCACCGACTTCCAAAGTGCGCATCGTGATGCCTTTTGTGCCGTTCGTTAAGGTTTCTTGCTCGTTGATGACCGTGTAAATCAATAAGCCATACGCAATCGTGACGACTGCCAAATACGGTCCCGTTAATCGCAAGGCAGGAAATCCTAATATGAAGCCCGCCAAACCACTCCATAAAATCCCAATGATTAATGCAATTCCAAAAGGTAATTGTGGAAAATAATGCAGCGTACTTTCTGAATTCAACTCAGGACGCGCCGTCAAAATCGCTACCGTGTACGCGCCAATGGCAAAAAAACCTGCATGCCCAATAGACACGTCACCAATGTATCCCACTATCAAATCTAAGGATGCAACCAAAATCGCATAGATAATAATTCTACAAACAACGCCATGTATATAGTATTGATTATCAGTGATTATGGGCAGTAATAGGGGCAACGCGATGAGTAAATAGGATATATATTTCTTATTCATAAACGTATTTTAATGATGCGTTTTTAGCATAAGGTATCTTATGCTTTTACAAAGTTTGGGATAGATTGCGCCCTCTGGAAGGTTTTCTTTTTTTATACCTTTTTAATGACTTTCTTTCCAAAAATGCCTGATGGCAAGAACAGTAAAATCAAAATGAGTAACAGAAATCCAGGTGCATCTTTATAACCTGTCGAAATAAAGCGCGCCGTTAAACTTTCGGATATACCTATAATTAATCCGCCGAGTATCACGCCGTAACCCGATTCTAAACCACCAATGATTGAAACTGCATACGCTTTCACGCCCAAAACGGTTCCCATTGTCGCACTCACTAAGGTGATCGGCGCAACCAAAGCCCCTGCTATACAAGCAATTACAGATGCTAATAAAAATGAAAATAAGATTATAAATCGTTGATTTATGCCCATCAAACTCGCTGTATTTTTGTCCTCGCTCACTGCGACAATCGCTTTGCCCAAAATCGAATATTTTTTAAACGCCTCTACCCCAATCACGATGAGCAGCGATACAAGGATGATTAAAATTTCTTGCGGATACACGCCAACGGTTCCAAAACGAAGCGGCGTATTGCCTAACGGTGATTCAAAACGGAAATCATCCGTACTCCAAAAGACTTCAACGCCATTTTTTAAGATGATTCCAAATGCTAATGTTGCTAAAATCCATGCGACATTGGATTTGGATTGTAAGGAAGGTTCAATAGATGTTTTGTATAAAATCCAGCCTGTGAGGAGTCCGACTAAGATGATGCCTAATAACATTGCGATAAAGGGCAGTTTTGCCGACATATATAATGCGTAACCAACCACTCCGCCTAACATTAGGAAATTGCCGTTGGAGAAATTGAACATTCGGGCAGTGGCGTAAGTCATGTTGTATCCGAAGGCTACTAACGAGTATATCATGCCTTGCGCGATACCTGAGATTAATAATTGTATCGTTTCATTCATGCGGAATGATGAGTTATAAATGATGAATGATGAATCTTACAATCCTTTGATAATCAATTCATTATAAAACGGGACATGAATTTTACGAATTTTTCACGAATATCTGTATTGGCATTCGTGAAAATTCGTAAAATTCGTGTCCCGTTTCGCAATTAAATTGATTATTTACCACCAGCAGGTTTAGCTGTTGCTGTTGCTGTTGCAGGCGCAGGATTCGCCGCCGCAGGTGCAGCCGTTGGCAAATTCACGCGTCCGCCGCCGACAACGCCCATAATCACATTTGCCTCTTTGATGGCTTCATGATCGGTCTTGGAAAACGGCTTGTTGTAAGTAGCGGTCACTCCTTCAAATGGCTTTTGCAAATCTTCCAATGCCGTTTTGATTTTTGTGCCGTTCGTGCCTTGTGCTTGCTCAATCGCCGCTTTCAACAAATTCATTGAATCATAACCTTGTGCCGCCGCTACCGCAACTGCAATTGGATTTTCACCAAACTTTTTGTGGTAATCATCAATGAATTTAACAGCTTTTGGATTCGTCGCGCCTAATTCGATGAATGTTTGGGGCATGGTTGCGCCGTCACCGTTTTTAGTTGCGTTGTTGATGAAATTGTTCATCGAAAGCGTCCATGAACCAATCATTGGCACTTTCCAGCCAATTTTTTCCATCCCATTCGCAATTGCTGCCAATTCTGGCCCGATGCCGTAACATAACAATACTTCTACACCCGCTTTTTTCGCTTCTTGCAATTGCGGAGTCATGTCCGTGTCTTTCAATTTGAATTTGGCGGTGGTTGCCGCTTTGATGTTGCGGGTTGCCAATGCCTTTTCCATTTTGTCGCGTCCGCCTTGTCCGTAATTGGTGTCGTCGCAAAGTAAACCTACTTTTTTCTTCTTGCGCACGTCAATCGCTTCCCGCACAATCATTTCCGATTGAACGTAATCGCTCGCCGCAATTCGGAAAATGTAGTTTTCAGGATTGTCTTTGAATAAATCATTGACTTTCGCGCCCGCAGAAACGTTGATAATCTGAGGTACTTTCTTTTGTTGCGCATACTTCGTGGATGCATCCGCAACGCCCGTGTTAATCGGACCCAATAAAGCAACACATTTTTCTTTATCCAACAACTCTTGGACAACTTTACCCCCTTCTTCATTTTTGGCTTGGTCATCGCGCTCGATAAGTTCGATTTTTTTGCCGTTGATGCCGCCTGCTGCATTGATTTCTTCAGCCGCTAATTGTACGCCATTGCGCATAGACGCGCCC
This sequence comes from Bacteroidota bacterium, assembly GCA_041192405.1. Taxonomy (GTDB): domain Bacteria; phylum Bacteroidota; class Bacteroidia; order Chitinophagales; family Saprospiraceae; genus JAAFJT01. Next base: position 9,581 of record JBEEMZ010000061.1, on the reverse strand, counting down.
ATCGGCGCAGAACCACCTGTGAAAGGTCCGTAAACCCCAATTTTAATGGTTTTAGGTTCGCCTCCGCAACTTGCCAAACCGAAAGCAAGCGAAAACAAACAAAATTTCGTTAAATTCTTCATTTTCATACAAAAATAATTGGCTTATTAATGAATAACAGCACAATTATAGTCAATTTCTAAGTTAAGTAGTATATAAATGACCTTTTTTTACATAAAATCTTCTTCATAAGCATCAAATTTTTGGGTGTTCGTCCAGCAGGATACACCGCTAAAGTAACAATCGGCAATTGATACTTCGCAAAGATAGAGGCTTTGTACAAAAATAACGAAACCTCCAAATTTTGTTTTAAACATTCACGTTTCCGACGGAATGATAACGTTTTATTGCGCATAAGCGAAACGAGCACCTCCTCTCGCCAAAGTCGCTTGCATCCGCGCTTTTTGACCCACCGAAAACATAAACATACACGCATCATCCGTATAATCCATATAATTCATCGTCATCTCAACGGGCGTTCCTGTACAAGTGCTTTTGTGACCCGCCGTCGGACAACCGCGATTAGCCGAATCATGCATGGGGGTGTCATCCACAAAATCGTTCCCACAAGTTCTATCGCCCCAAATGTGGCGCAAATTCAGCCAATGTCCGACTTCATGTGTTGCGGTTCTGCCTTTATCGAAGGGGGCGGCAACCGTTCCTGTATTCCCAAAAGCTGTATTTAAACAAACAATACCGTCTGTTGCGGGTGTACCGCCCGGAAACTGAGCATAACCCAATAATCCATTGCCTAAGGTGCAAACCCAAATATTTAATTTGTTCAATGGATTTAGAGCCGTTGAGCCGCCTGTGTTCACGCCTGAAGCAGTTAAAATTGTTTGCTTCACCGTGTTGTCCGTAAAAAAGGTTCGCGTCGTTCGCTTGCGAATCACTTGTGACAATACAAAGTTGATTTCGCAATCCGCAGCAACGCTCTTAAAAATAAAAGGCGTTTGACTCACATCGCTGTTCGATTTGCGAAAATCGGCATTTAAAACAGCGATTTGAGACTGTATTTGTGCCATCGAAATGTTTTCTGCCGCCGTGTTATACACTACATGAACCACTACGCCAATCGTCTTCACGGCTCGTGTCGAAATGGTTTGTGCCGATTGTGCCACAAAACGAGTCGTAAATGCTTCGACGGCTTGTTGAGAGGAGCGAAATTGCGGGTCGGCTGCCATCAATGCTTCATTGTACGGATGTGCAGCGCATTGACGACTCGCAGGATTCTCAGCAACGAAGGTAGATGCAGCATCCTCTTTTTGACAACTCCCGAATCCAATCATGGAGAGACATCCAAAACAAATGCAGTATTTAATGAAATAAGGTTTGTTCATAATACAACAATTGAGTTTTTTAAAAAAAACTTGCGCCAAGTTTCGGCTTGGCGCAAGGGCAATTGAATCCAATAAATAAGCTTCGCAAATTTTATATTCAATTGATAATCAATACAATGTAAAAATTCATTATTATTTCTCCACACTCAACTTTTGAATCATTTGTTTTTTGTCATTCCACAATCTTACCAAATACATTCCTTTATTGACCGTTGAAATATCAAGCGTTGAAACATTGTCACCTTCATTCAAAGTCAATGTTTGACGTTTCACTTCTCTGCCTAAGATGTCTGTAATCGCTACATTGTATTCACCTGCTGTTTCTGTCGTTGTAATTAAAGACACTTCATTCGAAGCTGGATTGGGGATTAAAAGCATGCCTGTATCCGCCCCTTCAACAGCCGTGTTTTTAGTGGACTTTGTACGACTTGTACGCGCTCGTGGCGCAATCGGGTCGCCCGCACTCAAACGGTAACAAGAAGTCGAAGTCGCACCATTATAACCATAGACTTTAAGGATAAACGTTTTAACACCGTCGGGTGCATTGATGCCCGCCGCAGGCAAATCCACAAGCGCATCAATGACCTCTGGCGTAACGCCATCATTTTCAGACACTGCAATTGGTAAGGTAGATTTCACACCAGGGCCGTACAATGCCATGTCAAAATCCGCAGGCAAATTAGCTTTCCCACCTGTTGCATCTGTACCATTTAATTCAATCACCGTGGTAGGTGTCATGACGATTTTGTAAAAATCTACATCCGTTGCAGAACCAATTTTAGCATATTTGATAGCTGAAAGCCCAAGGGAGGTAGCACCCGTTTTTAAGTTGTCACCTGGCTCATTTGGATCCGCACATTTGGTAACATTCAATTCAAATGGTACCAGTTGGGTACAAAATGCACCATAAGTATCCGTTGCTTTCCATGTTAAGTTGTAAGTGCCCGTTGCTAATGCAGGGAATGTAAACGTAAAGAAATAATATGGCGGCTTTAAAAAATTAGGGTCTGGCATTGCCGTCGGCGTTGTGGACGTTGCAAACAAAACATTGTTATTAAACAATTCCATTTTCGTAACCGTACCCGTTTCATCCTTAGCAGCCACTTGGAACGTTATAGTACCTGGATTGAAAACCGTCGCAGGAGCTGCTAAAACCGTTGTTCCATTTTTTACAATAGGAGACGTAAATGTATTTCCTCCTTCGACGAATACAGGGGAGCAATCAGGCGCGGCATTGGGTGCTACAATGATTGCTTTTCTGAATTCAGTAGGCAAATTCCCTAACTCATCATACGCTAAGACTCTCAACTCACCTGAAATACTAATACCTGTGTACAGATAAGTAGCTGTACCCGAAAGAGCGTTAATATTTATCGTGTTTTTCAAAGTACCTGGCTCTGTATTTGGCAAAGTAGGATTCGGTACCCAGTAAAACTCTACTTTCGTTACCTTAGCGTCATCATTCACTTTTGCCGAAACCGAAATACCTACTGTTGGATTTGCAACATAACTAACAGCATTCGGGGTACAAATGAGTTCACTGATATTGGGCGCAGCGTCTGTTACCGCCACCGTTAAAGTAGAAGTGGTCGTAGAAGATGCAGGTACTGAATTTTCATAAGCAATCGCCTTAAAAGTATGATTTCCTGCTGTTACGATACTCTTGTATTTGAATGTGTACGTTTTAGGTGCGGGCAGTGTCGCAGATACAGGTATTGTTACCGTTGATTTCAAGGCACCATCCATGTAAAACTCTACTTTGGTAATGGCACTTCCTGCGCCCGTTGCTTTGGACGGATTGCCAATCCAAACCGCTTCAATACTTCGGTTCGTTGCAGAAGGCGTGTTTGGATCCCCATTGATTGTGAAAGATGCAGTGGTTGGTGCAGCAAAGAGCACAGAGGGTAATGCAAGCGATGCGCAAAGCATCCAAATTGCGTGTAATTTGTTCATAAAAACAAAAATTTTGGGTTTTAAGAAAAAAAAATTCTAACTTAGTTCCAGAAATGAATGCGCATTTATTTCAGTTCGTGATGCAAAGATACAAAACATAGTAGCATTTTGCAACAATTGATTGAGGTATCTTTTTAATTTTTATTTTAAGTATTTATTTTTTTTAAGTATAAAAGATTTAAAAATAAGTGATAATAAATATAATATTTTTTTAAATTAGTAATTTAATTCACTTGAAGACATAAAAAAAGCCCCTCAATGCGCACACTGAGAGGCCATCCCAAAAACCGATTTAAAGCATATTTCTTCCTTTTGCTCAAAGGCGGTTTTCAGTTATTATATTGGGTTTTGAGTTTTAAACAAAAACGGTTTGAAAGCATTTTAGGCTTAAAATGCCCCAAACCGACTCTTTGAACTTTATTATTCTTTATTTTTAAGTTTTAGATTTTGGGTCATAAGGTTGGAGTTGGGCTGATGGATGTGCGGATTTCACTGATTTTCACGGTTTTTTACGAATTTTGAGGTTTATTTTGAGTTTCATTTTAAACCAAACATCCGTTTCAATTCGTTCCAATCCGTGAAATCCGTCCTTCCATCAACCCAATTCTAATTTTTATCCAATCGGATGTGGATTTCAAAACACGCAACTCATTGATAATCAATTCATTGCGCAATCCAAAATCCACTATCCGAAATCGTCCTTAATCAATAATAATCATTTTCTTCGTCGCTGTATTGTTGCCACTGTCCAAACGATAGTACATCACGCCATTTGCATTCAATTCCGATTTCTCAATCATCAATGCGTTGTAACCTGCGTTGTAATTGCCTTCCACCGTTCTCAATAATTTACCTGTCACGTCGTAAATGCTTAAAGTCGCTTTAGCCGCTTCTGGTAAGTTGAAACCAATTTTGGTGGTACTATTCGATGGATTGGGTTCGCTTTGATACAAAGCAAACTCTTTTCCAGATACTTTGCCATTGTTGAATGACAAGTTTACACTGTACGAATCGCCTGCTGCATCATAACCTTCTGCATACGTCAAGTTAGAACCAATCGTCAATATTTCACTCAATTTGCCATTTTGTTTTGCACGGAACGTCAACGTTAAAACATCCGTTTCAACGGCTGCTTTGCCATTCCAACTTGTTGTGATAGCGTTGTCAAACACACCGAAGTTACCTTCTGTCATATTTGGCAATTGACCAACTACCGCAATTTTGTCTGCATACCCTTTCGCAAAATTCAAGGTACCTTGCATACCTATCACTTTGAAATCATCGGATTTCAATTGAACCGTATAAGTTTTACCCGCGACTAAGTTCAAATCATCTGTTTTCAATGTCAATGTACCTGCTGCACCGCGAATATCTAAGCCTGCAAGACCGTTCGCCGTTGCATTACCACTCACGTCACCGACTTTAATCCCTACAAAATTCGCTGCATTCACACCACGTGGCGCATTTGCAATATTCACGACCTCTGGGAAATCTTCCCCAAGTGGATTGCGCTCATTGCGGAACCTGTATGTGCCATTCACAAATCTCCAAGAAGGTACATTATTCGGGAACGTCGTCGTCAAATGCAAGACCGCCCGACGCGCCGCAATCATATCGGCTGTATTAATATCTCTGTCACCGTTAATATCTGCTGCAATGATTTTGTAAGCAGAGCCCAACGTTTCAGCACCCAAAATGTGACGGCTAATCAACGCAATATCATAAGTAGTCACCCCATTTAAAATATTATCCGTTCTCTCACCGCGTACAGCATAATTCACGCCTGTTGTCAAACCTGCTAATGCGAAGTTACCATCGGTGCGCGTTACCATCGAACCCGCCAATTGAGTACCATTCAACATCGCTTTTACAGTAACATTTTCAACATTTGCACGCGATTCGGTTTGAATACCGCCATTGATACGCGCTCTGTCACCAGAAGGGCCACAAGCATCCATGTTGTTTTGCAACGTCACAGTCGCTAAACAGAAATCGGCATTACCTGCATCGTCTTGTACCCAAACTTCGACAATCGCTGTATGATCTGCTGTTGCTGCATAATCCGTACAATCATAAATCACACTCGTACCATTCACAGGATAACCTGTACCTGTACCTGCTCTCCGAACCCGTATTTTTGTTCTCAAAGTAACTCTGTCTGTACAGTTATCATCTACAGAAGAAACAAATTCTCTTGGCCAGATTTCGATTTGACCGCCGCCGCCAACATTACCTGATGTAGGCATGATTTCAGCATTCACATTCAAACAAACGACTGACGGCTTTTTGCAATCTCTGAAACGCATTTGATATTCATCTCCTGTTGAGTTACCACAACGGTCTGCAACTGTCCAATTCACTCGGTAAATAATGTCATAAGGCAAAGAAGCAATGTCAATTCTACTGGTAGCTCCTGTGTATTGCATGATTGCAGCAGTCGCGCCAACCGCAGGCACTAATGGCAAGCCATCTACACGCACCAATGTCCATGAATAGGTCAAATCTTCGGTACTCACCCCCCCTTGACATTCATCAGCCCCTTGCAAAGTTGCTGTATAATGTGCTGCACAATTGGAAGCAGAAGCATAATCACAATGTTCCAAATCATCTGCAACCGCAGTTACAGTAGGACGCACGTTGTCTATGACCTTAATCGTTTGCGTGAAACAAATGATACCATCTGCAAAAGTCCAGTGGTCTTTGTTTGTTTCCAATAAACTTGTATTTCTAATACCTGCCGCATAAATCGCATTGATAGAATCAATTCTCGCTGTAATACCCGCAGCCGTTGTTGGCTGATGCGTAAAACTGTAAACATCAGCATCTCTAAATTTACGCTCTCTTACTTTGTTGCCAGAACGGTCGGTCTGACCTGCACCTGTACCCACATGTAAATTTTCCCAAGCCGCATTATTACCTTGTGTTGCACTGCTCCAAGGGAAACCCGCACGGTGGATGTCACCTGCAACAGGTCTGCCATAGCAACTCAATTGCTCATTGGTGTTATTTGGATTGTAACGACACCAATCAATCACACGGTATTTACGGAAAATTTTGTAACAAGAGTTATCGGTTGTAGCCGAAGGCGTTGTATGAGTGACCTCTACCGCAAGCACACCGCAACCATTGTTTTCAATATGTCCGTCTTTGTCCCGACCATTCGTTAACATGGCATTTTTAGCCGTTTCGTCATCATCCACATCCGCACCGCAACTTGCAATGATATCATCTGGAAAATCCACTGAGAAATCAGAACCACCTCTGATTGTAATCACTTGGCGACAAGGCAATGAAGTATTGCCCGCCACATCGGTTACAGTCCAAGTTCTTGTAATCGTACCTTGACGGCAGTTATTTAAATCAGGCACCGAAGTAGAATCAACTCTTAAAATACCACAATTATCAAAAGTATTCATCAAACCGTAATTGCTCAAATCATAAAGATTTGCAAACTGATTACAAGTAATAGACATATTCCGAGGCGCGATACAAGTTGGTTTGATTTTATCTTCTACCAATACTTGCACCATACAATCATTGAAATTACCTGCTTCGTCACAAACACGCATCACCACACTAATCGTTGTGGCAGCTGCTGTATTATTGACAGAGTTGTGTGTAGAAGCTGCATCCAAACAATTAAAATTAATCCATTGTGCAAAACACTCATCTGCATTCAGCTCTTGTTCTGTACCTGCTGCATTGCTGTTGGTCATTCTTCTCATCAAGTACGTCAAATTGCCTTGTAAGCTACAATTATCACGGCTTGCGCGGTTCAAATCGGCTGCATTCAAACGCACGATGCCATCCGAACCCAATGCTAATTGCAAGTATTCATGGCAAACAGGTTGTGGTTTTGCATTATCCTCTACTGTAATCACAAACTCTTGCACCGCACTTGCATGTTGACATGCATCTGTAACGGTCACTTTCACATTATAAGGGTCTGCTGATACAGGGAAGTTACCAGAAAGTCTGTAAACCGTCTCGCCCGTTGCTGCATTATAACTTACAGCAGTTGCCGTCAAACGGTTATCGTCCGCTGTTACAAGGGTTACTTGTTGTCCTGGTGTAACACAACTTGTATCTTTGATTCTCAATGTAATTGATACATTTCCTGTACAAGTATTAGAATTCGCTAATGCAGTAATATTATAAATGGTTGCATCTGGCGCAGGCGTTGTAGAATGCGCTAAATCAATATCCGTTGCAACACCATTTCTGCCATAAGGCACGTAATAATCCGTAAAACGATTGGTTTCTTCCGTCGCAGTGATATCTCTTTTGAAAAGAGCATCTGGATTCTGTGTAACGCCATCCGCAAGGAATTCTGGTACAGGGTTGCCATTTTCATCCCTTGTACATAAATAAGTCAAGTTTGTTGTGTAATTATTGTAAGTTGCTGTTACAGTTGGCGGCGTAAGGTCTAAATATTTTAGAAGTTGGTCTCCCAAAATAATGTTAGTAGCATTGTTAACAACACCTGTTGTTGGACAGGTATTCACGGAAGCACCGCACCAGTTTAAAACTCTCCAACGGCGAATTTTCTTAAAACTACCTACACATAATGGAATTTCCTCATCTACATAACTAACACCTACGCCACATGCACTTGAACCTGGCTTTAGACGAACCGTATCATATACTGCCAATAATGCATCCATATCATCTGGTAAAAGCACCGTTCCTGTTGCTGGAATGGGACAAACCAATGCGGGTGTAATAGCATCTTTGGGAATAAACAAAATTGGATACGCAGACCAAGCATTTCCACCTCTCCTACTAATCCCATCGGGTGAGAAATCTGCAATAGGCGTGTTGCAACTAAAAGTTGCTTCAATTGGGAGAACGATTGTCATCGTTGCGTCCAACCGCTTAACAGCAATCACTTGGTAACAAATTGTAAAATTACCAAATCTATCAGTTACTCGGTATTGACGTAAGATAAATTTGATAATAGATGTATTAGGGTCTCCTGCAGCTGTGTTTGCAGCCAAATTGTCAGCCAGTAAAGCCAATGCATCTGCACCAACAGTACTTCCAGCAGCAGTAGGCAACGCATCTTGAGTTGCATTGAAAGGACTTACCCCAGCAGGGAAAGGACTTGTGCAAAGGCGTTCAACCACCACATCATTATACGTAACCGTTGAAGTAGAACAATCACTATAAGTACCAGCGTCCGTTCCATTGCCCAATATAACGCGACCGACAATAGTAGAAGGAGCCGTACTTTGTAAACAACTTAGTGCCACAGGCGCGGGGCATTCAAGTAGCGGATTGTCCTTATCTTCCACCGTAACCCAACTCCAACAGCTTGTATTAGGATTACCTGGTAGAATGACTCGAACTTGTAAACGACGACCAATATCCGCAGGGGTAATGACTCCATTTCCTAACCCAAGGGCAGGTTGCCAATTGTTAGCCCCCCGTAATATTTGTGTCTGAAAACCTGCTCCTGCTGTTCCAGGTGTCAAGAGTTCATCTGGAGTAATCTCTCGATTACAAGAATTGCCCAAAGTCGCATGGACTTCGCCAATACAACTTGGTTGAGCATAAGCCGAGGTGGTTAACAAAATTGCTAACAGCCCCGTTGTAATCACTCTCCAACACTTAGAAGAACCAAATGTAAGTTTCGTCTCTGTCATGAGATAAATTTGTAATTAACTGATAATAGATTTAAATAATTATAAGTTTATAGTACCAAGCTCTTAGTCTCAAAAAATCAATTCGTTCGTTATACTAATATTTTGAGTATCCATCTTTTACGTTGTGTAATGCTTATTTCAGGTTGTTTTCAGGAATTGGCGTTTCATTGGTGGCATCATTTTGAAAATACAGTAATAACATCTTTTCCTCATTGCTTTCAACAAGGCATAATAATAGCAGTCTTTTGCAGAGCGCACTGCAAAAGTTTATTCAATGACATGATTTTAAGGCATTTCAGCACACACTGAAATCGCAATACGAATCCTCGATAAAATAGAAAATTTGTATCGAGCCTGTACGACATGCTTTTAAAGCCATGATGTTGACCATGACGTTCGTAACACAGAACCCGAAATACCAAAGGAAAGGAACGCACACCTGTGTGCCACCCTTTTGCCGACGAATGCAGACAAAAAGATAGGAAGATGCCGTCTCAATACTGTGGAGGGACGCAGTACGAACGGAGAATTTAAATTGGTAGAGTAAGTCGCGTATAGGCGGTTTAAGGGACAGTTTATGCTAAAATGGAAATATTCGAAAATA
>JBEEMZ010000060.1:0-21029 GCA_041192405.1 Bacteroidota bacterium | reverse complement strand
TTCCAAATCTTGTTTTTTGGCTTCGGTGATGCAAAAAATGGGCGCGGTAATAAAATCTTGCACCCGACTGAACGAAAATATAAAATCACACTCGCCTTTCAAACCTAATTTTTCATCAATATCAAGGTTCATCCCTGAATAAATCGAAAAATGATGATTATTCCTATCGCTCAATTCTAACAAAATCGGTGTCACTAACCGTTCAGAACGCGATTTTTCACTACCAAAACCCAGACTTCTGCCTTTCTGAAGGGTTTCTTTAAGCCAATTCGAGGGTTCGATAGGTTCATAATTTGGAAATAAATGGGCAGCACGGTATCGAATTCCGAATTTTTTAGTTAATTCAACGGATGTAAAATCGCTATATGCCATGATTTAAATATTTTAAAAAGTAATTTGATGCTAATTTTGAGAAAATGTATTGCTTTTTAACATAACATTCGATGCAAATATAACATTTTTTTCAAAAAAAACGTAATTTTGACGCTAAATCCAACTAAAAGATGGTTCAAAAAATAACGGCTGACCGTATTTATACGATGACGACGGACGCGCCACTCGAAAAAAAAGTCATCATTACCGATGAAATAGGTAAAATTTTGGCGATTGACCCGCTTGACGCGCATGATCCTGCCTCTGTGCATACACATATAGGCGCGATTGCGCCAGGTTTCGTCAATACGCATTGTCATTTGGAACTTTCTCACATGAAAGGTTTGGTTAATACGGGTGTTTCGCTGATTCCGTTTATAACAGGCGTTGTCACGAAACGCGCTGCAACACATGAGATTATTCAAGATGCGATTCAAAAAGCAGAGCGCGAAATGATTGAAAATGGGATTGTTGCGGTTGGAGATATTAGTAATACAGCTGATACGTTTGCGCAAAAGGCAAAAGGCAATTTGCGTTATTATACTTTTGTTGAAATGTTTGATTTTCTGCAAAATCAAGATGCAGATAAGGTTTTTTCACAATATGAAGCGGTATTTTATGATTTGAAACCTGCAAAAGGGAGTCGAAAAAGTGTTGTGCCACATGCACCGTATTCGGTTTCGGAAAAGTTATTTAAAAAAATTTATGATATGAATCATCGTCCGAATACGACGGTTAGCATTCATAACCAAGAAACGCCGCCCGAAAATGAATTATTTTTAGACGGAAAAGGTGCTTTTTATGCGTTTTATAAACGCTTTGGCATTTCTTTGGATATGTTTCGCCCGACAGGACAAACGGCTATACATTACGCTTTGCAAAATTTGAATCCTGCGAATCGCAATTTATTAGTTCACAATACGTTAACTACTGCCGAAGACCTTGCGGCGGCTCATGCTTGGAGCGAAAATATTTTTTTTGCGACTTGTGCGAATGCGAACCTTTATATTGAAAATCGTTTGCCGAATTATCAATTATTTGTGGATGCCAAAGCGCGTATGACGATTGGTACCGATAGTTTGACCTCGAATTGGCAACTTTCCATTTTGGAAGAAATGAAAACAATTCAAAAATATCAATCATACATAACAACCGATGTATTAATGCGTTGGGCAACTTTGAATGGGGCAAAAGCACTTGGTTTTGATGATACCTTAGGCAGTATCGAAGTGGGCAAAACACCAGGTTTGAATCTTTTGAACCTTGATGAAAATAGGTTGTTAAATCAGAATACGGTCGTAAAAAAATTATTTTGAAAATTATTATGAATCATAAACTCATCATTTATCATTCATCATTCATCATTTTTTTCATGGAAATACTGATTCCAAACATTCTTGCTTTAAAAAAAGCAGTTAAATCATTGTTGCAAATCGCCGACGGGCGCAAAAAAATCATGTTTTACGGCGAAATGGGCGCGGGAAAAACCACTTTCGTGCGAGCATTTTGCGCTCATTTCAAGACGAAGCAAAATGCTCAAAGCCCTACATTCTCACTGATAAATGAATATTATTATATTGAAAACAATAGAAATCAACGTATTGCACATTTAGATTTGTATCGTTTGAAAAATATAGAAGAAGCTCTGAATATTGGTATTGAAGATTATTTAGATGATGACCAATATTGTTTAATCGAATGGCCCGATTTGATTGAACCGATATTTCCACTAAATGTTTTAAAAATAAAATTGGAAATAATAGGTGATAATCAACGAAAAATTTTAATTTTGTAGAAGGTTAGTTGGTTAGTTAGTTAGTTAGTTGGTTGGTTGGTTAAGTCATTGATAATCAATATATTAACTAATCAACCAACTAACTAACCAACCAACCAAACTAATGAACCAATCCATTAAGCCAACAAAAAAATCGTATATTACATACTATGCCTATGCCGCACCATAAGTTTTTCACGCAAAATCTCTTGGAAACGCAGCCTGAAACACGGTTTGTGAGTCCAAAATTCGGCAAATTGTTCATCGGTATCCCCAAAGAGACGACTTTGCAGGAAAACCGAGTGCCATTAGTGCCGTCTTCGGTGGCTGTTTTGACGGGGCGCGGGCATCGCGTCGTCGTGGAGTCTATGGCAGGTATCAAATCGAATTATACCGACCACGAATTTTCAGAAGCGGGCGCGGAAATCGCTTATACGCGAGAAAAAGTGTTTGCCGCACACGTCCTTTTGAAAATTGCTCCTCCGAATTTAGAAGAAATTGACTTGATGCACCCGCATCAAATCGTAATTTCGCCATTGCAAGTGCCGACCGTCACAGAGGAATACCTCAATCGCTTGCGCCAAAAACGAGTGACCGCATTGGCGATGGAGTACATTAAAGACGAACCTGGTTATTTTCCAATTGTGCGGATTATGTCTGAAATCGCGGGTCAATGTGCCATTTTGACCGCCGCCGAGCTATTAAGTAGCGATAATGAAGGCGTAGGTATCTTGTTAGGTGGCATTTCGGGCGTTCCGCCTGCCAAAGTGGTGATTCTTGGCGCAGGCGTTGTTGCCGAATTTGCGAGCCGAACCGCGATGGGATTAGGTGCGGAAGTGCGCATTTTCGACAATAATATTCACAAATTGATGCGCTTGCAGACGCAATTGGGACGGCAACTCTATACGTCTGCCCTCAATCCTGTGCAGTTGGAGGAACAATTGCGCACGGCGGATGTGGCGATTGGCGCGATTCACTCTGGCGCGGGTCGAACGCCGTTGATTGTGCGCGAGGAAACGGTGGCGAAAATGAAACAAGGTTCTGTTATTATTGATGTGAGCATTGACCAAGGCGGCTGTTTCGAGACTTCGCAACTCACAAGTCACGATAAACCGACGTTTAAAAGGTACGATGTGATTCATTATTGTGTGCCGAATATTCCTTCGCGGGTGCCGCGTACAGCATCCAATGCAGTGAGTAACATATTGACTTCCATCCTTTTACGCTGTGAAGAAGCGGGTAATATGGAACGTTTATTGGCGAATCATGCGGGTTTGATGAATGGGATTTACATTTGTAAAGGCAACTTGACGAACAAATATTTGAGCCAACAATTTAATATGAAATATACACATATTGAATTAGTTTTCACAGCTAATTCTTAAAAAATGCTTATCTTTCGGAAATTTTTATGTTAAAAAAATTTGCCGCCTCTTTGTCTGAACTTGGATTCGGCGGATTGATTGGATTTTGTAGATTTTTTGCAAAAAATCCACCATCCAATCAATCCACAAAATCCACGTTTAAAAAAGTAACAATTGTGATACTTTATTGACTCAGTGTTCCTTATAATTTTTTTCCAAAGATGACTTTCTTAAAAAAAACGACTCCTTTTTTTGTAAAAGTATTGTTATTTGCGCTATTATTATCACCAATATTAGATTGTTGTGGTTGTTATATAATCACTTTTCGTTATAATGATAAGGCTGTTTATCAATACTTTGAACAGAAAAAACTGCATCCCGCCATCAAATATTATACGGTGCAAGGTCGCCGCATGCGCTATCTTGAAATTGGAGATGATTCGTTGCCGACCGTTTTGTTTATACATGGTGCGCCGAGTTCGTTGAGCGTTCAGCATTTGACGCTTTCGGATTCACTATTGTTGACAAAATGTAATATGATTGCAGTGGATCGCCCTGGTTATGGTTATTCGGGTTTGGGCAAGTCGGTCGTGAGCATTGAGCAGCAAGCGCGGATGATTCGACCGTTGTTAGATAGTTTGAAACACCGAAAACATCCGATTATTGTGGCAGGTTTTAGTTTTGGTGGTCCGATTGCATCAAAACTGGTCATGGATAACCCCGATTTAGTAAGCGGATTGTTACTGGGTGCGCCTGCGATTGCCCCTGGACAAGAAAAGATATATAAAATTTCTTATATTACAAAATATTGGTTGACTCGTTGGATTTTCCCACGTATGTTGCGAGTCGCGTCTGATGAAAAATTTGCACATGAAGCCGAATTGAAAAAATTGTTGCCTGATTGGGGAAAAATTCATATTCCAGTAATTTATATGCAAGGCATGAATGATAGTACGGTTTATACGAGTAATGCAATGTTCGCAAAAGAAAAATTGGTGAATGCGAAGTCGTTGGAAATCATTATGATCCCGAATCAACCTCATTTTTTGAGTGTGCCGCAGAAGGATTTGATTCAAGCAAAATTATTGCAATTGATAGAGATGACAAACAAATAAATTATTTTTTTAACTAAAATGTTCCTTAAAATGACAATAAATCCTATAAAATCTTTTTCTATTTATGGACTTTTCGGGACAACTGATGTACACATTCCGCTTGACGAGCCTGTGAAAATACTTGTTGGCGAAAATGGGCTTGGAAAAACACAGGTTTTGAACCTTTTTTATTATACGTTGACACAAAACTTTTCAAAATTAAAAGAATATAATTTTGACAGATTAGTTTTAACTTTTTCTGATGGTAAAACCATTGAATTTAAAGAAAATACATTGCCACATTTGCCTTATTTGCTATACGAAGATGATGCTCTGATACAGGAATTGCAGATGACAGGAGTTGTAATTGAAGCTAAAGAGTTTGCAACTCTTAAGGCAAACTATGTTCACAGTTCCGAAGTTGAACGATTAAAACTTAGAAAAAGGGTTGGTACAGATAATCATAATTACATAAAACAACAAGTTTTCCAATTGTTGGGTTCTATTGAAGACCAAGTGGGCATTAAAAACATGAAAGCACCTCCCACACCTAATAATAGGATTGAAAACTATAAAAAAGAGATACAAAGTAGAATCAAAGGCGGGGCTATATTGTACTTTCCCACTTTTAGGCGTGTGCAGGAAGATTTGCATAATCTTGGTTATGGTAAAAATGATTTGCAGTTGAAAGCAGAAAACACATTAATTCGATTTGGTATGGATGACGTGCAGAAAAAATTTAACCAAATTCAAGAAAAAATTGATAAATTGTTGAAAGAAGGTTTGGCGCAATTTACTAAAGATCTTTTAAATACGATGACAGAAGAGAGCGAATTTAATAGCAATGATATTTTAAATAGAATTAATGAATCCGAAATTGCTATTATTTTGGCGCGGGTTGGCAGTCAATTGCCTGATAAACAGAAAGTGGCTATTCGGAATATCGTCCGAACCAAACAATTTAAGAACCCTTTTCATGCGTATCTTCTGCAAAAATTATTTGAATTGTATGAAAAACAGACAACTTTAGACCATTGTGTAAAACTTTTTAAAGATATTTGCAATAAATATTTGATTAATAAACAAATATTTTATGACGAAAGTAATATTAAAATTTTTGTTAAGTCTGATATTACAGATGAAGAAATTCCGTTGAGTAAACTTTCATCAGGTGAAAAACAAATTGTTTCTATTTTTTCTAAAATTTACCTTTCGGAAGCAGATGAACATTTCATAGTGCTTTTTGATGAACCTGAATTGTCATTGAGTATGCTTTGGCAAAGGCAATTGTTACCCGATATAGTCAATTCTCAAAAATGCAACTTTTTGTTGGCAGTTACGCATTCACCTTTTATTTTCGATAACGAATTGGATAAATATGCAATTGGTTTAGATGAATATACCAAACCCATTGCAGATATTGCTAAGTTGCGCAAATCGGGGTCTGTTAAAAGCAATTAACATCAAAATCAACTTATTATAAATTAAAATTTTAAATCATTCAATGTCTTACATAGAAACGCTCCGCAAAAGCAAAGAAAAACCTACGGTCGCTTTTGAAGAATTTATGCTTTCAAAAAGACGATTTCCAAACCATTTGTTTTGTTTTTTTGAAGGAAAAGATAATGTTTATTATGTACCTCGAATTAAAAGATTTACAAATCAATATTGCACGATAGTATGTGGTGGTAGAGATAGTGTCTTAGCAGTACATCAACTTATTAAAAATAGAATTGAGTATAAAAGCTATAAAAAAGCATTTTTTATAGATAGAGATTTTAATCAACCCTTAAAACCAAATGATCCACCGATTTTTGAAACGCCTTGTTATTCGATTGAAAATTTATATGTTTCGGTAGCTGTTTTCAAGGAAATTTTGATAAATGCGTTTCATTTTTCACTTGCAAGTGACGAGAATGTTTTGAATCATTGTATTCAATTTTTTACAGACAGGCAAAATGAATTTCATACAGCCGTTTTGTTGTTCAATGCTTGGTACGCTTGTTTGGTAGCGGTTCGGAATGAAACGGGTACATTTACGGGAGTGAAATTGGATGATAAATTGCCCAAAGATTTTGTTGAAATTACCTTGCAAACCGTTCGAGTGAATTATGATTTGGACAAAATCAAAGCAACTTTTCCAATGGCAATCCCTGTTTTGCAAACAGATTTAGAGGCCAAATTAGTTGAATTTGCAAGTTGTGAAGCGCAAAAAACGTTTAGAGGTAAATTTGAATTACATTTTTTAATAAAGTTTATACAATTGATTTTAAATGATTCTGCAAAAGATAAAACCATTATGAATGAAAAAATTAAGTTTGCTTTTGGGGATGCAGGCAATTTAAATAACGAACAAGCGATTCATATTTTTGCTGGTTATGCAGAAACACCTGAGCGTTTAATTGAATATTTACAACAAGTGATTCAATAAATTTAAATATATTTTCTTAAAACTCTAAAAGGATTATCCATGAGAATTTTTTTTCGACTTTTACTAACTGCCTTGATATTTCTTTTGCCGCGCACGATGTTTCAAGCCTGCACGAGTGAAGGAGAGGAGGAGGATTTTCGATTTTGGCTTTTTCAACCCAATTTAGTGAATACGGTTGGTTTACTGCCATTTACATATTCAAGTAATCTTTATTATACGCCAAATGACCCGTATGATAAATTTGGTGACAAACTTGATACTACTTTCTACGCGGCGAATGTGGAAGAATGGTATATCGCGGCGGGCAAAAAAGGAGATAGGAAAGACATTCATCGGTTGCTTTATCAGACCGAACCTGAACGTTTTTCGAATAATAATGCCGCTTCCGAACCCTTCGTTCAAGTGTTGCAGCAGCCTGAAAATGGTGAATTATACAACTATTTGTTGTTTTCTAAGCAATGTGAAGCAGGTATGAATAACCCTTCGCTTTGGGATGAGGAGCGTCAAAAACATTTGGTGCCGATTAAAAACGCGCTGCTTTCGGGTGAAATCTTGTTGCAAAATGCGCAGAAACCGTTTGTAAAATTGCGGACAGCCTATCAATTAATGAAATTGTCGCAATATGTGGGCGATACCGCAAAATCAATTAATTATTATGACAAATATATAAAAAATGCAAAATCAAGTAGTTGGATAGAAAGTTCGGCGATGTTTTATTACGCGACGACGATTAAAGAGGTGGTTCAACGCAATTTCTGGCTCGCCAAAGCCTTTGAATGGAGCATTGACAAACGCAAACGCGCCGTACAATTGTTTGAATTTGAGCATTTAGACAAAACTTTATTGCTCGCAAAAACGCCACATGAAAAAGCGGTTTTGCAAATCATGGCTGCATTGCAAAAACAAGGGCGGCAGTTGCCCGAATTAGAAAAAATTTATGCGTTAGATCCTGCGCATAAAGATTTTAATATGTTGATTGAACGCGAGGTCAATAAAGTGGAAAGTTGGTTATATACAACTGCGATGACTTACCGCGAGATGGATTATTTTGAGGAAGAAGACGGCGGAGATAAAACAAAAAATTTAAGAAATGATTTTGGCTATTTGAAAGATTTGCGCCGTTTTGTGGACAAAGTGGTGGCTGACGGCAAGCAGACGGATAAAGCCTTTTTGCAATTATCATTAGCGCATTTGTCGTTTATTGCACAGGATTTTGATGCAGCAGATACTTATTTGAAACAATCCCTCAATGCTAAATCAACGAATAATGCAATCCGTATTCAATTGGAAATCACAAAAGTATTGAATCAAGTGGGCAAAAAATTGGATGCAAATGCAGAACAACAAATAGTCAATTTGATGGCTTTTTTGGAGAAGGAACAAAATAATATTTTGGATTATAAGATGTTGAAAGCGCAATTAATGCGTTGGTTTTCGGAACGTTTTTTTGCAAAAGGTGAGGTTGCGAAAGGTGTTTTGTTGACGAGTAAGCATCATTTGACACTTGGTTTTGGTTCAAATGATGGCGGTTATAGCAGTTTTTATCACAAATTGTTGGAACTTGGTACGCCGAAAGATTATGAATCGCTTTTAGCTTTGTTAGATAAAAAAGCGGGTTTAACGCCTTTTGAAATTTTTTTGGTATCAGACCCGAAACCGTATAGTGAATATTATGATGATGAGGAATTAATATATGATGAAAAAACAGGAAAATCATATAATCCGAAAAGACCACCCAATAAAGGTTGGGATTTGAATAAAATCAAAGATTATTATGGGACACATTATCTTTTAAACGATAATTTGGAAAAAGCGGTATTGGTTTTTAAAACTATTCCTGTTGCGTTTTGGAATGAGCATCCTTATAAAAAATATCTTTCAAACAATCCGTTTATAACTGATTTGCGTATTAATGGCACAAGCCCATTGAATGATACGTTGTTGAGATATAATAATAAAGCCGATTTAGTTCAGAAAATGATTGATTTGAAAAAAGAGGCACAACAAAATTCGGAAAAACGAGCTGAAATTTATTATTTATTAGGCAATGTGTATTATAACATGACTCAAAGTGGTAAAGCATGGTTGATGAGTCGGATTTATTCTACCAATTCACCGAATTGTGGCATTGATAAATCAAAGGTTAAAAATTTATTTAAAACAGAAAGTGGCGTTTTAGGTAGCGGCAAATCGTTTCCGATAGGGGCTTGGCTACTCGGTTTAACGGGCATTGCAATGTTGGCTGCATTGATTTGGAAAAAAATGTTTAAAATTGCTTTTGGTGTAGTGGGTTTAGGCATTTTGGGCGCGGGCGTTTATAGTTATCAATCGGGGCGGGCGGATGCACCTAAAAATCATGCTTTTTCTAAATTAAATGATGATTTTTTTAGTTGCGATAGGGCTAAAAGTTGGTACTTAAAAGCGATTCAAGAGGCAAATCCAACTGTTGCGGCGGCGGCGTGTTACATGGCAGGTATATGCGAAAAGAATAATTTGATGTATCAAGAAGATTGCCGCCGTTTGATTACAAAAGATTTCAAAGACGATGAAAATCAAGCTAAAACACCTTTTAAAAATCCATATATAGAGGATTTGCAAAAGCGTTTTGGGGGCAAAATTGCTGTGAAAACGATGCAATCTTGCAAAGAATATCAAGTCTTTTTAGAAAAACTATAGCGATTTCAGTTTATCGGTTTTATGACCTTACAAAAGTGAAAGTTGGGTTAATGGAAGTACGGATTCAACGGATTTGCATGAGATTCACATGGGTTTTTTACTTAAAATCGCCTATTGAGGGCTCCAAAATCAAAAAATCCGTGCAAACCCCGTGCAAATCCGTGAAATCCGCACTTCCATTAACCCAACTCCTTTTTTGTCATGTACTGAGATCCATTAACGACCACCACAAGCGGACGGACGATTCTGAGTCAACACTATATTAATAGGTGTGCGTTTTGGAACCATCAAATCTCTCATAGGTTCTTGTTTCAAGATGAAAGCATTTCGTTCATCCTTCACAGACGCATCTTTTGTAATCGTCCCCAAAGTGAGTTCCATACTTTGCAACATCACCTCAATTTCACCAAATTGTTTACATTCCAGATTCGGTACAGCCACATCCGTGTTGCCATCTAAGGCATTTTGCGACACCACAAATTGTACGGTGCTACCTTGCATGACGCGCATTTGCCCGCCCTCCACTTTGTCTTTAATAGATTGTCCGTTCACCAAAATATCAAGAATCGTATTATTTTCAGAAGCATCGGGTCTGCGTTCTATCACCTGCGAGTTAATGCCTTTGGCAGACAAATTCGCTGCATAAGATTCATAATCTCCAATCGTTTTCAAGGGCACCAACAATTGCATCACACCTGTTGCACTATAAATCGTGACATAAATTGTCCGACCGTCTTTTACAGGCGAACCCGCTTTTGGCGTTTGTTTAAAAACCGTATTTTTAAGTTTTTCATCGGGCGTGTAGAGGGAATCACTTGTTAGAAGCGTAAGACCAGCCGCCGATGCCTCTTTCATAGCGGTTGTGATGTGTTTTCCCGTGAAAGTGCCTACTTTATTGGATTTGCCATGCCGCGTGAATAAGTACATTAGCCCAAAAAGAACCGCCATACAGCCCATAAAAATACCAAACATTTTGCCGAAATTCGTCCAAAAAATTTTGGAACTGAAAAAATACCAAATTTCGGTCGCGCCATATTTGATTTTTTCCCACAGGTTGCCGAAAAAGCTGCCCGCATTAAAACTTTTAACTTTATCTGTTAAATCTTTAGTATTCATTCTAAGTAATGATGAGTGATGAATAATGAATGAGTATGTGATGAATGATGAATTTTTATAAATTCATCATTCATCATTTATTAATCTGCGATTTCTTCAATCAATCGCCCGTAGAAATCGCGCATCGTCCAGCCATAAGCGCGGACTTGCTGCGGGACGAGACTATTTTGAGATTGTCCTGGAACGGTGTTGATTTCCAACATATAGGGTTGATTATCCACCTCATTCCAAATAAAATCTATGCGAACGATGCCTCTGCAATTAAAAATTTGGTAAATGCGTTTTGCTAAGTCCTCAATTAACGTTGTTTTAGCGGGTTCAATCTGCGCAGGCGTGATTTCGGTAGCCATGCCCGTCGTGTATTTCGCCTCATAATCGAAAAAATCTTTTTTACTTGTGACTTCGGTTATTGGCAACGCAATCAATTCGCCTTTGGTTTTCAACACGCCTATCGTGAACTCCCGCCCGCGTATGAACTCCTCAATCAACACTTGGTCATCTTCTTTAAATGCTTTTTCAATCGCATCGGGCAATTCTGATGCGTTTGAAACCTTACTCATTCCGATACTCGAACCACCATTATTGGGTTTCACAAACACGGGTAATGTCAACGTATTCAAAATTTCATTGACTTGAATCATATCATTTTTGAAAAAATGCAATGATTTTGCCACTTTGATGCCCGAAAAAGCAGCTGTTGCGACCGTATAACGTTTGTTGAAGGTCAATGCCGAGGTTTGCGCATCGCAGGACGTATAAGGAATATCCAATAAGTCAAAATAACCTTGTAATTTGCCATCTTCGCCTGGCGTGCCGTGAATCATCAGTAAAACCGCATCAAAACGCACCGTTTCGCCTTCGGAACGGAGCGAAAAATCATGTTTATTAATCGTAATTGTGCGCCCGCCTTTGCCAGTGGGATAATACCATCGGTCGCGGGTTACGATGATTTTATAAACATTGTACAATTTCTTATCTAAATGCTGCTCAACAACTTCCGAACTGAGCATAGAAATGACCGATTCCTTAGAATAGCCACCCGTTACTAACGCAATATTTTTCTTTGCCATTTAATGATTTTAATGGTTTTTAGCTGAATGAGGTTGAATCCTGTGATTGGTTTGCAAATTTAACCGTTTTTATTAAAATGGACTTGATTCTTACTGTTTTTATGAAAAAAATTGCGAAGTGGCAGGTTTAAATAAAACATTTTGAGGTTTTAGGAGGCTTTAATTTTTTTGATATTGATTTATTGATAATCAAAAGCCTCCGTTTCGGCAACCTTCAAGGTTTCCGAAACGCAGGTTTTTACAGATTTAAATAAAAAAATTTGAAAAATCATTCAAAAGCAGTATCTTTGTACTAAATTCATTTCAAATTACAACTTTTAAAAAACAATATGGTTACAAACCTTGCAGTTAAAAAATTGGAAATGATCGCCTTTATTATGGAGGTGGAACAAGAAGATGTTGTATTGGCGATGGAAGCCTTTATACAACAGTTCAAAAAGTCGAAAATCAAGGTTAAGCGTGTTTCTGCCAAAGATATTGCATTCTTTAACCGCCCGATGCCAACAGATATTACAGTAGCGTCTATCGTGCAACAACAGGCAAAACCGCCGCTCAATGCCGCTAAAATAGATGCTATTATTCGGAAAATGGCAATTTCTGAACCTGTTGAACTCCTTTTATCCCAACTAAAACCTTGAAAATGGATTATTTCTTAGATACAAACATTATCATTCATCTTATCCGCGATAGTCTATTGGCACAACAAATTAGAACAACTTATGATTTATTCGCGCCTTCACAACGATTATTTACTTCTGTGGTTGTGGAAGGTGAGTTAGAATCGCTCGCCTTACAAAATCATTGGGGTAGTGCCAAAATGATAGAATTACAACATTATTTGTTGACTATTCACCTTGTTGATATTAAAGTAAAAAGTATTATTAAGCGATATGCCGAAATAGATACATTTAGTCAAGGTCAATTGCGAACTCGATCCTTAGGAACCTCTGCACGAAATATGGGTAAAAATGATTTATGGATTGCTGCAACTGCATCTATCTTAAGCATTCCATTAATGACTACTGATAATGATTTTGCACACTTGGATAATGTATTTTTGAATTTAATTAAAATTTAAATTATTTTTATATCTATAATTTATTGATAATCAAATATTTACGTTTCGGAAACCTTCAAGGTTTCCGAAACGCAGGTTTTTACAGATTTAAATAAAAAAATTTGAAAAATCATTCAAAAGCAATATCTTTGTACTAAATTCATTTCAAAATTAAATCGTTATGTCAGAAATACATCTTATCGTACAAGACGATTATATTAATGCCTTTTTAGAATTGATTCAAAAAATGCCTCAAATTCGAGTACAAGGCGTTAAACCGACGCTTCCAAAATCTAAAAATCAACGATTATTGGAGCAGTTGCCATTGAACGACCCGTTGCGCAAGGCAATTCGGGCGCGTCTGCGTACGCCTAAAACACTTGAACAGATGATGCAACTGCAAAATTATCAAAAAACAAATTGGGTGCGCCTTCGGGAAGTGGCGAATGCAATGGATATTCAAGAACCCATTGAATTATTATTAGAACAGCTAAAATCATAAATAAACGAACATATTATGAAAAAAATACTCCTTGACACCAATATATTACTATTCTTTTTGCGGACTTAATGACTACTGATAATGATTTTGTCCATTTGGATGGTGTATTTTTGAATTTAATCAAAATTTAAATTATTTTTATATCTATAATTTATTGATAATCAAATATTTAGGTTTCGGAAACCTCCAAGGTTTCCGAAACGCAGGTTTGTTACAAATGCGCTTTCATGACCGCTTGTTTTTGCGCGGGTGCGTCGCAGCTCTTGCTGAATTTCAATGCAAGTACATCCGTTTCCTTTTCGTTCAATTTAAATTTTTAACATATTGTTTTAAATAATATTTGCGGGATACCTAAAAGAGCTTTACATTTGCATTAAAATCGAAAAAAATGGATAAAATTACCATTCATTATGGCATTCAAGGCAATGGACTCAGTTTTGGGCTGACTTCGACGGATTATAAAGCGATTAAACAAGCATTTCCGAAAGCGCAACCGTCCAAAGGGGTCTTTGTCGAATACGATATGCGTTCTAATTTCAAAGAATATCGTCCGCAATTGGAACGCTATATTTTTCCTGCGTTAGTCGGTATGTTTGACGAGGCGGATTTAAAACAATTTAAACGAATTGAATTTGTAAAAACACCCCAAATGGTGATAACATACATTATTGAACCCAACCAACATGAGCAAAAAATTTAATCTCTATCTGGGGAAATCTTTTTGTCATTGAAGATGCACAAGGCTTTTTTGTGCGGGTTCAAGTGAAGACATCACAAGCGATTGAACGGCAGAATGGATTTAGTGCGCGCTTCTTGCTTCCATTAGATCAACTGCAAAAGCGGTATAATCCAGAACTTTATTACGTCTTTATGGTGTTACGACATCATGAGTGGGTTGATAAAATTATTATTCCGCGTTCGGATTTGTTGGATTTGCATTTAATCAAGCAAATTGGCACTACGCATGATGGCTATTTAAACCTCTATTTTTCCTTTCAAAACAAAAAAGTCGTTTGTTCAGAAATAGATATTACTGAATTTTATAATAATTTTAATGACTTTCCTGTGATTTCGCATTGATATTAAAATACGCTCAACCGCCACTTGCGCCATGCCCTAGCTTCCATTTCGGTTCAAGTTCGATGTGTTTCGGTTTGTAACCCTTTCATCAAAAGGCGGTGAACGCACTCGAAAACGACAAAATTTTCATTGGCAGAGAGATTACAAGTCGTTGCATCATGAATCGTGAGTCCTTGTGGATAAATGATTTGTCCATTACTGAAATTGACTTTGAGGTAAAAATCACCGTCAGGAAAATGTTTGCTGAACAAAAGGCGCGTTTCCTCAAAACCGAGCGCGATTAAAACCGCTTTAAAATTATTATTATCAATCATGCTGATAGCTATCTGAGTTGTCTGAATGTGGATTCTATGGATTTTAAAATCCAAAAAATCCACATTCAGACAAACGTATTATTAATTTTGTCTATTCAATTACATACTTCCAATCGTAATCACTTCTGCAAACACGCCCGCCGCCGTCACTTCCGCACCCGCGCCTGGCCCGCGTACCACCAGAGGGCGTTCCCGATAGCGTTCGGTTGTGAAAACAATCATATTATCGCTGCCACTCAACATGTAAAAAGGACTTTGTGGATTCACTTTTTCCAATCCAATACTTGCTTTCCCGCCTTCAATCTTCGCAATCATCCGCAAAACACAACCTTCCGCCGTCGCGTCTTGCAACATTTTGTTGAAATAAGCGTCCGATAATTGCAATTGTTCAAAGAAATCGGCAACCGTTTCCGCTTTTTGGCAAGATTCGGGCAAAAGATTATGAATCGTCACATCAACCGCCTCCATCGCTAAACCTGATTCACGTGCTAAAATGATTAATTTGCGCCGAACATCAATGCCATTCAAATCAATCCGTGGGTCAGGTTCTGTGTAACCTAATACGCCTGCTTGTTTTACAATTTCCGAAAAAACACTATTTTGTTTAAAATTATTGAAAATATAACTCAATGAACCTGACAAAACACCTTCTATTTTCAAAATCTCATCGCCCGACAACATCAAATCTTTCAAGGTCGAAATCACAGGTAATCCTGCGCCAACATTCGTTTCATATAAAAATTTAACACCGCGTTTACGCGCTATCTGATTGAGATTCAAATACTTAGCATAATCCGATGAATTCGCTACTTTATTCGGAGTCACAATCGAAATGGACGCTTCTAAGATTTCGGCATAATAATCCGCAGGTGCATAATCCGCTGTGCAATCTATGAAAATCGAATTTGGTAAATTCATCGTTTTCATTTTTGAAACAAATTGCGCCAAAATCGCCCCATCTGTACTCGAATCTAAAACATTTTTCCACTTTTTCAATGGAATGCCCTCATTTTCAAACACCATTTTGGTTGTATTCGACAAGCCGATGACTTTGATTTCAATCGCTCTATTTTCACGCAAAAAACCTGCTTGTTTTTGAATCTGACTTAATAAAGTGCTGCCTATCAAACCAGTACCTATCATGAAAATATGTAATGTTTTGGTATCAGATAAGAAAAAGGCTTCATGTAAAGCATTTAAGGCTTTGGTTTCATTTTCCCGATTGATGACGACCGAAATATTCAACTCGGACGACCCTTGTGCAATCGCTACACAATTCACGCCGTTTTTGCCCAATGCGTGGAACAATCGCCCCGCAATGCCTGGACGATAACGCATATTCTCGCCCACAACCGCCACAACCGCTAAATCTGCTTCTGTTTTAATCGTGTCAACGGAACCATTTTGCATTTCAAATTCAAACGCTTTTTCAACAATTCGTTTAGAACGTTTCGCATCTGTCGGCATCACTGCCCAACTGATAGACGATTCAGATGACCCTTGTGTAATCAAAATAACGTTGATGCCGCCCGCCGCCAATGCGCCAAAAAGCCTTCCTGCAATCCCTGGCGTGCCAAAAAGTCCGCTACCTTGCAAGGTCAATAACGAAATATTGCCAATACTCGAAATCCCTTTGATGTCGTGACCATTTGGGTCTGATTGCGTAGAGATATAAGTTCCAATGAATTGTGGATTAAAAGTATTTTTAATATACATTGGAATCTTCTTTGCCAGCGCAGGTTGCAACGTTGGCGGATAAATCACTTTCGCGCCAAAATGAGACATTTCCATCGCTTCCGCGTAAGTCATGGTCGGAATCGTAAACGCTTGTTTGACTTTTCGCGGGTCGGCGGTCAATACGCCATCTACATCCGTCCAAATTTCGATAGATTCGGCATCCAAACCCGCCGCCAAAATCGCTGCCGTGTAATCCGAACCGCCGCGCCCAAGTGTTGTGGTTAAACCGCCCATCGTCGAAGCAATGAAACCTGTCACGACTTGAATATTTGGATGTCCCTTATAATGTTCTGCAATGAGGGCATTTGTCGCATCAAAATTTACTTTTGCTGCCCCAAACGTCTTATCTGTTTTGATGATGCACCGCGCATCTAAAAAATCAGCAGGCATTCCAGCTGCCGAAAGCGCGTGTGCGATGATGAAATTCGAGGCGCGTTCTCCGAAACTGACGACATAATCCGTCGTCCGCGTGGACGATTCGCGCACTAAACAAATGCCTTTCAATAAGTTAAGCAGCGCATTACCACTTTCTTCGAGGGCGGGCAACACGTCTTGATAATGTTCGGGCGATAACAATTTTTTCGCCGATTCGAGATGCCGCGATTTAAATTGCTCGAACAACACCATATAAGATGCATCGGCATTTTCGGCACGTTTGCTCATGTCGAGGAGCGAATCCGTCACGCCGCCGAATGCCGAAAAGACAACCGTGAAAGGTATTTTCTTGTCGAAATAACCTTTTTTGAGGATTTGGATGATATTTTGGATACGCTCAGGCTTGGCGACTGACGACCCTCCGAATTTTAGAACTTTCATGTTGATAAGTTAATTGGTTTTTAATTTTTGTTTAGATTGGATGCCTTCTTGTCATTCCGTAGGAAACGTTTCCTGCGGAATGACAAAAGTTTCCTGCGGAAGGACAACTCACAATCGTTCAATAATGAGACTTGTAGCCGCGCCGCCGCCATTGCAGATAGCCGCCATACCATATTTAGCTTGTTTTTGTTGCAAAACGTTCGTCAAAGTGACGGCAATCCGCGCTCCCGAACATCCAAGCGGATGCCCCAAAGAAACCGCACCACCAAAAACATTCATTTGCGCTGTCGAAATATCCATAATTTGCGCAAACGCCAACGGAACAACCGAAAATGCTTCATTCACTTCATAAAAATCTATATCTGAAGCCTTCAAACCTGCTCTTTTCAATGCTTTCGGAGCCGCCAAAGTCGGTGCAGTCGTAAACCAAAGCGGTTCACACGCCGCATCTGCATACGAAACAATACGCGCCAACGGTTTCCAACCATATTTTTTGACCGCCGCTTCACTCGCCAAAATGACTGCCGCCGCCCCATCATTCAACGTTGAAGCATTTGCCGCTGTCACCGTTCCATCTTTGGAAAAGGCAGGACGCAACGTTGGGATTTTATCAAAAATCACATTTCTAAACTCCTCATCTTCAATCATTTGTATCGCAGCCCCTTTTTTTTGTGGGATTTCGACAGGCACAATCTCGTGTTTGAAATCACCATTTTGAGTGGCAGCAGCCGATTTTTTATACGAATCTATTGCGTAAGCATCTTGTTGAGCGCGCGAGAAACCATATTTTTCCGCCGTTTTATCGCCCGAAATGCCCATTGCCGTTTGATTGTAGGCATCTTGCAACCCATCTTTGACCACACCATCCACCATTTCGGCATTCCCGTAACGTTGTCCAAAACGCGCTTTGGGCAAATAATAAGGTGTTTGCGACATACTTTCCATGCCCCCCGCCGCAACCACTTCATTCAAGCCAAGCGCAATACTCTGCGCCGCGAACACAATCGCCTTCAAACCCGAAGCACAAACTTTATTAATCGTGGTGCAATCTACCGAATTCGGAATGCCCGCGCCGAGCATTGCCTGTCGTGCGGGCGATTGTCCGAGATTCGCAGACAATACATTGCCCATCAAAACTTCATCTAACACGGTATTTGCGTTAGGAATTCGGTTCAGTGCGCCTTTGAGGGCGATGGAACCGAGTTGAATCGCCGTAAAATCAGCCAATTTGCCTCCAAAACTCCCAATCGGAGTCCGCGCTATGGAAACGATATAAACCGCTTTTGCCATCATCATTTTTTTACAAGGGTGATTGATGGGACAAAATTAGCTTTTTTTTAGAATGTGCGGTGCGCCAATCTGATAGAGAGCCTATTTTATTTTGTCTGAATGTGGATTTTTTAGATTCTATGGATTTAAAAAAAAACACATTCAGATAAATAGATAAAGTCATTAAAAAAATATCGTTAAAATGTGAATATTTATTCTAAAATAACCGTAAATAAGAAATCGTTACTACTTTTGCATACGGAACCGTATCCGTTTGGAAAACTACGCCCTTTGACTTCACCAATTATTAATCATCATTATTCATAACTCATTGACTATGAGACTTAAAATAACCCTATCGCTCTATTTATGTGCCGTTTTGGTTGCACAAGCGCAGCGAAATCAAGTTTACACGGATTACATTAATCTGTATAAAGACATTGCTATCCGCGAATTTCAACGCACAGGTGTACCTGCGAGTATCACATTGGCGCAAGCAGTCGTGGAATCAGGCGCGGGTACGAGCGAACTTGCCTTAAATGCCAAAAATCATTTCGGTATTAAGGCGCGCAATAATTGGACGGGCGGCGTTTATTACCTCAAAGACGATGACCGCGATGCACAAGGCAATATTGTACCTTCGCCGTTTCGCCTGTACACGTCTATTGAGGATTCTTACAAGGATCACTCTGATTTTTTGAAGGCGAATAAGCGTTATGACATTTGTTTTGCGGTCACGCCGCCGACTGATTATAAAACGTGGGCGCGTAAATTATTGGAAGCAGGTTATGCGACCGCAGCGAATTATCCTGATATTTTGATTTATGTCATAGAAACGTATGAATTATATAAGTATGACACAGGTGTTCAAACCAATCAACCCGTTGCGGATGCCAATGCCGAAGTACGGCAAGGTTCCAACGGCATTATTTTTATCAATGATGTCAAAGCTATCTATGTTTCCAATAATATGAGTTTGGAGCAAATCTCTGGAAGATACGATGTGTCCCTTGCCAAATTGAAAGAATATAATGAAAATATGGCGACGGTTCGTTCCGACCAACCTTTAAATAATGGTCAAGTCTTGTTTTTGCAGCGTAAAAATCGGTCATTTCATGGACATACCAAATTTCATATTGTGAAATCGGGTGAACGCATGCGCGATATTGCTCAAAAATATGGCATTCGTTTGTATCGGCTTTATACCAAAAACGAAATGATTGAAGGGACAGAACCTGCAATTGGCGAGCGTTTGATATTGAGACGCGGCTGGTTTGAAAGTTGGCAAACACCACAATTGCGCGATGCGTCGCAAGATGCGCCTGTTTCGCCTGTTGCGCCGCCGAGTGTACCGACCGTGCCTGCGGATGTGACGAACAATGGTACACAACAAGGCAGTGGTTTTCCTGCTGCGCCGCCGTCCCCTGGCGGTTCTACATCGTCATCCCCTGCTTCAACAAGTACGCCCATTTCTACTACAACCTATGCTGATGGCAGAATCACAGCGACTTATGCCGATGGTAGAACGATAACGACGTATCCTGATGGCAGAAATTCGACGAGCTATCCAGAAAATACGACCACAACGTATCCAAGTTCAACGACTTCTACTTACCCAAGTACGACGACCACTACAACGCCGACCGTTGTAAAACCTGCACCTGTGCGCCCCGTAAAACCTGCGGCAACACCCGTAAAGCCTTCAACGCCAACGACTTCTGCGCCGAAACCGCCGACTGCTCCCGTAAAACCTGCGACGGCTGCGGCTCCTGTAAAACCTGCTGCGGCTCCTGCAAAACCGACCGTCACACCTGCACCTGTTAAGCCTGCGACTCCTGCAACGGCTGCGAGTTCAACGACGGGTTATCATACAGTTGGTCAAGGTGAGACGTTGTATAGCATTTCTCGGAAATATGGCACAACGGTAGATAATATTAAAAAATTAAATAATTTGACAGGCAATGGTATTAGTGTTGGCTTGAAATTAAAAGTAAAATACGGCGAACATGTGATGGAAGCCATCTGTTTTAGCCAAGGATTTTTATCCACTCAGCTTTCCGCCGGCAAAAAAATCGATGCGGTATTTGAATTGTCGGCTGAAATCAAAAGCGTTAGCACGGGCAACTCTATGCGCGATGGACATTTGCAAAAAGAAGATATGTTCAATGCTGAAAAGTTTCCAACATTGACGTTTAAAAGCACATCCATTACGAAAGTGGGCGACAAAAAGTACAAATTGGTGGGCGATTTGACCATCAAAGGCGTGACTAAATCTTATACTTTAGACTTGACTTTGTTGGGTACAACGATTGACCAAAGAAGTAAAAAACAAAAGGTCGGTTTTAAAGCAACAGGCA
>JBEEMZ010000059.1:0-21191 GCA_041192405.1 Bacteroidota bacterium | reverse complement strand
CGGCATCGCTTTCCGAATAAAGTTCATCAATGACTTCACCATTTTTAATTTTATTTTCAAATTCTTGCACATATTGTTGAGAAACACCACTATCCCAATTCAATCCTTCTATAACATATCTTTCAAAACTTCTTACGGTTTCGAGCACCAATCCAAAACCTCTTTTATCCGATTCCGTTTCATATTCTTTTTTAGAATCATTTCTATCGCCCTCATTATCATTCATTTTAACTTTGGTTAGTAACAAAAAAGCTTCATTCTTCACAATGCCTTCCCGACTAGATACAGGTTTGAAAACGCCACTAAAATCCGTGATTTCAATTCGACCGACCATATCGCGTCCAGCTAAATAACGCTTTTGCCCTTGCGCTTTACGCTCTTCTAATCCAAGCCAATCATTGCCCTTATCCCCGTAAGGGCTCACCCGAAAACCATTCAAAAACAAAAAAATCGAACCATAATCAACAGAACGCATTCCTTGTTCCTCCTTAAACCGAGCTTTGGAATAAGGATTCAAATAAAATAGAACAATTTTCACATTTTTAAGCAATTCAAAACGATTATTTTTCTCAACAATTTTCAAAATCGCTTTCCCTTTATGCCGCAATGTGGTTGTAACATATAATTCTTTTTTAATTTCATCATAATGTGTAACCGCTTCAATAGAAGTCGTCCGATAATTTAATTTCTCAAAAACGCGATTTTTAATTTCGCCACTCAGCCGCGTAAAATCAGGGCAATGCAAAGACAGCGTAATTTTTTGTTCTTCTTTCAAATAATCTTGATTCGGATTAATCAATTTGCCTAAATAATGGTCTTTCAAGGTTTTAATTTTCCGTTCATCCCAAACCATCCGCAGATAGGTAATTTCCAAAATCGTCCCATTACTGCCAATCTTATATCCTTTTGCTTCTAAATCAGCTGCTGTAATCCAATTAACATATACAGGGATTTTTTCAATTGTTGTGTGCATATCCGATTTTTCAAAAGCAGACCAATCAATATACAAATGTATAATACGGTCATTATCAGCCTTTTTAGAATACAAATTCAATTTTCCACCCAATCTATCACAGGAAAAACGTCCAATGCCTTTATCCCCTGCAAAAACTTGAGTCGTTACATCCGATTTATCTTTTTTTTCGGAATACGCAATATTCAGCCATTTATCCTCAATATCCGACATAGACATACCCTTCCCCGAGTCTTTGATAATCAAAGTCGTCGGCGGCATGACTTCTTGATGATTTTTATGAAACAAATCACTTCGAGTCTTGTCAGACAGGTAATTAAAACGCACTTCCACACTTTTGGCTTTGGCATCAAAAGCATTTTTGACCAATTCTATGATGGCTAAATTATCGTCATTGATAAGATTTTGACCTAATGTATCCTTTATTTGTACGTTGGTTTTAAAAAACTTTTCCATTGATTATTTTTTGTAATACGTAACCTGCTAACTCCCCGAATAATGGCGGGATTGCATTCCCGATTTGGGTATAACGCGGCACTTCTATTTTTCGTTGTTGACCGCCTGTTGTATATTTTCCTTTGAATTCAAACCAATCTGGAAACGTTTGAATGCGCGCATATTCTCGCACCGTCAAAATGCGCGGTTCGCTGTAATGCAAATAATCTTCGGGGCTACTGGTTAATGTCGGTGTGCAAAGTGACTTATCTAACACCGTAATGCCGCGTCGTTTGAGTTGAAACGCTTCTCGATTTTTGCCATCCAACCGTTTATCTCTGGGTGCTGTTGCCAATAAATGATTAAAAATTGTTGTAATTTCCTTACTATGTTTTGCAAAACGGTGACTATTCGGAATTATATCTGTTTCGACAAGGCGTTGACGTGCCCATTTTTGAAAATCAGATTGTTCATTGCCTAAAAAAGCCGAATTAAAACTTTTACTATCAGGACAAGTAATTTGCCCATTCGATTGCAACAAATCTGAAATAGCCGATTCAACAGAATTATCTATCGTTAGACCGTTGTTTTTCAAAAAATTATTTTTCTCTTTTTCCAATAATTCAAAAAAGGTTTTAGCACTTTGATTCAATTCTTTTTGAATCCCAACCATAATAAACCGTTTACGGCGTTGCGGCACGCCGAACGTCGAAAAATCAAGCACTTCTCCATGCACATCATAACCTAATGCTTGCAATCGCTCCCAAACCATTTGAGAATAAGGTTTTACATCTTTATTTTTTTTATTAAATGAATACGTAAAACCGCGCACATTTTCCAATAACAACATTTTAGGGCGAACCAAACCTATAAAATCAATATACGAATAAACCAATTGATTGCGAGCATCTGCTTCATTACGCTGTCCTGCCATTGAGAAACCTTGACAAGGTGGCCCGCCTGTGACCAAAGTGATTGTATTTTTAAGGTTTTCTAAATCTGTTTTATGGTTTAACAAAACCGATTTTATATCGTGTTCTTTCGTTTCCAACCAATCCACCCAACTAAAATGACCCTGTTTTTGAATTAAATTATATTTTAAGGTTTCAAACGCAAATTTATCTTTTTCAATAGCAAATAAACCCGACCAACCTGCTTCATACAAGCCAAGCGACAAGCCTCCACAACCTGCAAATAAATCTATATATTTTAATGGCTTCATAACAGACTTTTTATACTCATTTTTTTTGCAATAAGATCTGTTTTTTGTTAAACAGAGTTGTTGGTACGCAAAACAATTTATTTAGTTTGCGCGGCGCGTAGAAATAAATAAATTGTTTTTAATATATGTAAATTGAATAATCAATGCTAAAACATGATTTTAATTGCTATTAAGTAGCAAAAATAGGTCTTTTTTAGGAAACCAAGCTGTTTTTAAACCATTATTTTACCGAATCTTTTATATATGCAAGAGGATTCAAAACAACACTTTGTTTTAAATCCTCTTGCATATATATAATTTAGCTACTATTTTTTCACCAAATCCAACAATGATTTTTCAGTCACTTGCACTTTATATTTGGCAGTCAAATCTTCTATCCATTTTTTCTCTAAGAAATCTTGATAATCTGCCACGACATAACCACGTGCTTCTTTCAATGATTTGCGCGTTTTAGGCAAGATTTTTTCTATTTTAATAAAATTAATAGAATTATCTCTTTTATTTAACTCATTGGCACTCAATGATCCAGGTTTCCAAGACATCGCATCCACCACTTTATTTTTGCCTTTTTCAACTTTATCTTCCTTAAATGCAACGATGTCTAACGCCCCTTTTTGATTGAATTTCTTCAAAACATCCGCAGGATTTTCCTTTGCTGCGTATTTGCGCAAGGCATCAATTTGCCCTTTTGCAGAATCCGCCAAGGTGTAATGAATCAAAACCGCCCGTTCATCCCACATATATTTGTCTTTGCGCTCTGTGAAAAACTTGTCTAAACCAATGGAATCGGTTGCCGCTTTGTCCCAAACATTGATTTTAATCGCCTCAAATAACAAAATACCTTCCTCATATTCGCGCATCAATGCCTTGAAATCAGGATATTTTTTATCCAAAACTTGTTCTTCATACGCCATAGATTGACGGTTCACAAAATCACCATATAATTTTTTCGCAGAAGCCGCCGCATTATCACCGCCATTCACGCGTTGATTCCCATTTTCACTCATATATTCGTAAAAATCGCCAATTGTAACCGTTTTATCGTTGCCAAAGGTGAAAATTGGGTTCGCATTGCGCGGTTCTGGCATTTTCCAAGTGAATTTCATAAAATTACTGTCCAAACCAGCAATCGCTTTATCTAAGCCACCTTGGGTTTCAGCAAATTTATTTTCGCGTTTGATGCGTTCCAACATAGATTGTTTGGCTAATTCGTACCGACCATCTTTTTGAATCCGACCTTTTAAACGCATTTTTTGCGCTTCAAACGCTTCAGGCAACTTCCGAGAGATGCGTTTGATGATGTGCCAACCCAATGAAGATTCAAATGGTTTGCTAAAATCACCATCCTTATTCATATTGAACGCAACATCTTCAAAATTTTTCTCATATCTTCCAATCCCGAAAAACCCTAAATAACCACCTCGCGGCGCGGAATAACCATCTTCCGAAACCACCCGAGCAAGTTCATTGAAATCCGAACCCGGTTTTTGTAACACTTGATAAAGACTATCAATTCGATTTTTGGCGTTTGACTGCTGCACGCCGTCTTTCACTTTGCGAATCAAAAGGTGCGCAACTTCCATTTCACCACGAGCATCGCGCTTGTCATTGACGCGAATCAAATGCCAGCCCAAAGGTGATTTTACAGGTTCAGACACTTTGCCGACCTCTGTATTATACGCCGCCGACTCAATTTGGTAAAAACCATCGGGTAACATCGCTGTTACATAACCAATGACACCGCCTAATTCTTTGGAAGACTTATCTTCGGAAGCCTCTTTCGCCAATTTGACAAAATCTTCGCCTTTATCCAAACGGACTTTTAGAGCCAAGATTTTTTTATAAGCCGCTTCATCCGAATTATTTTTGTCCACAACCGCCAAAATATGACTAATATTCACATCTTTTTGAAGGCGACTATACGCTTCCCGCACTAATTTATCGGTTACTTCGCGGTCGGTCAAATAGGAATCTGCCAATTGACGACGATAGCCATTCAATTCTTCCTTCAACGCAGGCACCGTATCTAAATGCATTTCCCGCGCACGAGCAACTTTTAATTTGAATTTGGTGTATAAATCCAAATATTCTCTCAAAGATTTTTCCGAAAAGTCTGCTTTATCACCATTCGTCTTGGCATAAATGTACTTAAATTCAGAAACATTAACGGGTACGCCTTGCACAGTAAATAAAACAGGGTCTGTTTGTCCGAAAACGTTCAAGCTCATTGTCAAGCTTGAAAAAATAGCTAACGCATTGATTTTGGTACGAAAATTCATATCGTATGAGGTAAAATTTAATGTAATTAACAAATTTTTGAAGTTTGGAAACGCAAATATAAGTGAATTTAGTTTATATACAGGTGAAAATAGTGTTGGCAGTTGGTATCGCATTCAAAATACCATGATTGCTGTACTGAAAGAGACTCAACTTTTAAGAATTTTCATAAAATAGTATGCTTTCTTTGTATAAATTTGTAAATGTTGTGTCCCTTTTAGCGTCAGTTTATCTGGTTCTTTCGCCTTTTTGGTAGAAAATTAAAAACAAGATAGAACCGAACTTGACGCAAGTTTCAAATTTGCGTTAAGGTAAAATAAGCGACACCATTCTATTAGATGGTTTCAAACGGTACAAGCGGTGTGATCGTTTAGTTCGCTTTAACTATTTATTTCTACAAAGGTAGAAAAAAAATTAAATAACAATTTATACGATGAGGCAATAAATTTTAATTATTTTTGCTCCGATAAAAATAATTATTATTTCCATTTTATTTATAAAATATTGATTGTCATTAATATATGAATTCAAGTGTTTTTAGATTCAAAATAAATAAACGATTGATTCGCTGGTTTGGTGAACCTTTGTATCCAAGTTACGAGGCAGCTATGCGCGATTGTGTTGCACAAGGCTATGAAAACGAAGCCATTATTCAACTCATTCAGCAAAAAGCAACCGCCTACACATCACAACTTGCACAACATTCTATCATACCTCATATTGAAAATCAAAATGTTTTTGCTTTATTGTCGCTGTTACAACAGTTGTCAACGACCCGCCCACTGATTCGAGTCCTTGATTTGGGTGGTGGTGGTGGCGGGCATTATTTTGATATGCGCCATTTATTGGATTCCAAAATTAAACTACATTGGACGGTGGTAGAAACGACCGAATTGGCGAAAGCCATGCAACCTTTTTCTACGCAGGAATTATTTTTTAGGGATGACTTTGCTAAAACGATTCAAAATAGCCCGACTATTGATTTGATTTACACCGCAGGAACCTTACAATACACGCCCGCGCCGTATGATTTTTTACAAAAAATGTTGGATTCAAGCGCGGCTTATTTGTTTTTTAATCGCCAGAGTTTGCATCAAGCGGAAACGGATTTGATTACAGTACAACGTTCTTTATTGAGTTGGCATGGATCTACCAGTAGTCCGATAACGGTTCCCGATACCGAAATTCGGTATCCTCATACAAATATGAGTCGAGTCAAGTTTGAAAAATTGATTCAAAAAAATTATAAAATTTTATATACATTTGATGATGCATCGGGTGTCAAAGTGGTGAATAAAGCACCAATTATCGGACGTAGTTATGTATTAATCAAAGAGAAATAAATATGAAAAAAAACATGAAGTCCAATATTTAAAACAATTGTTATTAAAATTGAACATAAAACTTGAGGTTTGATTTTAAAAGCAATCTTATAGCACATTTGCTCCCCTTCGAGGTCACTAAAATCAAGGATGTCAACCTTAACTTAGATGATGCTCTGACCCTTTTCATAAAAAGGGTCAGAGCAGTTCTTAAATTTTAAAAGCCAATAATTTATCTTTAATGAACGCATCAAAACGTTCTACTGCTTCAAAATGAAAATTTACTTCAATGGGCAAAATATAGATAGGTAATTGATTTTCAATCAAATACGGATAATGTTTTTCTAAACGTGCTGAATCTTTCTCCGTTGTAAGCACGATTTTATGTTCAGAAGGCAAATTTTTAAATGCTTCATCCGTTTGCGCAATATCATAATTCGTAAAAGAGCGATGGTCTTCAAAATCCATCATCAAAACTGATTTAACTTTGGTTTTCAAATAGGCTTCCAAATATTGAGGTCGCGCAATCGCGCATAATACAATGACATCCAATGAGTTCGATAATTTAATCCGTTCATCTTTTTCAAACAATGGATATGGTTCCCCATATTTCAAATAAGAAAAAAATACTTTTTGATGATAAAACGGTGCAATTTCCTTTAAAATCCTTTGGCGATTCGTTTCAGACATGACTTCTGGACATTTCGTTACAATAATCGCATCCGCCCGCCGATATCCCGATTGCCATTCTCGTAAACGACCCACTGGAAAAACCCAATCTTTCGTAAATAAATGATCATATTCCGTTAAAAGCACATTGATAAAAGGTTGAACAGCAAGGTGTTGATATGCATCATCTAACAAAATCGTTTTAATATCATTGAATGCATGCATCAATTGCGGAATGGCTAAATCACGCCTTTCACCCACCGCAACAGGCACGTATGGATATTTCGTTTTGAATTGCCAAGGTTCATCACCGATGTCATCTGCGGTATGTTCGGGCTGTGCAATCATAAAGCCATGTGTTTTCCGCCCATAACCTCTACTCAACGTAGCTACTTGAAAATAAGGGCTTAATAATTGAATTAAATATTCTATATGAGGCGTTTTGCCAGTACCACCAACCGTCATATTGCCAATGGAAATTGTCGGCACGTCGAATCGGGCAGGGCGCAAAACCCGCATTCGATACAGAAAAAGCCGCAAACTCGCTGCCGCGCCATATAAAACAGCTATTGGAAAAACCAAGATTTGAATGATTCGAGTCCGAAACATATGGTTTAATGATGAATGATGAATGATAAATGATGAATCCTATTCATCATTCCAGCCTAATTACAAACAAAAAAAAACGTCAAAAGTTGCAGTGCACTTTGGACGTTTCTTTCTGATACATTTTATTATCAATCAATTATAAAATATATCATTCATCATTATTTATATCTTCTTTTTGGCGTTTTGCGCTTATTTTTAAAGCGATTTCCACCCGTATCGTCATTGCCCGCCGCACCACCATTGCGCGTCATCGCACAACGGAAACCTAACGTTCTATCCGATTTATCCTCATCTTTGAAACGGCGTGCACCAGGAGACAGCCAAAAGGCTCTATCCGCCCAAGAACCACCTTTGATAACCCGCGCCTTATCGCTAATCAAAGTAGATTTGCCATAACGATTTGTGTAATCAACGCCAGATTCCTTGTCACCGTCCATAAAATCATACAATTTAGCACGCTTATAGTTATCTCTATTGGCAACTTCATCATCTTTCACGTCTTGATAACGAATCCGACCTAAACTATCTTTTTCAACAGGTTTGCCATTCTCGTCCAAAACTTTCTTTTGGAAAGAGTTTCCACGGAAAGGATTTAAATCATGAGCATCGCCGTCCCGTAAAGTCGTACTTGTCATTGGGCGATAAACATCCATTGTCCACTCATTGACATTGCCCGC
Organism: Bacteroidota bacterium; assembly: GCA_041192405.1. Lineage (GTDB taxonomy): Bacteria > Bacteroidota > Bacteroidia > Chitinophagales > Saprospiraceae > JAAFJT01. The sequence continues at coordinate 13,007 of JBEEMZ010000059.1, read as the reverse complement.
CATGTTGTACAAACCAAAATCATTTGCCATAAATGAACGCACAGGAGCCGATACCGAAGCATGGTCATTCAAATTGCCCGCCATACCCATATAGTCACCCGCACCTTTGCGGAAGTTCGCCATGATGTCACCTTGTTGTTTATCATGTCTTTGATAACGAACCGTGTTGCCATTCCAAGGATAGATCCGACGGTCTGTAATGCGCTCATCTTGTTGAGAAGCCATATTGCCTTGCAAACCAAGTGCCGCATATTCCCATTCTGCCTCCGTTGGCAAACGGTAGGATGGTAACAAAATACCATCTTCATAACGCACTTGACGCTCCTCGCCACGACCACTTTTTAGATTTTTGCGGACATTCCCTGGATACTGACCCGCCAAATAAGATTCTGTATTAAAGTTATTAGCTTCTTTTTGTTCTGCATCAGGGTTCAAAATGCCGCGTTCAATCAAAATCATTTCGTTTACACGGTCTGTACGCCATTTGCAATACTCATTTGCTTGCAACCAATTCACGCCCACGACTGGATAATCATCATAAGACGGGTGCCGAAAATAGTTCTCCACATACGGCTCGTTATACGCCAATTCATCGCGCCAAACTAAGGTATCTGGCAATGCTTTTTGCATGACCTCTGGATACGCCGACCCAAAAACGCGGTCTAACCAATACAAATATTCCCGATAATCTGTGTTCGCCACTTCAGTTTCATCCATGTAGAACGATGAAACCGTTACACGACGCGGAACGTTGTTCCACTCATACGTTACGTCTTGTTCGGTCAAACCCATGTTAAAAGTACCCCCTTCAACCAAGACTAAATTGGGTCCTGTCGCTTGACCTTCATAGTTTAATTTTTCATAGCCACCCCATTTTTGGTCATTATAGACCCAGTTGGTCGTGGAAGAGCGCTCTTTCGATTTGCACGAGCCGAACGCTAATGCGCCCAAAACTAATGCCGCGCCAAACTGCAACGGTTTTTTCATTGTGTATTCAAAATAGGTTGTTAAACAGCTTTATTGCTTCTGTGCGGGTTCCAAAATCGGGGATGAACCGATTGTGAGACATACGCTATTCTATTCATTGGCTTTTTAACGTTTGGCGTAGCAGTTTATTTTGTGTTAAGAGAAAATATTTGTGAGAAAGGAAACCTTTACAGCTCGCTGCTCCTCTTGCGGCGCGAGTTTTCCCATAAATCTTGCTTGTAATAATAGTGAGGTGGTTTGAGGCATTTTTTATTGTCACCTAAAAAATGTTTTTAAAACAAAAATGTTTTATTTGTATTTGTTAAAATTAAATAAAACATTTTATAAAAATATTTATTGAGTTGATAATCAATATTTTGCAATATAGATTCCAATGGATAAATTTAATTTTTTATCATTAGATAAAAATAAATGTTTTAAAATACTTGACAGTTTAAAATACGCGACTTATCTTTGCATTGCAATTGAGCAAAACGCGCTTGATTTTTTTGAAAATCAAACGCATTTTACCAAACTAACAAGAAGATATATAGATTTTTGTAATAATATATTTGAGAGAAAACGTTATCTTACTATTGTGACATCACCAGTGTACATGATTTCTTCACCATCAACAAACAAAATTCTAACAAAAAAAACAAACACGTCAGGGTTCAAAGGGTCTCCATTGAATAAGCCATTCCAACCCAAAGTTGGAACATCTAATGGAATATTTTGCGTTTGGAAAACCAAACCACCCCAACGATTGAAAATTTTCATGTCTGTAATCTTGACAGCAGATGGATTGCCATAAGCTGAAAACCAATCGTTTACCCCATCGTTGTTTGGTGTAAAGACATTTGGAAAATAAACGGGTCTATTTTTAACGACTTTGACCAACAGTGCGTCAGAGCCTGTGCAACCTGCTGTATCTCGCACCGAAACGCGATAGGCGGTGGTTGTAATGGGCGCAACGACAGTGTTTTGACAAGTCGGACAGTTTACAGTGGAATCTTTGGGAGTCCATGCAAACTGATATTGCCGATTCGATGGCACCACGACTGCCCGCAATTGTGCAGAAAAACCTAAATCTATGGTCATATCTGGCCCCACATTCACTTGGATTTGTGGTGGTTCGGGTACAGTCATATCAATTGTTTTTTTGCAACCCGTTGAATCTCTGACGGTTACGCGGTAAATGCGCCCTGGAATATTGGTAAAAGTGCTATCCGTTTGATAACGCACTCCATCAATGCTGAATCGAAACGGCGGTGTACCGCCTGTTGCGCGGGCAGCCAATTGACCTGTCGAATCTCCAAAACAGCGCGTCATTTGAACGCGTTTAGGATTGAGATAAATCTCTGGCGGCTCCACAATGCGCACAGTTTGAGCAGATTCGCAATTAAAACGGTCAAGCACCGTGACATAATAGGTGCCGACACCTAAACCTTTCACTTCTTGACCTGTCGTTCCAGTATTCCAATTGTACCGATAGGTTGAAATGCCGTTTTGGATAATCGGAGTGCCGCCTGCGCCATACGCAACAGCACGACCATCAATCAATCCAAAACAAGAAATGTTAAAAGTGTCAATCGTTACTTGTACACGCGGCGGTTGAATCACTTCGAGGGTAAAGTTGCCTTTACAAGCGTTGCTATCCACGACACGCACTTGGTATGTGCCTGCGGGTAGATTCCCTCTCGAACTATTGTAAACCAAACCGCGCCCATCGAACCAATCATATTGAAAAGGTTGCAGACCATTACTTGGATACAATTGAATCCAACCTGTGGAATCGCCAAAACATCTAACAGCGTTTACGCTTGACGTAGAAGTGTCCAATTTGATGTCTAATTCAGTTAAAACGAAGCGAACCGTATCAAAATAGCGTCGAGAAGCGTCAGAAACCACGACTTGGTAATTGCCACGAGGCACCGAACCCAACGAATCGCGCCCTACCGTAAATGGTGCGCCATTCCAACTATACGCAATCGGCGCACGTCCGCAAGCAGTGACTCGCGCCCGAACCATGCCATCCGAGCCAAGCCGACACGTCGGTTGCCTCGAAGCGGTGTCATAACTGAAGCCTTTGACAAAAATGGAATCTATAACGGTGGTAACAACGCAGCCTCTATCCGTCGTAACGGTCAAAGCAATGGTTTTCCAACCGGGCGTTTTGTAATAAACGTTGAATGGTCCCAAACCGCGTGTGGTATCGAGCGAAGCATCTTTGCCGAAACTCCAAAAGCGTTGTACAATGCTGCCTAACGCGAAGGTTGAACCATCACTGATAACCATATCTTCGCCGAGACAGAGTTTTTTATCAGGTTTATTGATGCGAATTTTGGGTTCTGGACCGACAAAAGAGCCTGTTCCGCCAAATTCGATATTGAAACCACTGCCGCCTGATGAATAATTATTAATTGCCAATGCATAACTTTTGCCCGCAACCATGTCTAATGCCCGTACAAAGTTATCATGTGAAATGTAACTAAAACAACCCGCAGGTTCTGATATGTCGGTAGCGGTGAGGCTTAAACCTGTCGCGCCATGACAACGCCGCGCCGCAGCTGAGGTTGAACTACCGTTTTCATCTCTATCGCCTGATGCCATGCAGCGCCATAAGATTTTATTGGTACAATTATCAATGCCATTTGGAAGTTCGTAGATAGCAAAGTCAATATCATCATCAATATTCAAAGGGGTAATAATAAAACTCAGTGTGCCTGATGCCAAACAAGTCCATTTAAACCAAGTAACATCGGTTTCAACGGTTTGATTCGGTGGTCGAACCGTATTATCACTTGTAAAAAAACAAGGTGCATCTTGCATTTCTTGGTCATTCAAGCCACCACCTGTTAATTTTCGAAGCGCAAATGGAGATTTATCACATAAAAGGGCTGCGGTAGGGCAATCCGCAGACGGAAATGCAGGTGGATTGTAATTGGAAACACATATTCTAAACGTCCCATTATCGCCATTGGCACTTTGGACACGTATATAATAGGTCTCACCAATCAGCAAACCGCCTCGAATGATTTCGGTACTGCCATCTGGTTCAGAACCACAACGCAATTCGTTCACAATACTGCCACAACTGCCACTATATAAGGCAACTTCTGGGCGAAACATGGTAAATGGTAAACCTGTACCGCGCCCTAAGACTGTAATATTGACTTCGGAAGCGGTTGCCGTGAAGCGATACCACATGTCATTACCTGGGCTGGACGGCGTGAAGCAAGTTGCTGGTCCGTATCCAGAAGGGGTTGCGCCATTATTGTTATAATCAGCGCACCAATTGGCTTGGCGTGGGATTTCGATGGCGTTATCACAATTATCATTGACGGGTTGTGCGACCACAATCGCCGTCTGAAGTAGGCATGCCCAAAATAAGGCGCGATGACAAAATAGCTGAATAGGAGTCCGTATCCTCATTGATTGCAAGATTTTATTATTGGCTTTGGAACAAAAAGTTATTCAAATGCTGTCCCTAAAACGATAACCTCATTTTTTAATTTCGATATTCGAGCTAAAAATAATACTTTTGTTGCGATTAAAAAATTAAATTAATTCGTTAGTTGGTTGGTTAGTTCGTTAATTGGTTAGTTAAAATATTGATTATCAATACTTTAACTAACCAAATCGCCAACCAACTCACTAACCAACTCACTAAATTATGGTCAAACAGATACCAAATGCGTTGACATTGTTGAATGTCTTTTTTGGATGCTGTGCGCTGGTGTGCATTTTTAAGATGCAATTTGAAGCGGCGGCGTGGTTTATCTTGGGCAGTAATATTGCAGATTTTTTAGATGGTGCGGTGGCGCGATGGCTGAAAGTGCCATCCGAAATGGGCAAAGAATTGGATTCTTTGGCGGATATGGTTTCGTTTGGAGTGGTTCCAGGGGCGATTTTGTATCAATTATTATCCAAACATTACATTTCTGATAGCGTACCGAATTGGGCAGCAATGCCAGCGTTTATCGTAACTTGTTTTTCTTGTTACCGACTTGCAAAATTTAATTTGGATACAAGGCAAACAGAAGGTTTTATTGGTATGGCAACACCAAGTTGTACCATTTTTTGTACTGGATTAATGCTGTTGTCAGTATCGGATACAACCAATAATTGGGCATGGAGTGAAATGTTATTGCGTCCGCAAACGCTCTATGTATTCATTATTTTGCTATCCTATTTGTTGGTTTCGGAAATACCGATGTTTAGCCTTAAAATCAAAGGCTTCGGGTGGAAAGGCAACGAAATCCGTTGGACTTTTCTGAGTATCGCATTGGGATTATTATTATTACTTCGAGAAATTGCTTTTGCACCGATTATCATCGTATATGTTTTACTCAATATCGGTCAATTCATCTTTTCGAGGTTTGCCAAAATTGAAAATACATAGGAACATAGGAGACATAGGGAATATAGAAAACATAGAATTGATACAAAATACCTTGAAAATCAAAGTTTTAGGTATCAATTCTATGTTTTTGTACCTATCTGTTTGCAATTTACGGATAGGTTTTGAAGTGTTGATTCATGTAATCCGCCATTTTTTTTGCTACAAAAATGACTGCTAAAATTAGGGTATAGGTTAACGTTGCTGTCATTGTTAGTGAAAGGGTCGTTTTTGGAAATAATTGAAACAAAAAGTTTTTATTTCAATATTTCTAATGAGAGTTGATATTAGTTAATAAAAAATTCAATGCTGGACGTAAAAATAACAAGATTTTTCAATGCAACATAATTTAAAGCAATTTTTAGACGAATGTGTGGAAAAATATGAAAAACCTGCCTTTATACAAGATGACCCGATTTCAATTCCACATCGCTTTTCGCGGTTGCAAGACATTGAAATCATGGCATTTTGGGTTTCGATGTTGGCATGGGGCAAGCGCAAAACCATTATCCAAAAATCAATGCAACTCATTGATTTAATGGATAATACACCTTACGATTTTATTAAAAACCATCAAGAAAACGATAGAAAACGGTTTTTAAACTTCAAGCATCGAACGTTTCAACCGTTGGACGCGCTCTATTTTGTTAGTTTTTTTCACACATATTATCAAAAAAATGATTCGTTAGAAACGGCATTTGCATCCTATATATTGCCTCAATCTTCAACTGTTGAAGCAAGTTTATTCAATTTTAACAAAAAGTTTTTTTCGTTGGAAGATGTGTCTGACCGAACCCGTAAACATGTGAGTTCTCCTGCGACGGGTTCAGCGTGTAAACGGTTGAATATGTTTTTGAGGTGGATGGTTCGGTCTAATGAAAAAGGAGTAGATTTTGGGTTGTGGCAAAACATTCAACCTGCTCAATTGTTAATACCATTAGATGTGCATGTGGAACGGGTGGCGCGGCGGCTCAATTTGTTGCAACGGGAGAAAACAGACTATAAAGCAGTCTTGGAATTGACTGAAAATTTGCGCCAATTTGACCCGAATGACCCTGTAAAATATGATTTTGCCCTTTTTGGTTTGGGTGTGAATGATTCTTTTCCTTCTTTTTAAAACAATTAATGGATGTTATACGAGCAAATTCAACAAAGTATTGAACATATCCGCACGATAACGGATTTTAAACCGACAACGGGGATCATTCTCGGCACAGGTTTAGGCGATTTTACGGATGAAATTCAACAAAAAATTGAAATTCATTATGCCACAATCCCTCATTTTCCGATTTCGACGGTGCAAGGGCATTCTGGCAAATTAATATTTGGCGTGTTAGGTGGAAAACGGGTCGTTGTGATGTCGGGGCGATTTCATTGGTACGAAGGTTATACGATGCGTCAGGTCACTTTTCCTGTGCGCGTTTTGAAAGGTTTGGGCATTCAAAATATTGTTATTACGAATGTTTCGGGTAGCACGAATGCCGATATTTTGGCGGGCGATTTAGTTTTTGTGAAAGATCATATTAACTTATTGCCCGATAATCCTTTGCGTGGAGACCATGATGACCGATTAGGTGTAAGATTTCCAGACATGTCAAATATTTATGATAAAATATTGATTAACAAAGGTTTAGAGATTTGCAATTTAAATCATATTCGTGCATGTACAGGTGTGTACGTTGGTTTTCCAGGTCCCAGTTTGGAAACACCTTCGGAATATCGTTTTCTAAATTTGATAGGCGGCGATTTAGTTGGTATGTCCACTGTGCCAGAAGCGATTGTGGCAAAGCATTCAGATTTGAAAATATTAGTTATATCAGTCGTTTCAAATCAATGCTTTCCGCCCGATATCATTCAAGAAACAACGATTGAAGCGGTTATTGCGCTCGCAAAGGCAACTGCACCTAAATTAAAATTTGTAATATGTAAATTATTAGAAAATAATATTTTATGATCATTTACAGTAGATACAAGGCAATGCCTTGTATCTACCGTGTAATACGTGTCATTTTATTGTTTCATAAACGTTTTTGAAATATGCGTATCACCCGCTTCAATTTGCAAAACATACAAGCCTGTTGGCAAATCATATACATTAATGGTCTGTTTCTGTATTCCTGCTGCCAAAATACCTGCATCAATTATTTGCATTTGTTGACCGAAATAATTGTAAATCAATAACTTAGCATTTACAGATTGTTTTAATGTAAACGAAATATCCAAATCATTACTCGTCGGATTGGGCGCAATTTTTAAGGTATTTTCAGGCAAATCTTCCGCCACACTCACGCAAAACCAGGCGCGATTCACCCAAGTCGGATGGTCAATATATGGATTTCGATTACCTTGATACAATGCAGTACGGCGATTGCGTTCGATTTCAACAGAATCGGGTGGATCTTGCTCATGCCAACGTTTCAACGTTTCAAGCGACGCGACTTGCGTAATCACACCTGCTTGCGTCGGATACATGGTATAAAAATAAAATATAGCTCGCGCCGTGTTGCCTTTTTGAATCTCACGCGGCTCAAAAGTCGAATTTCGGACATTAAATTCCGCCCATTCATCAATCAAAGTCGTTGGAATCGTCGCTTGACTGGTGTTTGAACGCATCCATTGCGTTGTCAACGCGTCTGGAACGTCTGCAAACGGGTAATTGGCTCGGACGCTATTCCATGTTTCGTATGACGGGAATAAATGATGTATATCCGAAACCATCGGGTCAGCTGAGTTAAAAAAGGATTGCGGAACGGTATGTTCGCAATTGATGGGCAAAATACTTGTGGAAGTATTACCATACGTTTGATTTTGCTGATAACCCGAATAAATACAAGTCAACTTATTTGTGTTATTATCAATGTAACCATACATTTTGCCGCGCGCCGCCGAATAGCCCAAGGTTGTATGTTTGCCATCATAATGATTGACCTTCATCCAAGAGCGCACGCCCACACAATCCAAATTGGCAGGCGGATCCGTTTGACTCCAAGCGACAACGGGTAAAAGAGCAAAACTGCTTATTAGCAAAAGTAAATTTTTTTTCATGCTTTTTAAAATTGATTCATAAAAATTTAATTGAATCTTCCAACAAAAATACACTTTTGCAAACACATATGTACATCGGAGACATAGGTTTCTCAAATAAACAAACTTTCTATGTTATCTAAGTACCTATATGTTTGCAAATATTAGTGCAATTTTGAACCTAAAAGTTTTAAAAACTCATTGCGCGTATCCGTATGCGCGAAAACGCCCGTGAACGCAGAAGTCGTTGTCAAAGAATTTTGTTTTTGTACGCCGCGCATCATCATGCACATGTGCGCCGCTTCAATCACCACTGCAACGCCCAAAGGTTTCAAAGTATCCTGCATTGCGTGTAAAATCTCGCCCGTCAAACGCTCCTGAACCTGCAATCGCCGCGCAAAAACATCTACAACTCGTGGGATTTTACTCAAACCAACGATATATCCGTCTGGAATATATGCCACATGCACCTTCCCATAAAACGGCAAAAGATGGTGTTCGCACAAAGAATAAACTTCTATGTCCTTGACAATCACCATGTTACGATAATCTTCTTTGAACATCGCGCCCCGCAAAATGCTTGCAGCGTCCTCTTGATAACCGCTTGTTAGGAATTGCATGGCTTTTGCAGCGCGTTCGGGCGTTTTGACCAATCCTTCTCGATTTACATCTTCGCCGAGATGTTCAATAATATTGCGGTAATTAGCTGCCAAATCGGCTCTGGCAATGCCATTTTTAGAAGAATCTATTTTTTTATTAGACATTATCAATTGATTGTCAATGTTTTATAATTAAAGGTTATTCGCCATAGTATTCTGCATAAATATTTTCAGTTTCCACTAATTTGATGCAGTGTAATTGACAATTTTTCAAATGTGGAGCTAATTCGCGCCAGATGAGGATGACTAAATTTTCAGTGGTGGGCTGCAAATCGGATGGAATGAAATCAATATCCAAATTTAAATTGGAATGATCTAATTTTTCCGTAATAACATTTTTTATCAATTGGCTCAATACCTTTGCGTCAATCACAAAACCTGTTATAGGGTCAGGTTTGCCTTTGATGGTGACGTAAAGGGTGTAATTATGACCATGCCAATTTTTATTGGAGCATTTTCCGAAAACAGCCATATTTTGTTCGGTACTCCATGATTTTACCCAAAGTTTATGGGCGGCGTTGAATCGTTCGACGCGGGTTAGATAGACCATTTTGTTGTTTTAATTTTTTAAAAGCAGGTAGCAACTACTGCTTGCGTTTCCTACGGAATGACAAAGTTGTACAATTCGAACCATTGTTTACCAATTTCCGCTTCATCAAATTGTTGGACGTGAATATGTCCATTATGTATCATTTTTTGACGCAACTCATTGTTAATCAATGTATTTTGTATATTTTCTATCCATTTATAAACGTCATCAGGTGGCAAATAAATTGAATTTTCACCGCCCGCTTCTGCAAAACAAGATGCTTCCGAAGTCAAAACAGGCACGCCCGAATGCAACGCCTCTATAATCGGAATCCCAAAACCTTCAAAATAGGAAGGTAATAAAAACAATTGCGCCGATTGATAAATCGCAGGAAAATCTACAAAATCCGCGTTCGGCAACCAAAAAACACGCTTTTCTAACTTATTTTCAACAACAAATTGTTTACATTGTTTCAAATAAGCGGTTCCATTCCCAATCACCACCAAATTACAATCCTTCGGCAAACCACACATCGCTTTTAACAATGTCAAAAGGTTTTTGCGCGGATTAATTGTCCCCACATACAACATATATTCAGTAGGCAAGTTGTATTTTTGCAACACTTTTTTGCGCATTTCAGTTTCCAACAAACCATTTTTATAAAATTGTGGATGGCAAGATTGATAAATTACCCGAATTTTAGAGCGTGGAATCTTATAAAAAGTTTCAATATCTCGCGCTGTCATCTCGCTGACTGCCACAACAATATCTGCACGTTCACAAGCTGACCGAAATTTATACCGATACATCGGTACATTCACTGCCGAAAAAGAATAATATTCGGGGAATCGTTCAAAAATCAAATCATGTATGGTGACAATAGTTTTTAAACCTGTTTTTTCAATGCCAATTGGTAACTCATTGCTCAAACCATGAAAAATCGTTGAACCCGATTTGGGTACCTTATTTTTTAAACAAAAAGTTCTCCACAAAGATGGATTCCATTGATAAATGCCTTGTGGCAAATGCGTTTTGATACAAGATTTTTGTTTTAAAAAATCCAAACGAGGCGATTCGCTGTCTCGTGTTGTGAATAAATGATATTCATTTTCTGGATAATATTGAACCAATGTTTCCAACAAAGTGCGGCTATAATTGCCAAGACCTGTCAGATTATGGAACAAGCGTTTTGCATCAAAAGCAATTTTTAAACCGTTAGTCATATTTTTAGGATTCAAATTTGCGGCGAAATTACGGATTATTTGAATTAGGAACGAAGCAATTGTCATTCCGTAGGAAACTTTTGGGTTTCCTACGGAATGACAATTTAAAATATAACTATTTGACTATCAATATTTTAGCAACAATTGCATCTCCAACTTCTATATTTTTATAATTCGCCGACATCACCATATAAACACCTGTTGCCACTCGTTGCCCCTCCGCGCCTTTGCCGTCCCAGATCGCCTGCCCGCCTAAAGCCTGTGTTTCAAAAACAACCGTTCCATTCACATCTGCAATTTTAACATACGCATCTCGCGCCAGACCATTAATCGCAATCACGCCATCATAATCAGGACGCACAGGATTTGGAAACACCGTTGCCTCCGTTTTATGAATCACGCCACCTTCCGTCGCTTCTGCTCGCAAGGACATAAAACCTTTATCCGTTGCAATATAAACCATACCTGTAAGCTGATTTATCGCTAAGTTCGTAATAATATTGCTTAAAAGTGGTGAATTACTTGTATTATATTTGGCAACCGCCTCACTACCAGAAGGCGATTGTACAAAAATACCGCCCGTTGTGCCAAACCATTTGCGATTCGCACCGTCCACTGCAATCGCTCGAACATCCTTTTCACGCAACAAATATTCATCAATTCCATTCAAACGAGACACGACTTTCCGCCCTTTGCAATCTTTAAATGGATCCGCACACTCGAAATACGCAACGCCCGAACTCGTGCCAACCCACACACGCCCATCCAAATCTACGGCTACGCAATTGATTTGCGCATTTTGGAAGTCATTGGGTAACAAGGAGTTATCTATATATCGAACGCGGTCATCGCCCGTATCATCCACACTTTTGCCCTCGTCATAAACCAAAAGACCACCGCTACCACTGCCACTGCCCGAAACAATAAACCATTTGTAGTTATTATTATCCACAATCACTTTAAACAATTGTCTATATGCGACTTCACGCATCGTGCGCCATTGACCATCATTTTTTAAAACAACAATCGCATTTGGCGCGGCAGTATTTGCAATCCAAAGATGATTATTTTTGTCAAAAGCCAAACCGCCAATTCGTTTTGCAAACGAAAAACCTGCATCACCGCGAATAGCAGAATTCGTTTCATTATATACGTTTTTTATCTGTTCGTTTTCGACCTCAATCAAACCGCCAAAGTACGTTCCAACATATAATTTGCCCGATTTCGGATGTACTGCGGTTCGCAAACAGTCTTTATGCGCCCCTTTCGCCTCCAAAACGGGGAAAGATGTACTATTATATGGTTTCCATTTGCCCTCTATCAGACTCTCAAAACCTTCGGGATTATACGCATTTTGGTTCGGACCGACCAAACCGCCATGTGGAATATACACTTTATGGTCTGAGCTAATCGAAATATCCGTGACTTGCGGTGCAATCGGCGAGTTAAATTCCCATGCATTACAACCTGTCGCATCCGCATTCGTGAATCGAATCCCATTATATTCATCCGCAAACCAAACTCGATTGTACACATCCTCTACGGCATAAAGGGGGCGGCTTACACACGATTTAACGGTTTTAATACTATGATTTGTATTGAAAATCAACATTTTACCATTATAATCATAACTTTTTGGATATAAGCCCATTAACAAATTCGCGCCTTCGCTTGACAAATATTGAATCCGAAACGAATCACTTACAGGATAAACCATTGTGGGTGTTTGGCGCGCCGAAATTTGCACCAATGTATCATTCACGTCCGCGTACAAACGATTGTTAAAAACCGTTAATGCTTTCGATTGATAATTGGCAGGAAAACCCGCGAACTGACCTAACAATCTCCACACGCGAAAATCGGGCAAATTCAAGGTGTTATCATCTGGAACGGTATAAATGCCTTTATCAGTCGCCATGTAAATGAAGCTATTCCAAACCACTGCCGAATTGACTTTTATCGGCGTAAAAGTGGTGAAAACAAACTCTTTTCGCTTCAAATCAACCTTCGACAGCCCAAATCCACAGGAAAGATAGGCATCTGTACCGTTTATGGAAATACTTCTAATACTTTTATCGCCTAAAATATTTGAATTATTTTTTATATCTGGCAGGTTTTCGACCGTCCCATCCGATTGCATTAAGTCAATATTGCTATTCGTATAGGCGATGATTAACCGTTTTGACGCTTTTGCATATTGAATC
>JBEEMZ010000058.1:0-21224 GCA_041192405.1 Bacteroidota bacterium | reverse complement strand
TGTTTCAAAAGGTGCAAAAAATGTATGCAATCAACCAGTGTGCGTTTAATGAAACAACCAAACCCAAAACCATGACACTCAAATGGCACGAGGCACACTATTTAGAATTGGTTTGCCGGTACAGTCTGGAAACCATCCCGAACACGGAAAAAGCCCACAACGATTTGCTGATGCTGGCCAATCAAATTAATCAAAAATTAATCTAAATATGACAACAAAACGATTAAAAACAATCTTTAACCATAAAAGGCGATAATGTTTTCAAATGATTCAACTCTTTTGCAAACATTGTGTTCTTTTATGGTTAATTTTTTTTACAGAAAACAAACCTGTTTTACTATGAAAAATCTCCTTCTTGTATGGTTTGGGGGTTTTTGCCAGCTCCTTTTGGCACAAACAACACCTACTTTTACCATGCGAACCGTTAAGACAGGCATGTTGATGCCTTGGGAAATCACTTACGGACCTGATAATTTTTTATGGACGACCGAAGCTCGTGGTTACAAAGTCTCGCGGGTGAATCCTGCAAATGGCGCGACAAATGTTCTATTAGATTTGACCAATAATAAAAATTTTGCAAATTTTCCGCCCGTTTCGCCACAAGGCGGTTTAATGGGTTTGGCGTTGCATCCTCAATTGTTGACGGGAAAACCTTATGTTTATTTGGCGTATGTGTATCGTTTTGATGGCTGCCAAACTGGTACAGATGGCTGTTTTTTTAAAACCAAAGTAGTTCGTTATACGTATAATGCTGATTTACAAATACTTACAAATGAAACGATTCTTTGTGACACCATTCCAGGCAGCACTGACCACAATGGCGGACGCATGACGATTGGTCAAATCAATGGCACACCTTATTTATTTTACGGCGTTGGTGATATGGGCGCGGGTCAATTTGGCAATGCGAATCGTGTCAATCACGCACAATCCACTCTTTTTTATGAAGGTAAAATACTCCGTTTTAATCTCGAACCTGATACCGATTTAGGTGTTTTTGATAAATGGAATCCAAATGATAACCCGTTTGGCAATGCGATTTGGTCTTATGGACATCGAAATCCGCAAGGATTGGTGTTTGGGAATGGCAAATTGTACGAATCAGAACATGGTCCCTACTCGGATGATGAACTGAATTTGATTGAACGAGGTTCTAATTATGGATTTCCATTGATTGCGGGTTTGGCGGACGGCAATTATAATGGTGCGGCAGTTGGATTTGGGACGGGCGTTCCGAGCATTGTGAGCGAACAAAATAATGCTGCTGCTATTGGTTCGACTTATAGAGACCCATTGAAATCGTTTTTTCCAGAGAGTAATGTAAATATTCGAGGGATTTATCAAAATTATGTGGATAATACGATTCCTGTGAACAATTATTTCTTATCATGGAATTCGATTGCGCCTTCTGGCATTGATTTTTACAATTCTACCGCGATTCCAGGTTGGCAAAATTCCATTTTAATAACGAGTTTGAAACGGCGGCGCGTTTATCGGCTTCAATTGGATGCCACAGGTACGGGTGTTGTGAGTGATACCTTGCCTTTTTTTGCGGATATGGGGCGTTTTCGAGATATTGCGATTTCACAAGATGGTACAAAAATTTATATAAGTTGTGATTCAGAAGGTCAAACTTCGGGTCCGACAGCAGGCACAACGATTGACCCACCCAATAAAGGAAGCATTTTAGAATTTACGTATCATTCACCACAACCTGTTGGTTATTGCGTTTCCAAATCTGCTGCGCCTTGGGAAGACTGGATTTCCAACATTCAGTTTAACGGTATCAACAATATAAGTGATAAATTTAAGAATTTCGCATCATTAGGCTACTCCGATTTCACTAATTTGAGTACAAATGTCGCTCGTGGAGCAACTTATCCATTACGCGTTACGGCTTCTGGCAGTTGGTCGGGTCGGGCTGCAACCCAATATTGTCGGGCTTGGATTGATTTTAATAAAAACAATTTATTTGAAGATAACGAAAAAGTATTAGAAGGACAAGGCGCATTTCTCAATAATTCTGCTGTTTTGATACCTATGGCGGCGAGTCTTGGCATTACCCGAATGCGGATAAGTCTTAAATCGGGTGCATATCCAACGCCTTGCGAGACGTTTAGTGGCGGCGAAGTAGAAGATTATCATGTGAATATTGAAGAAGGTACGTTGCAAACAAGTAGTGATATTTCAATCACAATGACCGCCATGCCAAGCACTTTTCGCCCTTATTCGACCGTCAATTTTAAAATTTTTGCTAAAAACAATGCTTCTACGGCGTTTTCTAACGTAAAAATTAAATTTCCATTCCCAAATCAAACAGTTACAGGTGGTACATTTACAGTTTCACAAGGGATTTGGCGGCAATGGTGTCCTGCGGCAATACAATGTTTTGAATGGAATATTCCAACACTTGCAGCCAATTCGACAGCGACTTTAGAATTGCCACTTTTTGTTTTAAATGCGACGAGTCCAATTGTTGCAACCGCAACTTTATTGGAATCGTTACCAATAGATATGACGGTTTCTAATAATGTTGCCACTGTGACCTTGAATTCAAGCGTTCCACAACAATTTGCGGTTAAATGGAGTCCGACGCAGCAAATTCCGATTGTCGTGCAACAAATTATGCCAAATCCGACTGAAAATTTGGTTATTGTTGAGTTGGAAAGCATTATTGATAAAGAAATTATATTTGATTTTTACGATTTCACGGGCAAAAAGGTGAGAACTGAATTGCTGCAAGTACAAAAAGGGACAAATCGTTTTCCATTTGATTTTGAAGGTGCCGCCTCTGGCGTGTATTTCATTCAAACCAATCAAGGAACAGGTCGAAATGTACCTTTGAAATTTGTTAAATTGTAAGATGTGGATTCTTTGGATTTATTGTACAATCCAATCCAAAGAATCCAATAAATCCACATCTATCTATCCTTTAAGTAAAAATAAGTTTCATGTTGCGCTCGAATGGCGAATGGATTATCATTTTTTACATACGTATTATCTTGAATACCATTGACATAACGCGATTTCACATTATCATTCCATTGAAAATCAAGTACTTGACGAATCATTTTTTTTGCTTCTTCATCATAAACAGGGAATGTCGTTTCAACGCGTGCACTCAAATTTCGATACATAAAATCCGCCGAAGACAAGTAAATTTCTTCTGCCCCCTCATTATGAAAAACAAAAACCCGCGCATGCTCCAAAAACCTATCTACAATACTATGTATATGAATATTTTCACTCCATTGAGGAATATTCGGTATTAACGTACAAATCCCACGAATAATCATCCGAATTTCAACCCCTGCATTCGAGGCTTCATGCAATTTTTCAACCATTACATTATCTTCTAAACTATTCATTTTCAATAGAATACGTGCCGTTTTGCCTTGTTTTGCATGCAAAATTTCTTGATTGATTTTATCAACCAAACCATCCCGCAAATTGAATTGCCCCACTAATAAATGTTTAAATTTGCGGGTCGGCTTCTTAGCAGGATTTTCCAAATAGGCAAAAATACGGCTCATTTCTTCTGTCAAACGCTCATCTGCGGTAAAAAGTCCAAAATCACTATAAATTTTTGCGGTGTCTTCATGAAAATTACCTGTACTTAAATAGGCGTAACGACGTACTTTTTCCACCTCATCAATCGTTTCAACTCGTCGAACCATCGCCAATTTAGAATGCACTTTAATACCAGGCATACTATAATGAACCGTAACACCTGCATCTTGTAACATTTCGCCCCATTTTAAATTCGCTTCCTCATCAAAACGCGCCTTCACTTCAATAAAAACCGTTACTTGTTTGCCTTTGCGCACCGCCGTCATCAATGCCTGCATGATACGCGACTTGCGCGCAACCCGATATTGAACAATTTTAATATGCGTTACCGCAGGATCTGTTGCAGCCTCTTCAAAAAAGCGAATCACTGATTCATAACTCTGATAAGGAAAATGAATCATTCGGTCTCGTTCAGCAATGGTTCTAAAAAAATCATTCGAATTTTGCAAGGGGCGGAATGGCAACGGCGGCAATGGTGCGTATTTCAAGGACGTAATGCCAAAATCAGGAAATTTGAAGAAATCGAAATTATTGTGGTAACGCCCTTCTGGATGAATGTCATATTTGTCCAAACCAAACATATCTGACAAATAATCTAAAAAATGTCGAGGCATCGTTCTATCATAAACGAATCGAGATGCAGGACCAACATTGCGTTTCTGCAAACTCGCCTTAATTTTTTGAATCAAATCACCTGAAAATTCATCATCAATATATAAATCGGCATCTCGCGTCAATTTAATGGAATAAGTATCCTCAATCACGTAACCAGGAAACATCCAACTGACACTATGCCGCACAATATCATCTAATAAAATAAGTTCATGTCTTCCATTTTGAGAAGGCAATTCTACGAAACGCGGTAGGTAATCCGACGGGATTTTAATAATCGCATATTCCGTTGGCGCGGTGTAACGCTCTTTGGCATTCATTGCAATACCCAAATATAATGCGCCCGTATTTAGAAAAATTCGAATTTTATTCTTAACTAATAACACAGGTTGTACAAAAGGCAACAATTTATCTTGAAAATAATTTTCAATAAAAGATTCTTGCTCCTGCGTCATATCCAAACGCCGAATAATATGAATATGGTTTTGCCGCAATGCAGGAATCATTTGAGTTTCAAAAATCTCACTAAATTCTTCTTGCTGCTTATTAACTAATTTATGAATTTCTTTTAAAACCTCTTTGGGTTTGTAATCCAATTCGCGTTTGGTTTTCTTGCCAATGCGGATTAAATTCCGATGTTGCGCCACGCGCACCCGATAGAATTCATCCAAATTCGAGGAATAAATGGCTAAAAATTTAATGCGTTCAAACAATGGAACCGCAGGATCTTTTGCTTCCTGCAAGACCCGATAATTAAACGATAGCCAACTTATATCTCGATGAACAATGGTTTTTATTTCTTTATTCTCTTGTGTTTCAGTCATATACGAATTACATTAAATTAAATGATGAATGATAAATGATGAATATTTAGTGCATAAAATCCAAAACAATTCGGAAAATTTTGCGCTGCAAGAGGTGCCTTTTTTTCATATTCATCATTCATACTTGTGCGACGCGCTGTCGCAGCCAATGATCGGCTAATACTAATGCCGCCATCGCCTCTACAATTGGCACAGCTCGCGGCAATACACACGGGTCATGTCGCCCGCGCCCGACAACGGTTACAGATTCGCCCGCTTGATTCACCGACGCTTGTGCAGGAATAATGGTTGCAACGGGTTTGAACGCTGCCCGAAAATAAATATCCATCGAATTGCTGATGCCACCTTGAATGCCACCCGAATAATTACTTTTTGTCTTAACTACTTCATTTTCAATGAAATAAGGGTCATTATGCTCGCTGCCGCGCATCGTAACGCCATCAAAACCACTGCCATATTCAAAACCTTTACACGCATTAATACTTAAAATGGCTTTGCCTAAATCGGCATGAAGTTTATCAAACGCAGGTTCGCCCAGTCCAACAGGGCAACCCGTGACCACACAGGTCGTAACGCCGCCGATGGTATCGCCTGCTTTTTTAACCATTTGTATCAAATCAATCATTTTTGCGGCTACTTCAAGGTCGGGGCAGCGCACAGGTGTCGCTTCAATGTTAGATAAATTATATTTTTTGTAATCTTTATCTAATTGAATAGTACCTACTTGTGATACATACGCATGGATTTGAATCCCTGCATTCGCTAATAAAAGTTTCGCAATCGCACCTGCTGCAACTCTTGCAGCCGTCTCTCGAGCAGAGGAACGCCCCCCGCCGCGATAATCTCGAATCCCATATTTGGCTTGATATGTGAAATCAGCATGAGAGGGGCGATATTTATCGGCAATATGCGAATAATCTTTGGAACGTTGGTCTTCGTTGAAAATGACCATTGCAATCGGATGTCCTGTTGTTTTGCCTTCGAAAACACCTGACAATATTTGAACCGTATCGGATTCATCGCGTTGCGTGACGATTTTAGATTGTCCAGGTCGCCGACGATCTAATTCCGATTGAATAAAAGATTCATTCACCACCAAATTTGCAGGGCAACCATCTATCGTCACCCCAACAGCGCGACCATGCGATTCCCCAAAAGTAGTGATTTTAAACAGTTGACCAAAAGTACTACCAGACATAACGATTTCGGATTGTGGATTTCGGATTGTGGATTGTGGATTGTGGATTTAGCGTCCCTAAAAGTTCGGAAGAAGCAAAGCTAAATCCGCGATCCGCAATTCACAATCCGAAATCGTTTGATTTGGAACGCAAAGGTAGCGGGAAAATCCTATTTCCAAAATTTTAACCACTATTTACACGACTTTTTGGAAGGAGTAGCAAGTTTTTTTACGATTGTCATCTGCTGGAAACGAACTAACCTCATTGAATCGTTTTTAATAATTCGGCAGCTTCATCATGTCGCTCACCTGTATTTTTACTATGTTCAATCGCTTGATTTAAAACCTTTTGTGCACATTTTTTGTCCCCTGTTTTCACGTACAATTGCGCCAAAGTCAAAAAGTACATTTGTTTTTTTTCTTTATCCAACGCTTTTTTTGCCCATTTAGTCGCTTTATACAACATTTTAGGGTCTTCAATGACCTCATAAAAAGTTTGAGCTGTTTCATTTAATTCTTCTGCACTATCATCAAATTGCTTGAAATAATTGACGGCTGCTGTCGCATAATTCGGTCTATCGCCCTTCATTCGATAATAAATCATCTGATAATTGGCAAACATCTGTTTAGCCCGTTTCGGGTAGGTCAACGCAATCAAAGAATCAGCGATGGGCAACGAAGGCATTTTTTTTTCATTATGCAGCGTCTCACTTAATATATTTTGAATTTTAATATCCACATCCGATTTGCCAAAAATAAACTGAAAAGTATCTTTATTCTGCACCAAAAAGCGATATAAAGGCGTTTCAGTCGTCTCAACCATGCGATAAATGAGGTCTAAATGGGAATGAGTGCGCCAATCGCGTTGCGTATTCAAATAAATTTCAGTAATTTGCAAACGTTTCGGGTCTAACGCTTCCGTTAATTTTTGAATATAATCTTTTAAGAATACGGGCGTTCTGTCACCATTTGTAAAACGTTCATGCCATGCCCCAAGCCGCACTTCCCGATTCAGAGCCGCCTGACCAAGTTTCAAAAACGCATCTACTTCTTGATAGCCGACTGCCCGATGCACCGCTTTACCATCCGCATTTATAAACAAAAAAGTGGGATAGGCTTTCACTTGATACGCCATCGCAAGCGCAACACCATCTCCTTTTTCCATATCCATTTTGACATTAATAAACTGCTGATTGTAAAAATTACTAACATTTTGTTTCGTAAAAACATCTCGATTCATCGCTTTGCAAGGTGCGCACCAAGCGGTGTAAGCATCTAAAAAAATCAATTTATCCTTTTTTTTAGCACTATCCAAAGCAGTGCGCCAATTTTCATGGATAAATTGAATGCCTGTCAGAGTATTCGACTGCGCAAACAGCGCATTTGGCAGGAAAAAAAAGAGGAGAAAACGAATAGAACCCATAATTTATTGATTAAAACGATTTTTGCCCCGAATGACACGCGTTTTCACAAAAACAATTTGTGTTAACTTGTGTCGTTCGGGGCAAAAATTTTATTTACCCTTTTATTTGAAGTATCAAATTTTCAACCCCTTGAATAGATTGAGGTTGAGACGCTTTCGCTAATTCTAACGCTTTATTTGCCGCCGTCAACGCGTCTTTTTTCTTATTATTTTTCAACAAAATCGTCGAATAGGTGTAATAATAATGCACTAATCCACCATTTTCAGCCGCTTTGCTCGCATATTTCTCCGCCTGCGTCAATACCGTTTTATCTTTTGGAAATGCTGTTTCCATGCGTTTTGCCAATTGATATAATTGATTTGCATCATTTTTAGCCACTTTTTTCGCGCAAGTGTTACAGGCTTTCAGATAGGGCTTCACCTCCCCTACTGTTTGATAATACTCAATATCCGCTTCGACTTCAAACGCATCATATTTTTCTGGCACATTTTGTTTAAACTTGTTTTTAGCCTCTTGTAATAATGCTTCACTTTTAAATTGTTTTGCATTTTCCAATGTTTTCAAACAAGCTGTTTCAATTTTACTTTGAAACATGGCATCACTGTATAATGCTTTAATTTTCGTCGAATGTTTCAATAACAAATCAAAAACTTTTGAATCTGCCTGCGTCGTCCCTTCATAAATGACTTTTAGAACTGCCGCATGATTAAAATCAGGGTTTTTCTGCAAAAAATCATTTACAACTTTCAAACTCGACTTGCCCGAACGATTCAAGGAACGCACATAACGCACCATAAAATCAGGTTCCCGCTTGCCCGAAACGTATTCTTTTTCTAAATCTTTGGCATTATCCGCTTTTGACAATGCGTTTTTAGCCAAATTCAAAAATTCTTCTGACATCAATCCGCCAACGCCCGCTTGTACTAACTCGCCTTTGCCATTGATAAACAACAAAGTCGGATATGCTGACACGTTAAATCTGCCTGAAAGAGCTTGTCCTTCGCCCTTTTCCATATCCATTTTGACATTCACAAAGTTCTGATTGAAGAAATTTCCAACTTTTTCTTCTTTAAAAACGGTTGCCGCCATGCGTTTACACGGGCCGCACCATTCTGCAAAAGCATCCATGAAGACCAATTTATCTTCTTTTTTAGCTTTTTCGACCGCTTGTGCAAACGTGCCGTGAAAAAAATCAATGCCTTGACCTTGTATCAATGACACAAATATTAAACCAATTGCTCCTGTAATAATCGCTTTTTTCATATCTTGGTAATGATGATTTAGTTAGTTGGTTGGTTGGTTAGTTGGTTAGTTGGTTAGTTGGTTAGTTAGTTAGTTGGTTAGTTGGTTAAAACCAACCAACTAACTAACCAACTAACCAACTAATTACATTTTTATATGTTGTCCTTTTACGGGCGGAGTCGTACAAAAGTCTGGATTTTTAAACTTTTTTTTACTCAATAATGCACCTGACATACACATTTGTTGCAGTTCATCCAACGTCCCATTAAAAACATTCAAATCCACATACGAATTCCGAATGCCTCTCAAACGCCCGCGTTCGCCATATTGCCAAAAAATCCATTCAACACCAGCTGCTAATTGCGGTTCATTTTTGCTATAATGCCCAATCCAAAGCGGATAATCTTTGAATTCAGCTGCCAAATATTTGTTATAAAATTGATATGGCGTATAAATAATGGGTTGAATATTGTATTCCGCCTTAATCAATTGCAAAAAATCTTTTAAAACCTTTACAATATCCTCGCGTTCCATATTATCGGTGACTTCCACATCAATAACAGGCGGCAAATCGCCATATTCCAAAATAACATTATTGATATAATTCCGTGCCTGTTCGTCAACGGGCAGCGAAGGACGAAAAAAATGATACGCGCCCCGTTTAATTTTAACGCGTTTGGCTTCCGCCCAATTCCGATTAAACATGCTATCAAGATGTCGTCTGCCTTCGGTCGCCTTCATAAAAGCAAATTGAATATTTTGTTCCGCGACGGTGTCCCAACGAATTTTTCCTTGATGATGCGAGATGTCAATGCCTTGTACGGTGTACCGAACGGGCAAAATGCGCTCTGTGTCCGTCTTGCAAGCTCCAAAACCAATGATTTGAGCGAGTAAAAAGATGTAAAAAATATGTTTCACGATAATGTGGACGAAATTTTAATATGGTAAAATGGATGTTATCTTTGATAGAACGAAAAAAAAGTCGTTTTTTTCGCCTTTTGTTTTCAACGTTAAAAAAGTTGATAAAGTGTTAAAAGTACGAATTAATTTACAGACTTCCAAATTTATTTATAATAACTTGATTATCAAACCTTTATAAAACAATTTTTAAGCCAATTGTTTTATAAACTCAATTTTTAAGACGATGCTTTCGCAAAGACAATTATTTTTAAAACATGTTGCCCAGACCAGCGCGTTCCCATTAATGCTCGAAATTGAACGCGCCGAAGGGCTTTATTTGTATGATACGCAAGGTAAATCATATATGGATTTGATTGCAGGCATCGGCGTGAGTGCGCTTGGGCATCGGCATCCTGCGGTGCTGAATGCGGTCATAGAACAATCTTCAAAGTATTGGCATACAATGGTTTATGGCGAATTTGTGTTATCGCCGCAGGTGCAATTGGCAACGCTTTTAGCAGCAAATACGGCTGAAAATTTAAATAGCGTTTATTTCACCAATTCTGGAACGGAAGCCGTTGAAGGAGCGATGAAACTCGCCAAACGTTTCACAGGTCGAACTGAAATTATTTCCGCATATAATGCGTATCATGGCAGTACGCAAGGCGCGATGAGTTTGAATAGTGACACTTATTTCACACAATCATTTAGACCCTTATTGCCTAATATTCAACATATTGAGTATAATTATTTAAACGATTTGAGTAAAATTACTACTCAAACTGCAGCCGTTATCATTGAAGTCATTCAAGCAGAAGCGGGCATTTTTCCAAGCACAACAAGGTATTTACACGCGCTTCGACAGCGTTGTAATGAAACTAAAACGCTCTTAATTTTTGATGAAATCCAAACAGGCATGGGTCGAACAGGCACACTTTGGGCATTTCAATCTTATGATGTGATTCCAGATGTATTGTTAAGCGCGAAAGGACTTGGCGGCGGATTGCCCATTGGCGCATTCATATCATCAAAAAAAATAATGTCTTCATTAATGGATGAACCTATTTTGGGACATATTACAACTTTTGGTGGGCATCCATTAAGTGCCGCTGCCGCTTTTGCGACCTTAAAAACGCTTTTAGAAACTAATTTAATCACAAAAGTTTCAGAAAAATCGCTTTTGTTTCAAAATAAATTAAAACATCCGTTGATTAAAACGGTTCGTGGGTGCGGATTAATGCTCGCTGTTGAATTAGCGGATTTTGATATGGTTCAAAAAGTGATTGCACGTTGTTTACAAAACGGATTGTTGACCGATTGGTTTTTGTTTAACAATAAATGTTTGAGAATTGCGCCACCTTTGACGATTACGAAGGATGAAATTGAAAGGGCTTGCAAGATTTTATTGGAAGCCATTGATGAAAGTGCATAATTTGAGTGCAAAATAAAATTTGGGTGCAAATCCATTTTATAAATGGCATTAAAGTAATTTTATAAAATAAAATTTTAAATAATTCACCGAAAAACACAAGTTTTTTATATTAAGTTGCTTTTTAAGGCTTTTTTCCAAATTACATTTTGTCAAAAGCGTTAAAAAGTCGTTCCCCGAACGCTTTTTTGACGCTTTTGACAAATTACATTTTGTCAAAAGCATCAAAAAGGCGTTCCCCGATCGCTTTTTTGATGCTTTTTGCAATACTTTGTTTTGAAAAAAACACCTTTTGACGCTTTTCTCCAAATTACATTTTGTCAAAAGCGTCAAAAAGGCGTTCCCCGATCGCCTTTTTGACGCTTTTTCTTTTATTAGTATTAGTCGCCCTGTTAATGTTCTAATAACAAGCTTCAAAACAGACAGTTCTTATGATTTAAAAAGTGCGTCTATTTGCAAGTTTGCAAAATAGACGCATTTTTTTTGAAAATAAGACGCATTGAATGTTATTTTTGTGAAAAATACGAATCAACGTGCATCGAATCCGAAAATCATTTTATTATATCATCCGTTGGCTTTGCGTTTTGAATGGTTTGCTCAACCTGTTACCCGACGCGATTGCTCAAATGCCCATAAGAACATTGCGCAATCAAATCGTTGTTTTACAATCAGATACACTTATAAAAGATTCATTAAGTATTGTTCCGCAATCGCTTAAAATCCTCAAAGGCACGTATCAAACAAGTGATTTCTATGTCAAAAATAATCTCATTTTAAAAAAAATCCATGATACATTAAGTCCTCAAATCTTGCATATTGAATATCGTGTTTTGCCTTATTTGCTGTCAATGCCGCGCCGCCGTTTGGATTCTACTCAGATTCGACCTAAAATGGTGGGCGGTCTCCCAATTGAATACGATTACGCACCTGATAATTTTTCGCAATCAGATAATCTATTTGACACTAAAAGTTTAAATTATTCAGGTTCGTTTGCGCGAGGGATTTCGGTTGGAAATGCTCAAAATTTAGTCGTCAATTCTGCCTTCAACCTACAAATGGCGGGTAAAATTGCACAAGATTTAGAAATTTCAGCGGTCATCACTGATAATCAAATTCCATTACAAGCAGAAGGTAATACACGTCAATTGCGCGAGTTTGACAAAATTTTTATTCAAATCAAGAAGAAAAACAATATTTTATTGGTCGGCGATTATGAATGGGCGCGACCGCCGTCGTATTTTATGAATTTGTACAAACGGGGTCAAGGCGGAGTCTTCACCACTGATATTGATTTTGAGCAAAAAGGTTCACTCCACGTCAAAACGGCTGCTGCCATTGCAAAAGGTAAGTTCAATCGCTACACATTGCCGCAACAGGAAGGCAATCAAGGGCCCGATCGTTTGGCGGGGACGGCGGGGGCATCGTTTTTAATTGTGCTTTCGGGTACGGAAAAGGTTTTTTTTGATGGACTTTTGTTGCAACGCGGCGATGATGCGGATTACATTATGGATTACAATCGCGGCGAAATTCAATTTACGGCGAAACGATTGGTTACAAAAGATAGTCGAATTATCGTTGAATATGAGTTTGCTGACCAAAATTATTTGCGCACAATGTATGGTTTTGAATCCGAATATAAACACAATAAGTTTCAATTAAGGTTTAATTTTTTCAGCGAGCAAGATAGTAAAAATTCGTCTGGAACTCAAAATTTGGACTCTTTGGAGAAAATATCGTTGCGTTTGGCGGGAAATACGGCTGAAAATGCGGTTGTTGCAGGTTGGAAAAAGGCTATTGACGGTTTTAATCGAGATAGAATCATGTATAAATTGATAGATACGATGGTTCAAAATGTGCGCTATTCAAACATTTTGGTTTATTCAACACATTCCGATTCTGCGTTATATCTTTCTACGTTTACGCCTGTCGGTCAAGGCAGAGGCAATTATATACAAGCTCCGTCGGCAGCGAATGGGCGCGTTTATCAGTGGGTCGCGCCGCAACGAGATGGTGCGCTTTCGGGCAATTTTGAACCGATTAAACCTTTAATTGCGCCTGTTCAACAACAGTTAATGACGCTTGGCGGTGATTATCAAATTCATAAAAATTTTAAAGTCTTTGCAGAATTGGCATTGAGCAATCAAGATAAAAATCTATTTTCGGAGTTTGGTGATTCTTTAAATGTAGGTTGCGCAGCCCTTACAGGCGCGTCGGGCGAAATTTTATTTGGAAAAAAAGAAAAAAAAGATTGGAAATTTCAATCCGAAGTCAAATATGAACTTTCAACAAATCATTTTAAACCATTGAATCCGTATCGCCCTGCTGAATTTACACGTGATTGGAATGTTGCGGCTGCTACAACGGATATTGCGGAGCAAATTGCAGTTGCTAATTTTCGTTTGAAACAAAATCAATATTTTGCGGCGGAGTATATTTTTTCCAATTTTCGGCGCGGCTCCGATTATTCTGGCGAAAAACATACGGGAAATACCAATTTTAATTATCATGGTTTCAATTTGAAGCTTAGCGATAGCCGTTTAAATACACAAAGCACGGTTGAAAATACCAATTTTGAACGCCCGCGTTTAGACATTTCTAAAACATTTAAATTCGATAATAAAAAATTAAAATTTATAAATGGTTTTAAAACAGGGTTTTACATCGAACAAGAGCAAAATCAAAGAAAACATATTGTTGAAGATACGTTATTGCGCAATAGTTTTAAATATGATTTAAAAAAATACTATATTGAGTTGCCCCAAGCTAAAAATGGTTCTAATTTAACCGCAAGTTTTTCAGACCGAAACGATTATTTTCCAACAAAAAATGGTTTTACACCACTTTCACAAGTCAAAGAGTTTGGTTTAAACGCAAGTTTGACTCCCCAAAAGAATAATCAATTGAATTGGACATTGACCTATCGGCATTTGCAAGTGTTGGATTCGACTCGCACGAACTTAAAACCACAAAAAACCTATCTTGGGCGATTCGATTATAATTTTAATTGGTTTAAAAAAGTGGTTTCGGGCAATACTTTTTATGAAATTGGGTCGGGGCAGGAGCAAAAAACCGAATTTCAATACATCAAAGTGCGTCCTGGCGAGGGACAATATGTTTGGAAAAATCGGAATAATGACACGATTCCACAATTGGATGAATTTGAAATATCGCCTTTCCCTGACCAAGCCGATTATGTGCGCGTAACGTTGTTGACGGGCAATTTTGTGCGCACGAATAATGTGCAATTCAATCAAAGTTTGAGAACAGAGCCGCGTTTATTTTGGTCAGACACAGCAGTTTTGAAAGGATTTCAAAAAAAATGGCGCAATGGAGTGAGTCGTTTTTCGACTTTACACACATTTCAAATCAATCGCCGTGTGCGTGCGGACGCGCCTGACGTTTCTCAGTGGAACCCTTTTGAATTGCAAATTCCAGATATTTCGTTGGTTGGTTTAAGTCAAAATATTCGTAACTCATTGATTTTCAATAGAAGCAATCCAATCTTTGATGCCGAAATGGGTCAAATTGAATCTCGAAATCGAATTGTTTTAGCTACAGGTTTTGAGGAGCGCGGCAAAACAGAATATTTTTTTCGCCCCCGTTGGAATGTTACGAATAAAATAACTTTTCAAGGTTTTTTCGCAAAAGGAACCCAGAATAATCGTTCAGAAGCCTTTTTGAATCGAAATTACAACCTTTTATTTCAAAAAATCGAACCTCAATTGACTTGGCTTGCGTCGAGTCAAGGCAAAACGGGGCGAAGTTTTCGAGGTGTTTTTGCTTATAAGTACCGTTACGGCATCAATTTGGCTAAAATGGAGGGCGAATCTGCTGAAAATCATGATTTTTCATTAGAAGTTACTTACAATCAAGCCAATACAACACAGTTGCGCAGCAAAGTTTCGTACATTGCGGTAACGTATCAAGGCGCGAAAAATATTCCAGTTGAATTTGCTTTACTCGAAGGTTTGCAAAATGGAAACAACTATTTGTGGCAAATTAGTTTAGAAAAAACGTTGAAACGTAACATTCAATGGAATATCGGTTACGAAGGGCGCAGGACGGGCAATATACGCATCGTACATGTAGGACGCGCACAAGTTAGAGCTAATTTTTAATTATAACTCTTTGATAATCAATTATTTATAAATTTATTTAATTTTTTTGAATCAAAAACAACAATGCGACTTAAAATAAATTTAATCCGTTTTCAAAATCTTAAAAACCCGTTTTCGCCGATTTTCTACCGCTAAACAAACAAAATAGATTCCTTTTTGCCAACCACTCGCATTAAATAGCGTCTCACTTGCATCACCATTTTGCCAATCTCGTTCAAAAACCAAAATCCCTAACGCATTATAAACACTAACGTTCCGTTTTTTATCTAAATCAGGTTGATTTATTTTAAAAATATCATTTCCATAAGTCGGTGATACTGAATAAGTTACACTATCTTTTGGCGGAATCGGTTTTTCATGGCTAATCGGTACTTGATGGAAAGACAATATACCAACACCTAATTCATTCACAACCCAATCATTCTCAGCCGTCACGTGACTCAAATAACTCATCGTTTTCACACCCGTTGAATCGCCCGAAAAAGCAATTTTAAGTTGATTGCCCGCAACACTACAACCTGTAATCGTTACATTTCCATCTTGACAAACGAAATCTTTCCACGGCTCGCCAATGATTTTCAATTTTCCAACGATATTTTTCATCAAAATTGTGATTTCATTACGCCCCGAAAACCAAATTTTATCTATATTAGGAGCTGTTTTATTAGAAACAGATTGTTTATAAATTCGCGCCGCTATCAGCCGATACATCCGCTTGCCCAACGAATCATAACCATTATGATAAGCAAAATGACAACCATCACTTTGTGCATTATTAACACTCATCATATCTAAATCATTGATTTCTTCGGATAATTGCCGTTGCGCTTCCATAATATTGGGTTTCGTATGCGTACACGAGCGAAACCGAATTTGAAACATAAACACTCGTGTCAAATTATAATCCTGTTTCCAATCCGCATATAATTCTTTAAATTGTTTTTTATAATCAACGGTAGCCGTTTCCCAACCATCCGATTCGCCCTGCCACCAAATAAAAGCATGAATCTTATTTTTAACTTCCGCCCCTTCTAACCGACGCAACAAGTCAAAATAATTATTAAAAATCCCGCCACCATAATTTTTCATAAAAACCACTTGCGGAACCCCACCCATCGCTTCATTGAACAAGGCAACAGGTACTTTTTGGTCTTCAATAAGATTCCGCGCCAAGTGCGGTGGCCACTTACCGGGCTGCGTGTAATCAATCCGATTCCAACCAAATTGCGCCGTGTAAGAACGCAAAAAAGGATGTTCATCTTCGGGATGAATCGCCCCGATGCAATTCGATTGACCATTCACAACAATTATATCGCCTGCAACTACTTTTTCTGCTTGACGCAAGACAAAATAAGTTCCATCTTTTTTACCATGTAAAATGACTTGATAATCAATTAGTTCTGCTTTTATTTCGACTGGAATTTGAAATAAAAAGCTATCTCGTGTATAGGCAACATCCATAATTTTCTCGAAAACCATCGAATCGCCTCGGCGCACATGGAGTCTCAAATGCGTCATGTTAGAACTTCTATGTAAATTTCCTGTTATAAGGTAAGTGCCAATGCCCGTGCTAAGATTGCGCGGAATGACCTGCATACTTTTGGGAAATTGTACGATATTAAAACCATTTTGCGCATGAGCAACAATCGAACAAAATAAGAGGGCAGCTACTAAATTTTTAATATATTTAGGACTCATAGTTGTTTGTTATTAGGAAATGTTTGCGAAATAATGACGTTTAAACCAAAATCGTTGCAAAAATAGTAGTAATTTTATGGTTCTATCCACTTTAAGTTAATTTTTAACAAAAATTTTACAAAGGTTAAAAAATGAATTTATTTTAATTATATT
Organism: Bacteroidota bacterium; assembly: GCA_041192405.1. GTDB lineage: Bacteria > Bacteroidota > Bacteroidia > Chitinophagales > Saprospiraceae > JAAFJT01. The sequence goes on along the minus strand of JBEEMZ010000058.1, from coordinate 4,077 downwards.
TGTGAGACACGAATTCGCACCAATAATTCGGGCTCATTTGTGCAATTCGTATCAAACCAATCTTAAAATTTAGTTAAATAAGGTTTGCAACGATGCAATCCCTTAGCATTTTTGCATCTTTTTTGGGCAAATCGTTCATTATCGGAAAAAAAACCGATTTTTGGAATATTTAGTGCCATTTAAACCATTACCTTTGACATGTTTTAAACCGTTATGGGTTTAAAATTTTTAAAAAAGTATACACATTATGAAAAAAATCGTGTTCGTTTTAACCGCTATTTTTTTTACGCTTAACCAACTGAATGCGCAGAAAATGAATGATTACCAAAAAGAGTGGCAAGAAGTAGAAGGCTTTGATAATCAAGGACTTCCGAAATCTGCTTTGGAAAAAGTCGAGCGACTTTATGCCCGTGCCAAAGCCGATAAAAATGCTCCGCAAATCATTAAAACATTGATTTACAAGAGCAAATACATGTCTCAATTAGAAGAAGATGGTTTCGTCAAAGCCGTTGCGCACCTCGAAGAGGAGGTTGCGAAAGCTGGTTTTCCTGAAAAACCATTGCTTCAATCCATGCTTGGCGAATTATATTCGGGCTATTTAGATGGCAATTATTGGAAAATGCAAGGTCGTTCTAAAGTATCGGGAGATTTCAAAAATGACGATATTCGCACTTGGGATGTTTCCAAATTGAATGCAAAAGCAGGTCAATATTTTCGGGAATCGTTGGATGACGACCGCACTAAATCATTGAATATCAAAGACTTAGAAGCTATCACGAGCGCAGGTTCTGACTCTTTTCGCCCAACCGTTTATGATTTTTTAGCACATCGCGCCTTAACTTTTCTGACCAATACGCGCACCTATTTGGCAGAACCTGCCTTTAAATTTTACCTCGACCAAAAAGAGTGTTTCGCACCTGCGGACGATTTTGTAAAAGTTAAATTTCAAAGCAAGGATGAGCAATCTCAAAAATATCTTGCAATTCAATTGTTTCAAGATATTTTGCGGTATCAATTGAAAAATCCAGACCCGTCTGCTTTGATTGATGCAGATTTACTTCGCTTGGATTTCTGTAAAGAAAATGCAGTGATTGATGGTAAAGATGAAGCCTATTTGAATGCTTTAGAGTATTTGCTAAAACAATATGCGGACAATCCTGCTTATGTCGAAATATCATTGCGCATAGCGCGACATTACGAGTCAAAAGCGGAAAATTATCAACAGGGCAATCCCAATGATTTGTTCAAAGATTATTACAAAAAAGCAAAAGAGGTTTGTGAAAAAGCGATTCAAAAATTCCCGACCGCGCATGAATCGAATGCCTGTCGCGGTTTGATTCAGAGCATTACGGCGCGTTCTTTTGACTTGAAAACCGAACAAGTCAATGCTCCAAACAAACCCATTTTAGCTTTATTGGGTTTTAAAAATGCAACTAATTTTTATTTCAAAACGATTCGTTATTACGACCGCAACGAAGAACAAAATTTTCAAGATGATAATCAACGACTTGCGTATTATAATAGTTTACCATATTTAAAAAAGGGTGAACAAACGCTACCCAATGAGGGCGATTTTCGGACGCACACCGCAGAATTTAAAATTGACCCGCTACCGTATGGTTATTTTTTGATAATGGTTTCTGACAATCCAGCTTTTTCAAACCAATCAGGTGGCAAAGTGCATTATGTTTTTACGCATGTGTCGGATATGGCGTATTGGCATCGAAATAATAATGTTAAAAATGAATTTGTCATCACAGACCGCACGACGGGCGAGCCGTTGAAAGGCGTTACAGCAGAATTTTGGGTGGATGAGTACGATTATAATACGCGGAAAAATAAATCTGTTAAAATTGGTTCGGATGTGAGTGACGAACGTGGTTTTGTGTTGCCGACTTTGGGTGGTGCGCGAAATCATTATTTTAAAGTGAAATTGATTCGGGGCGCGGATACCTTGTTAACAGGAGATGGTTATTCGGATTATTTTTACAAAAATGAACGCAAAAAGTCGCGTCAAACGCACTTTTTCACAGATAGAGCCATTTATCGCCCAGGTCAAACAGTGCATTTTAAGGCGATTGCTTTGGAAACGGATGGCGACGGAGTGCCGCGCATTTTGAAAAAAGAGGCGATTAAAGTGACCTTTTTTGATGTCAATTATCAAAAAATTGCTGAATTATCGTTGAAAACCAATGATTTTGGAACCGTTCAAGGCACTTTTATTGCGCCAACAGGTGGTTTGACGGGCAATATGAGTATCATGTCTTCGATTGGCGATTCGCGTCAATTTATTCGGGTTGAGGAATATAAACGTCCGAAATTTGATACCAAATTCAAACCAATTGAAGGTACTTTTGTCTTGAATGATGAAGTAAAAGTTAAAGGAAATGCCCAAGCGTATGCAGGTTCAAATGTGGACGGCGCAAAAGTCAAGTTTCGGGTGACGCGGGAGGTGCGTTATCCATACTGGGGCTGGGGTTGGTGGAGACCAAGACCTGCGGGCGCGGCACAAGAAATTGTTTTTGGCGAGACTGTAACCGATACAGAAGGTAATTTTGAGATTAAATTCAACGCATTGCCCGATAGAACAGTCGCAAAATCAACAAAACCAGAATTTACTTATACCGTTTATGCAGATGTAACCGATATTACGGGCGAAACGCATTCAACTCAAACTTCGGTTTCAGTCGGTTCGATTGCCTTACGTGCCGATATTCAAGTGCCTGAGCAAATCAATCGCAAAAATTTCAAACCATTTGCTATTACGACGACAAATTTAAATGGAGTGTTTGAGCGTTCCAAAGGGAAAATTACCATTGATTTAGTGACTCCACCGAGTCAAAATCATGTGACTCGATTGTGGGAAAAACCTGATATGTATTTGATGGCGAAAAACGATTTTCAACGCGATTTCCCCAATTATGCGTATAAAAATGAAGATTTGAAGCCAGAATGGGTTAAAAAGAAGACCGTTTTGGATGAAAAGTTTGAAACAAAATTAGGTGGTAGCAACGATTTGAAAATCGAAAACATCAAAACTTGGGAAACTGGCACTTATAAAGTGACCTTCAAAACCCAAGATGCGTATGGAGAAGCGATTGAAATGGTGAAATTTTTCACTTTATACGATTTGGATTTAAAACAAATCCCGTTCACAGGGACGCAATTTACATTGTTAGAAAAAACGACTTTTGAACCAACGGAACGCGGGGAAATGTATGTAGGCACTTCTGAAACCCGTTTGCCGATGTTGATTGAGTTGGAAAAAGATGGCAAAATCGTTGAAAGTCGCTGGACGACTTTGCAAAAATTAGAAAAAATTGATTTTACGATTACCGAGAAGGATAGAGGCAACATTTTTTACCATTTAAATAGTGTTAAAAATGGTCGTTCGTACCATGAAGTCCGTACAATTGAAGTCCCTTGGACGAATAAAGAATTAACTTTTGAATATTTGACTTTTAGAGATAAGTTGGCTCCTGGTCAAGACGAAACTTGGAAAATTAAAATTTCGGGCAAAAATAAAGATAAATTCGCGGCTGAAATGGTGGCAGCAATGTACGATGCTTCCTTAGATAAGTTTGCCGTAAACAATTGGAATTTAAACCTTTATGGTACTCATTATGCCAGTTTAGGTTTCAATGATGCGACGGTTAAACAGGCTTTTGCAAATTTATTTTACAGCGAGCAAAGCAGCGAAACCATTGAAGAAGCGATTAAACAGTATCGTTTTTGGAATTGGTTTGGTTTTGATTTTTCATCTGGTGGTGGTTTTGACCGTTACAGTCGTGGCGGTCGCGTTATGATGTCGAGGATGGCGCAACCAACGATGGCAACCGAAACAATGGCAATGCCTGCTCCTGCGTCCGCGCCTAAAAAAGCAAAAGCGTCAGCCCCCGCATCCGATGATGCCTCCTTATCGGCTGATTCGGTTAAATTAGGCGCAAATACTGCTGAAAAACCGAATGCTCCTGCGCCAAATCAACCTACCAATAAAGGAAATGACCTTTCTGGCGTTCAAATTCGCACGAATCTGAATGAAACGGTCTTCTTCTATCCAAATTTAGAAACGGATGC